>JBQVLY010000100.1:0-6155 GCA_052361065.1 Methanosarcinaceae archaeon | reverse complement strand
CAACAAAAAACTTCGCTTTTGGGTATCTTGGACATGGTTCAATTATGAGGCATAAACACTTGACGAAAATCGGTGTTTAAATGAAACAAGCAACACTGATGTATCAAATTGTCTCCAAACACTTCTTTCAAGACAGGGGGATAACTTGAGTAAAAATCTGTTATGATGAATATAGGTTTTGATGTGCCTCGATTACATCGAGGCTGCTGGCGTACGAAGTACGCAGCATGTCTAAGTTCGCCAACAAAAACTGTTTTATTGTTTCAGGATCTTTCTTATCAAACAGTTCATCTGCGGTTCATTTAAAATAATTAACCGCAGATGCACGCAGATATGGTTTTGCGAGGGTTTATTTTGTGTATTCGCATGTGGACGACGCATCCCTGTTAACGCACACCTCCCGCCTGCGCGCGGTCTGAACACAGGCAGCGAGGCTGGCGTGGGATACAAACTTGAAGCGAGCACGAAAGGCGTACCTATTGCTGCCTGCTTTTTGCTGCGTGAAAAATGATTTTCAGACAGGCTGTCCCAAAACTCGCCTCAATTTAAAATTTTTTATTATAATTCGCTGCATTTTGTATATGTTACGTTTTGTCCGACTGATGTGTATGTATATATATTATAATGTATGGAATCCGCCGTCTGTGGCGCTGTTGCTGTGCAGGGTATTGCAATATGGGCTGTCCATCGGGATTTTATCGAAACCATCTATACAAATATGGTTTAGATAATCCGAATATGCATTTTACCCTGCTTTTTGAAGTGGATAAATAAAATTTATATTCATATCTTCACTTCATCCAGCAAAAAAGGTGGCTCGTAAATCCCATTTTCGGTAATGATCGCACTGATATTCTCCATTGGGGTTGCATCAAAAGCAGGATTGTACACATCAACATCAATTGGTGTAAGTTGTTCTTTTCCAAAGAACCGCAGTTCATCCGGATTACGGAGTTCGATCTCAACACTTTCTTCCCATCCGTCAAAATCAAAAGTGGATACAGGTGCAGCCACATAAAATGGAATCTCGTGTTCCTTAGCAATAACCGAATGGGTATATGTCCCGATTTTGTTGAACACCACATCCTCAGTTATCCGGTCAGCCCCAACAATCACTTTATCGACCATACCTTTGCGCATGACATGGCCTGACATTGAATCCGTGATAAGTTTAACAGGAATGTTATCCTGCATTAGTTCCCATGTTGTAATCCTTCCGCCCTGATTTAGGGGTCGTGTCTCACATGCTATGACATTAATATTCTTACCCTCTTCAACAGCCGAGCGAATTACACCAAGTGCAGTGCCCCAATCCACACAAGCCATCTTGCCGGCATTGCAGTGCGTCATCACAGTATCACCATCGTCAAGTAATTTCGCGCCGTGTTTGCCAAGTTTTTTGTTGATGATAACATCCTCATCAGCAATCCGCATCGCTTCTGCAATCGTAATATCAAAAATGCCATCTACATCATAAGCATCCTTTATGGCGTGTATTACCCTATCAACACCCCATGCAAGATTTATTGCAGTCGGGCGCGTGGCTTTTATAGTTTTTGCAGCGACTTTCAGATCCTTTATTAGTAATTCCATACTTGCTGCACTGCTCAATGTAGCAGCAAGTGCTATCCCAAACCCACCGGCAGCACTAAGTGCAGGCGCACCACGGACGCGCAGGGATTTAATCGCTTCGCAAAGAGTGCTAAGAGTTTTACATTCGATAACTTTATACTCCCCTGGCAGAAGGGTCTGGTCGACCATTATAATGGTTTTTGATCCGTTGTTCCAGTCTATTGTTCTCATTTTAGTCACCATCTGTTTTTAATGAATAATGTTACATAAAAATGTATTCAATTGGCGCGTATGCACACAATGAATATATCCATTCATATAGCGATGATATCAGCAATTCTAAATAGGGTGACTATTCCGATTCAGTTAACTTGGGCAATAATTAAAAAGGATGATGTTGAAATAATATCTTAACGAGAGAATGATCGAATCGAAGAGATATCAGAGTTTAAAGATATGAATATTTGAGGAGCACTTACTTCTATGAATAATAATCTGAAAGATTTACAAACAATTCCAGGAGTGGGAAACTGCATTTCTAAAATTTTATGGAACGTCGGGATTGAAAATGTTTCCGATCTGAAAGGCAAAGATCCGGAAGAATTATATTCAAGAATTTGTGCAGATCAAGGATACCAGGTTGACCGTTGCGTGCTTTATGTTTGTCGTTCTTCAGTTTATTTTGCCGAAAACAAAAATCCGGATCCGGAAAAACTGAAATGGTGGAATTGGAAAGACAAGAAAAATCACCCTCCGGTCGATTTAACTCGAACTATATGATCCTATAGATTATACACTACAAGAAATTGAAATGAGGGGATTGACAATAAAATGAAACAAAAACGCAAGTATCAAGCCTTTCAAATGTATTTATCGATAACGTATTAGCATATTTATATGTGTCATGAAGAGGGGGCATATGGTCGAATTGCAAATTTCCATTAGATGTCCGTGGAAATACCTGCAACTCTTCAAGTATCATGCCACAAAATCTCTATATGTTCTAATATATTGCTGGTTCTTCCACACCCATCATATCTCCTATCACGGACAAGATACAGTGCACCTTTTTGAATTGCAATCCTGTCATGTGTACTGGTAAATAATACATTTCCTTTTTCTCCTTAAAGTTGCCCGGGGTACAGGTCACCGATCAGTAGGATTTGCAAGGATATTTGTCTTCAACCTAGTTTTATTTGGGCATAGTATTTCTGAACCTAATCGCATATGAAAACCTATGTTAAAGGAGATATTTTATGAATATAACAAAATTAAATAAGAGATTCAATGCTCTTGCCGTACAAATGATGTTATTTATTATGATCATTTCATTGGTCGCACCTGCTATAGCAGCAGAGGATCAAGAAAAATACGGAGTACTTGTTATTGCACATGGAAGCCCGAGTGAAAGTTGGTGCGCCCCTATACGGGATGCGGTCGCTGAGGTAGATTTACCATATCCGGTTGAACTCGGATTCCTCGAATTCGTACCGAATGAGACGATCAATGATGCTGTCGAGAAACTCGATGCTGCTGGTGTTACGAACATAATCGCAATACCACTCTTTATTTCATCACACAGCAGCCATATTCAGGAGATCGAATATGTGCTTGGACTAATAGAAACGCTTCCATTGTCAAGCGAACATGTCATGGTTAATGGTGTGGAGATGGAACGGACGATAGTTTTAAAGGACGACCAGTACGTAATATCGCGTGTCTCAATTGAGAATGGAACTGATGGGGCTATGCGAATAATGGGACACCCGGGTGAAGAAGAAGAACTTGTACCAGTTGAAACCTATGCAGATATCCTTTTAACCAGTGCGATGGATGACCACTGGCTTGTGGCCGATATCCTGGCTGATCGCACGGCTGGCCTGAGCATGGGGAGTGCAGGTATTGCGGGCGAGACACTTGTTGTTGTTGCACACGGAACCGATGAAGAGGACAATTTTGCCGGATGGGTGAATAATACATTATCACTAACCAACCAGGCACGATTGAAACTAAAGTACTGGAGTGATCCGGCGATCGGACTTGCAGGCACAGAAATTGCATTTATGCACCACAACGAAACACTTCATCCCGAATTCAATTTAAGACCGGTCGTTGAGAATGCCAACGGACCTGTTGTTATTCCCCTGATGGTAAGCGAAGGATACTTCACCGGGACGAAGATTCCGGGTTTACTTGAGAACCTGACTTATACCTACGATGGCAGCGCGCTCACCCCGCACCCTAATGTGGCGGAATGGATAAAGATAAGCGCAGCAAAGGAGAGTAATGATCTTGTGCTTCAGGTCTACGATGAAGGAGAACTTCTGGATATCACGCTGGATGATCTGGATGAAGCACACGGACATATCTGCCCGTGTGTCGCAACAGCGTTTAAGGCGAGTCTGATCGCGTTTGAAGCATGGAATGGAATTCCGGAACGTGGCAATCTGGAGATTATTAGTGCACATCCATCAGACGGACATACCGAAACGTTCGAATATATCCTGAATTCAAATGAGGATGTGACAGTCAACCTGCCACAAGGCACTGACATACTGAATCTCACCGAAGAGAACTACCGTTATTGTTTCATCGATAAATCGAGCGGCGATATGGTTGTAGTCAGCGTGAAAGAGAACTTCTTCCCGAATGGTTTCTTTGAACTGAGAAAGAAATGCAAGACAAAAGTTGCAACGCCTGATGAGAAATCAGCATTCAAACTGATGAAAGGGGAAATTATGGAGAAGATTCTCTATTTGCCAGCAGATGATGTATTTGAAGTTGAACACACCGGTAATGGGATGATATCTCCCGATGAACTCTTCGAATCATTTTCCGGTAAATGGACATTTGAGGGATCGATGGTAATCGGCAACGATACAACGCCCATAAGCGGTACAAGGACATTTACCCTGACCGGTCCGACAAGCGCAGACTTTGTTGTTGAATTTACGATGGGAAGCGTAGAGACGATTGAAACTGGCTCTGCATGGTGGGATCGTGAGAAAAAGCAGCTCGTAATCAAGGAAGGCGATGAGATCGGGTACTCAAACCTGACTGTCAACGGCTATGAGAGCAGAACGGTTCTAAAAGACGGTATTCCGGAATTAAATATCTCTGAAGCAGTTGTATTTGAAGAGAGTCTTACCATTTTCAATGATACAACACAGAGTATTGAATGGAATGCGGTAAACATGAATGGGGAAACAGTAATGCTGGGGAACTTAAAAATGTCATTCAAGCCAGTAGTTTTAGAGACAACAACAGTGCTAGTAGCCGAGGTCATTCCCGCAATATCAATGACCATACCGACAACAGGTGTTGATTTCGGAAAAGTAGGAGCAGGTATGATATCTGGAAATAAGGACATAACAGTTGTGAACACCGGAGCAGGTTCTGCAAAAGTCACCGTAATAATACTGGATGACAGCAACGAATTTTACAACGAATCACTCCGGTTAAATGGTCAGGAAATCGGAGCTTTCTCAAGCGTGGTTCCGGCAGACACTTCAGACTTCTGGTACGAATACAAAGTCGTGGCAAACCTTGAAGTTCCTGACTGGGCAGGAGGAAAGTACGATGGAACAATTCTTTTCGTTGCCGAGAGTGAGATATAAGGGGGTATTCTCCCTTTTCCTTCTTTTTTTACTGGTCCCGCAAGCGTCGGGAATCGGTGTCGGCGCATCACCTGACAATATAGATTTCGGTGAAGTGGAACCAAAAGAAGGCGCAACGCTAGAACTGTACGTAATAAATACCGGTGACACGGCAGAACGGGTTTCACTCATAGTAGAAGGAGTAGACATCATCGTAGACTCGCTGGAGTTTGATCTTGATGCGCAGGAGAGCAAGGCTGTAACGGTATCTGTGGATCAAAAAAAGGGGGGCGAATACAACGGTAGCATCCTGATAACAGCTCGTCCGTCCGATGATGATTCAGGTGGGCTTGGGCTTGGCGCTGGTGTCAGGGTGCCGGTCTCATTTGTTGTAAAAGATAGCAATCACATCAATATCCTGCTGGCTGCCGGAGGTTTGTTGATTGTCATTGCGACTGTTGTGTTATCAAGGATACGGCGTTGAACTTGTAAATGGTATATCTGATTATTTCTGGTTTATATAATTTCATAAAGTAAAAAAGGAGGTGTAATATTATGGATTGTGAATGCAACGGTAAATGCGCACATTGCAGATGCAATGAGCATGCAGAAAATGACGAAATCGATGAAGACGAGTGAAAAAATTCACTTGTCTCACATAACAGGAAATGCTATTACATATTACTCGGATTGCTTTTTTGTGTTTGTTTAGCGATTTTTAACGCCAAAACAATCCTCCGGAGGCGGCACATTCCCAAACCACTGGCGCGAAAGATGCCGTTTTCGCGGCATTTCAATTTATAACCTAAATATGGAATAACGCATAATAGCGTTTTTACTCACTTTCCGCAGGTATCTGCAAATTATAAACAATTTTTTCTGATAGCGGTTTTATACATTTCTATAATATTATATTTATATTGTAAATATATGTGACACATGTTTTGAACATACGATTTCCCGACTTCGACAGAAAATTTGCATGCA
>JBQVLY010000099.1:0-6162 GCA_052361065.1 Methanosarcinaceae archaeon | reverse complement strand
CGAAGCAGAACGTTTCCCTGATAGATTTCCTGCATTTTTCCGGCAGAAAGGATACCGGATCGATGAGCGAGAGCCGTTCTCATTTTATCTTGGCGCAATACACGCGGTACTGAAGAAACACGACGGCACCGGCTTTCAGGGCGTGGCTGAAGTCAGAAGGGACGGAACTGCCGGTGGATACTGAAAATGGGCACCGTACATCCTCTGTTGATATCCATCCCGCACGGCGGGGACACTATCCCGCCCGAAGTTGCGGACATAGTCAGCATAACAGGGAGAGACATCTTTTACGACGGGGACGCACTTACCCGCGAGATATATGACTTTGGGACGCGTGTGGACGCGGTAATCGAGACGCCGATCGCACGGGCGATTGTGGACGTGAACAGGGCTTTTGACGATCGCCCTCCTGAAAATCCGGATGGAGTCGTGAAGACCGTGACAACGGATGGTACGCCAGTTTATACAGAAGGTATGTTTCCTGACGACGCTCTTGTCGATGAATTATTGCAGAGATATTATTTTCCGTATCACGAACGGTTGGGGAATCTCCTTACGAACCGCAACATCAAACTGGCTCTTGACTGCCACAGCATGCTTGAGCGTTCGCCACCGATCAGCGACAAACCTGATCTGCCAAGACCGCTGATATGCCTGAGCAACCGTGGCGGTAGGGGGGGGATGCCTGTACGTGGGCGTGGTCCTGTAACCTGCCCTCCGGAATGGATACGTGCGCTTGCAGAATCGCTCAGGCAGGCGTTTGCTGGTGTTGGCAGGGTTGCGATGAACGATCCGTTTGCAGGCGGGTATATCTCGCAGTATCATTATGGGCGGGGGATACCATGGATTCAGATCGAGATAAACCGCAAGCTCTATCTGAACGAAACGTATTTTGACCCGGAGCGATTACGGGTGAAGAAGGAGATAATTATGGAACTGAGAGAAAAGATATTTGGACCCATCATAGAGGTTATGTCCGGTTTGCATGACGCTCTCTGAAAATTGCCAGGGAACGGATATCTCGTTCCGTTGAGAGCCGCCAGCAACCCACAACAGCATATTTAATATATCCCCCGGTCACATGCAGGTGCTCTTATGCATCCGGACAGGGAAGTCATTCCGGGTTGACAGCCCAATTATAAGAGGTGTTATATCGAATGAGTTCTTACGTAACCGTGCATGGCGCGAAAAGAACTCCGTCGCGATCGACACACGGTTTCTTTGTTAACTGATACGGTGATCACGCCGATTCGGAAGGGGAAATAAAAACATGACAAAGAAAACTATAGTAGGCGTAATGATTATAGTAGCAATCGCAGCAACTATAATATTTGCGGGGTGTATCGAGGAAAAAGCACCAGACATCACACCACCACTAACACCCGTAACACAAGGATACATACAGAGTTACAATCATGAATTTAATTATGGTTATGACTATCCTGAAGCATGGACAATGCATGGTCATGATGAGTTTCAGTTAACAGATGGTGTTCAAAATGTCGAGATGTTTGTTGATGAGCCAGAAGGAACGTCTATTACAATCATAGCCAAAACAAATAACTGGAAAAATTGGGATGAAGTAATAAATGCATATAGAGAAATACATCCGGAAACTATAGTTAAAGAAAAAATTATTGAAGTAAACGGTGTCAAGGGATATGAATTTACTCATTGGGATCCATCTATGAACTCAAAATCGAAGGTTGTGATATTCAGTGTTGATAATATGATCTATGAATTTGGCTGTTACGCCTCAGAAGATTTATATGGTGCATCAGAAGGTATTTTTGACCATGTCATAAATTCATTTAACGTTCAATAAAAAGAGAGCATGAAGAGATTATGGCGCCCTTGCGTCGAGATGCCCGGGATTTCCAATCCGATAGGTCTGTGACTTTTTAAGATCTAAACAAATATAAAGAAAGAAACAAAAAATGATGAAAGGAAAAACAAAAACGTTGGTTGCGGTGTATTTGTCGAGCATATTTTTAGCTACCGCTGTTGCATGTGTTTTTTCTCCCGACCATCTCCGTTTCTATATCCTTTGGCTGCTATGTGGAATTTTCGTGTCAGTTACTGTTTTCATAGCACTAAAGAGCAGATATTTAAGTCTTTCTAAAATCGGATTGGTCATACTGTTCGCAGGTATTGCAACATGCGTGATATGGATCGTTTGCGAAGAACTCTGGCTCGACCTGTGCCCATACGGCACATGCCCACCAGGATTATACGGATCGTTAGGAAATCTCATTGATAAAGTACGTGTTATAATGAGGACTCCAAATATACCTGGTGGCGGTTTTGGGATGTGCTTTTGGTATTTATTTCAGCCACATTTTCGGTCACAATACGAAAGCATCCCTATGAGTGTGATCTTTTCTTTTGTAGTAGTTCAATGGTACTTAATAGGTTTAGGAGTGACGAAATTGACAGCATATAAAGAGGAAAAGGAATAAAATGGATGTGTTGGGCCAGCCCCGATTTTTGTTTTAAAATATTATTAAAAATCCATCATATGTACTTGGTTCAGCTTTTCCCGGTGACAACTACAGAATGGAAGTCTAAGTCGTTGATTGATATGGTGTCTCAAAAAGGACAGCATGGGGGATGCCCCAGAATTTATTTCGGAGTGGAGCGGCTGGGACCGATATGCATGAGCAACCGCGGCGATGAGCATGGGATGCCGTACGTGGGCGTGGTCCTGTAACCTGCCCTCCCGAATGGATACGTGCGCTTGCAGAATCGCTCAGGCAGGCGTTTGCGGGCGGTGGTAGGGTTGCGATGAACGATCCGTTCGCGGGCGGATATATCTCGCAGTATCATTATGAGCGGGAGGGGATACCGTGGATTCAGATCGAGATCAATCGCAAGCTCTATCTGAACGAGACGCATTTTGATCCGGAGAGATTGGGAGTGGATCAAAGGATCATTCGGGAATTAAGAGAGAGGATATTCGATGCTATTGTAGGTAATGTCCTAATTTAAGATAGTTAATCGGAAATAGAAAAATTCGTGCCATGTCCACAGGTGATCTGCTAATCCTTCCAACATTGCAGGGGAAGTTCTTCTTTTGAACTCGTTTATGAAATTCCAATAGAATTGAAACACATGGAGCGAACATTCCAGCATCCGCTTCCGTTTTGAGAAACACTTTGTCTTCCGCACCAGCCTACCAATCCGTTCCCTTAGTATCCCGTTGTAGTTCTCGACGTCAGTGGTTTCTATATCACCGAGATCCGGGTTGCCATATATTATCCTTTTCTCCTTTCGGACGACTCGCCCGTTCTCCTTGATCTTTACAAGCTGCCCATACTCGATGCAGGCATCTGCACAATAATCTGGCAAAACATAAGTATAGTCGTCATTTCCATCGGTGAACATCTCCATTTTGGTCTGCGGAGACGGCTGCTCTGTCCTTTCAAATACTTTCTTCATCATCCGCCTGCAAGTCTCCTGGGTCTGTTTCCCGACTGAAAACGCCACAAAGAAGTATGTACTTCGCTTTACGCAGGTATATGTCCAGGCATCACCTTCTTCAGTCCAATTTGGGCTGCCGGGCTCAATATTTTTTTGTTTTTTTGACAAAGCTCCATATTTCATCGCATTCAAGCGGTGTGAGTTCGAGGGTCTTTATGAGGTACTCATTCATCCCTAATGCATGCTCAGCCATATCCTCCAGCAGTCTACCTATAGTATCTCGGTGGTGACCGGTTATCCGCTCGATACTCCGTATGCCGTTCTTCTCTACCAAATGTTTGCAAATATTGATTATTTCACTTTCGGATAGGTGTTTCCGGTATAACGGCGTGCCTTTTGTTTCCATGAAATAAGTCTCGCAATGCTTGCAATAATATCTTTGATGGCCGGTGCTCTTGTATTTACCGCTTTTGATAATGTCTTTTCCAGCTTCTTTTCGATAATAATGGCATTGTAGGTTCTGACAAACAGCATCGATTTTTCCTCTTGGTCGTGCCATGGTAAACACCTGAGAGAATGGTTCTGTTGCACCCTATAATAAACTATTGTATATTAGGACATTACCCTATTGTACGATTCTTAATTGTGCTATAATCTTCCTCGTTTTCAGGCGTTTTAACACCCTTCTCACTTGAGAATGGCATATTCCAAAGCCCCCCGCCGATCCGGTTATCCGGGGGCCGTTGTTTAGTATATGCGAAATCCATGTCCCGACATCTGGCGAATTCTCAGCAATTCCCGCTCAGTAAGGTATTCCACACTCTCGGTCTTACTTACCGAATTTTTAGTTCCACATTACGCATATAGAATGTAAAAAAATAAATAAAGTATAAATTCAATACTTAGTATTTTAACTACTTATACGAGAACATCGCCGAAAAAATACACCTACCGGTCGATACAAGCAAAATCGAATCCACATTCAGGGTTATGTTATTGCAATGCCCGGTCTCAATTTCCCATCAAGATGGAGGCGGATCTTCGAGGATAACTGGATATTTCCTTTCAAATCCATAAAACAGGGCTCTGAAGATGCTTTCCATCGAATCAAATTTGAATCCATAAAATAAATACCTTATTTTCTCCCAAAGACTTCTTTTACTCCCCAACTTCTTCCAAACTGCTTGAAATAATCGGCAGGCAAGTTGCTGAGCTTGATCCACCAAAAACGCGAGCATCATCAACATGGCAAAAACAACTGACAGGTTCTTCTTTCCATGCCCATAATTATGTTCGAAGTTATATCCCTGGTTTTTGAGCGTATTAAAGGTCTCATTCTCAATTTTCCAGCGTGCTCTGCCGCCGCGCATGATCTCGAAAACGTTCTCTTCAGTCACTTCCGTATCCGTGACCCAACTGAAATGCATCGTTTTTTTGGGAGTAGTTTGCCAGTATTCTACAAAATTCACCAACAAATCTTGATTGGACGCATTCAAAGGTACTTGATTGATAAAACGGAACCGATGGACAATATCATCATCTTTATATTCAATTTCTGTCGTTGAACCGTCTTTCGCAGCAGACCGGACATAATCGAACAAAAATCCATGATCCCCTTCCTTTGCCCCCAGAATATAATGCAGCTTATGTTTTTCCAGTTCACGGATATGTGGGGCATTTGAATTTAATCCATCCTCTGTTACGATGAAGTGTAAACGCGGATGCATTTTTCTTAATTTCTCAAAAAAACGCTTACTTGCATTGCGTTCGCTGTCATTCTTCGTAGCCCCGTCCTGTTTGATGATCGGCTCTGGTGCTAACGGTATTACCTCTCTGCAATCGGGGTGAACGATCGCTGCGCCCAACATCTGATGCTGATAGGTGATTTCCCCTGTTTTTAATCTCGTTTTTACACAACAAGAGTCGCAATGGATCTTATTTGAAGAGAAATAGCCGGTTCCATCTATAGAAAGTAGATAGTACCTGTTCATAAAGACCATTTTCTCCAAAACCTTTCCTCGTTGGAGTTGACGGAATATATCGCTGAATAAAGGTGTTATATCAGCAGGTTCCACCTCATCCAAGATCGTGCGCATCTGGGTGTCGCAAGGTACGTTATTTATCTTGTAGATTGTCTTTAAGTTCGTATCTTCAGAATGTTTCTCCTCAAAAGCGAGTAAAGAAGGATCTTTGATCGAAAACATAACAAAAGCCGACATAAGTGCATCGGTTAGGGAAATCTTGATGTTTTGTGGCCGATGGTCTTTTATTTTCTCAAAACCTGAGTGAACGAGACTGAATAGCGCGTCGGCGTTCAGATATTTTCGGAGTTTTATTTTTGTTTTGCTCATGCGAACCACCATCCTCTGAATTCCAAATTCGCTAAACATTATTTGGGATTATTCTTTTTGTTACTCAACATTGTGCATAAATGTTTACGAAAGTATAAAGAAACAACACTTCGGCCACATGCGTTCATATCCACAACGGGAACTGCTGGCGAATTCTCATTGCATCATCGGTTCGATGCCGCACCATTCTCATGACCATGGTGCAGAGAGGCAACAGAATCCAGTTCAAAACATTTTTAATTCCAGAAAGAGTATGCATCCACGAGTTCCGTAGATAATATCTGTAAATCACGCCCTATCAGTCTTTTTATTGGTGCAGAATTGTGAATGCGTAGCGGTCGGCTGTGCAATCACTGTAATGGCAATATTAAGTAATAGTGGCGATGGGATA
>JBQVLY010000098.1:0-6424 GCA_052361065.1 Methanosarcinaceae archaeon | reverse complement strand
CTGTTCAAGTCAATTCAAGTCTTTACAGATGCTGGATATCATATTTATGTGCATATTTCAAATTTTGCAGTTTTTTGCACAGGAAAAAATGATCTGGTAAGAGGTTAAAGTGCTTTCAAATGGTTGACGAAAGAAGGAAAATAACAAAACTTTAGGGGAAATTGGATGCTTAGACCCCTTTATAGGTCAAATGGAGGGTGGTGATTGCCGACTCTCAATCCCCATATTAGTATTCCTTTTATTACATGGGCATACAAAAGCAAATGGACATACATGTGTGTATATATATATGTATATATGTGTGTGCATGTACGTAATTGACGATAGTATAGTATTATGCCACAAAATCACATCCTGATACACTTAGAGCAGTAGTAAGCAAGACCGCGATCGTAGGCCTGTCCTGCCGTATAGCGAACCATGATAAATGGGGTGCAAGTCATACTGTTGCATAAACACATTGACAACGTTTTTATACGTGTCTTCAATTATTTTAGCGACTCTTGCAGGTGTTATGAGAATATATGATAACATATTTAAACTTCGAGACGTATTGCTCGTTATGTCGGAAAATACTATGACATATATTTCATCAGGAAAAGCAAAGGATATCTATGAAACACTTGATGGTAACCTGTTGTTTGAATTTACAGACAGGGTAACTGCTTTTGACGGCGAAAAAAAGGCAGAATATCAGGAAAAAGGTGAGATTACATGCCGTGTGGCAGAATATTGGTTTAATATCCTGGAACAGGAAGGTATACCCACTCATTATATATCCTGTCCGACACCGACCAGCATGCTTGTTAAACGCTTAAAGATCGTGCCATTGGAGGTTATTTGCAGGAACTATGCCGCAGGTTCGCTCCTGCGCCGATATGAATCAGGAGAAGTTGAACTTCCTGATGGTGTGGAGCCAAAAGAAGGTGCACCAATACCCGGAGGAATGATCGAGTTCACAACCAAGTTCGAGGCAGTGGACAGGCCGGTTGACATAAAGGAAATATTATTCAATGGCTGGCTTGGAGAAAAGGAGATAGAATACATTACAAAACTCACCAAAAGGATTAACGAAATACTCGGCAGGGAACTCAATAATATGGGCATAATACTGGCAGATTTCAAGATAGAGTACGGCAAAACCCCTGAAGGTGAGATAATCCTTGCTGACGAAGCCGGAACCCCTGACGGCTGTCGCTTCTGGGATAAAGCAGAATTCGAAAATGGTGTGATCAAAAGCCTTGATAAGGATGTGTTCAGAAAAGGTACAGGTGACCTGACTGCTGTGTATGGCGAATTATTTGAGCGAATACAAAAAAGTCGGGTTTTAAATACAACATGAGCAGTCAATTTATGACAACATTTGTACAGGTAATTTAAAATGGCAGACAAAACAGAAAACTTAACCGATGAACTGCTTATGTGGATCATCAATGTTGATCGACGCTTGGTACTCATGGAAACAATGAAAGGGCATACTGTGTTCAAGGCCTCGGATATCGCCCATGAGACCAAAAGATCGACACAAAATATCAGCCGTGCTCTCAAGGAACTTGAGAATAAGGGGTTGATTAAGTGTTTAACCCCTGAGAAAACAACATGGAAAAAGTTTGTATTAACAGATGCGGGGAAGGAAATTTTGGAAAAATTGGATAGAACATATTTTTAACAGACATTCCCGTTTTACCACCAACCAAATTCATTTCGATGCCATTTATTGAGATTTGACCTTACATTAGCCGTTTCGTATGTAAAATATGTGCAAAACACAAATTTAGACTTGATATTTTAAACGATTATTAAAATAAACATGAGAATCGCAAACCTGAAACTACCCGGTAACCTGCTTCTCGCTCCAATGGCAAACATCACCAACCTGGCATTTCGTATGCTATGTAAAAAATACGGTGCAGCTCTTACATACTCGGAAATGATAAGTGCAAATGCAATTGTGCGCCAGGGTGAAAAGACCATGCAGCGAGGGATGACATGTGGGGACGAACAGCCGTTCTGCATTCAGCTATTCGGGAATTCCCCGGATATCATGACAGAGGCTGCCTTAATTATTGAAAAGACCTATAAACCCGCAATAATCGACATAAATGTGGGCTGCCCTGCCCCCCATATAATAAAACAGAAATGTGGGGCGGATTTGCTCAACTCGCCAAAAACGGTTCATGATATCATCAATAATCTCACAGATAATATCAGCACACCTGTAAGCACAAAGATCCGTGTGCTCGATTCAATGAAAAATACGCTGGATATCGCAAGGACGATCGAGAGTGCAGGCGCGTGTGCCATTACCGTACACGGCAGGACAAAGGAGCAGCAGTATAGTGGAAATTCCAGCCTTGAATATGCAAAAAGAATCAAAAAGGAACTATCCATTCCCGTAATTGCCAACGGTGACATAAAGGACGGTGAATCCGCAAAACACGCACTTGAATATACGAAATGTGATGGCTTGATGATCGGGCGTGCTGCTATTGGCACCCCTTTCATCTTCAGGCGCATTTCACATTACCTGGAAAACGGTGAGATGCTTGAGACAGACCACTGCATCCAGCAGGTGAATGATTTTTTCGAATATACAAAACTGGCAGGGAAATATGATGTATTCTCACCGGGTAATATCAAAGCGCAGTCCAAAGCATTCACAAAAGGAGTTGCAGGCAGCCGGATTATACGCGGCAAACTCAACAACGCGCACACCATAAGGTCAATAATGGATGTAATGCATGAAATGTGCGGCAAGACATAATTAAATTATGCCATCAGTATTCAATTTACCGAAAGACTAATTACTAATTTACACCATTAAACATTGCATTTACCTATCTTTCAATTAGCACTTAAATGTGAGTGATCTATCAATCGTTAAACTGTTGCAACTATAAGTATAATCATTACCACAATTGCAATTAATTATAATTATTTAGTATGTTTTTATCAGCGATTTTAAAACATATTCAATATGTTATCATGGAGAAAAAAATAGATGAAAGAGATACGAATTCATGGTCGAGGCGGTCAGGGTTCAGTCACTGCTGCTGAATTGTTGTCCATTGCAGCATTTGCAGACGGCAAGTTCAGTCAGGCATTCCCCGCTTTTGGAGTGGAGCGCAGAGGTGCGCCAGTCCAGGCATTTACAAGGATCAGTGACAGTACTATCCGACTTCGAAGCCAGGTATACGAACCTGATTATGTGATTGTCCAGGACCCATCACTTCTTGAGATCGTTGATGTAGCAAGCGGTGTAAAGGATACGGGAATAATTCTCATCAACACCGAGTTTGCACCTGAAAAGTTCAAACTGGACGCAAAAGCAAAGATCATAACAATTGACGCAACAGGTATCGCACTTGACATTATCGGGCGTCCTATTGTAAACACAGTGCTCATCGGTGCATTTGCGGGTGCGACTGGCGAGATTAATCCAAAATCAATTCAGGATGCTGTAAAAGAGCGCTTCCCTGGCAAAGTTGGTGAAAAGAATGCAGAAGCTATACAAAAGGCGTACGATATGATGACGGAGGCAAAAGCATGAAGATCATACCAGGCGCCATATGTAAACCTGGCACCACCCGTATTAACAAAACCGGAGGATGGAGGACATATCGGCCAATTTATGATTATGACAAATGCATAAAATGCAAATTGTGTGAACTGTTGTGTCCTGAGAGTTCTGTGCTCCCAAAAGATGACGGATTCTTTGAATTTGACTATGATTTTTGTAAAGGATGCGGAATATGTGCGAACGAATGCCCGAAACAGGCAATAAAGATGGTCCTGGAGGAAAAATAGATGACAGCAACTAATAATGTAAACATGGAAAAAATGGTAGTTGTTGAAGGATCGTATTCGGTTGCACATTCGGTAAAGGTATGCAAACCCAATGTAATATCTGCATATCCCATCACTCCGCAGACCCATATCGTAGAAAATCTTTCCCAGTTCATGGCAGATGGTGAGATGCCAAATTGCGAATACCTTAATGTTGAATCGGAATTCTCTGCCATATCGGCACTTGTCGGTGCATCAGCCGCAGGCGCTAGAACCTATTCGGCAACAACATCACAGGGACTTGAACTTATGCATGAGGTTCTGTTTAATATTTCAGGTATGCGCCTGCCTGTTGTTATGACAGTCGTAAACAGGGCGGTCAGTGCACCCATTAATATCTGGAACGATCATCAGGATTCAATATCCCAGCGTGATACGGGCTGGATACAATTATATGCAGAGGATACACAGGAAATTGCTGATATGACGGCACAGGCATTTAAGATCGCTGAGGATAAGGATGTGCTTCTGCCTATAATGGTCTGTATGGATGGGTTTATCTTATCGCATGTGTATGAACCGGTCGTCTTGCTTGAACAGGACTTGGTAGATCAGTATCTTCCGCCATTTGAACCTGAGTTTTTGCTTGATCCGAAGAATCCGATGAGTTTTGGTGCATTTGCAGATCCATCTACCTACACCGAGTTCCGGTACCTTCAGGAGAAGGCAATGGATGTGGCTCTTTTTAAGATCGAAGATGCTGCAGACGAGTTTAATAAATTATTTGGCAGGTACTATGGTGGATTAATTGAAGAATATAACACAGAGGATGCCGATATTATTATCATGGCAATGGGTTCGATCATCGGTACGCTCAAAGATGTAATTGATGCACACCGCAGCAAAGGTGAAAAAATAGGACTTCTTAAGGTAAGGTCATTCAGGCCATTACCCAAACTTGCGATCAAGAAGGTTATCAAGGACGCAAAGATGGTTGTAGTGCTGGATAAGAATATATCAATTGGATTGAACGAAGGTGCATTATTCACTGAGACCAAGTCATGTTTGTACAATACAAACATTGATGTTCCAGTTGCAGGCTATATGATTGGTCATGGGGGACGTGATATTCCCGTAAGCACGATCGAGAAGATCATTGACGAGGCAAAGACTGCGATGAAAACAGGTATTGATATTGAAAGCCAGTTCACTGATTTGAGGGAGGAATTGCTATGAGTCCGGAGTTAAAGTCAAAGTCATTGTTAGCCCCCGGACACAGGGGATGTGCCGGATGTTGTGACGCAATGGCTGCAAAGTTCACATTGATGGCAGCAGGCGAGGATTGTATTGTGATCAATCCGACTGGATGCCTTGAAGTTATGACAACACCATACCCCGAATCCGCGTGGGAGGTCCCGTGGATACATTCACTGTTTGAAAATACAGCTGCGGTTGCATCGGGAATTGAGGCAGCACTAAAAGCTAAGGGCACAATCGGAAAGACAAAGATCATTGCAATGGGAGGCGATGGTTCAACACTCGATATCGGAATACGGTCAATATCCGGTGCTTTTGAGCGTGGACACGATTTTACGTATGTGTGTATTGATAATGAAGCATACATGAACACCGGTGTGCAGCGAAGCGGCGCAACACCATTTAATGCATCGACGACCACAAGTCCGGCCGGTAAAGTATCGTTTGGTAACCAGCGTCCGAAGAAGAACATGCCTGCAATTATAGCGGCACATGGTTCGCCATACATTGCGACAACTTCGGTAGCATATCCAAAGGATATGATCCGCAAGGTGAAGACCGCTAATGAGACAGTTGGACCTACCTATATTCATGCACATGCTCCATGTACGACAGGATGGGGATTTGATACTTCAAAGACAGTAGAGATAGGGAAACTGGCTGTTGAAACTGCACTGTGGCCAATGTTTGAAATGGAGGACGGCGAGATCACAAAAGTCAGGAAGATCAAAAACCCAAAGCCGGTTGAGGATTATCTCAAGATGCAGCGCAGGTTCAAGCATCTCTTTACTATGGAAGGCGGAGAGGAAGAGATCAAGAAAATTCAGGTGATCGCTGATAAGAATGTAGTGGATTTCGGGTTGTGATAACCCGGATCTTTTTTTTTGAAGTTTTTGTTGTGTGTTTAACTTGACTTTCAAGGAAACACAAAATCCCAACAAATCTCCTCTAATAATCGGAAGCAGCAGGCTCACCTTTAAATTACAAAGTGTATGGCCTAACTTTTTAAATAAGAATATTGCCATTATTGATACTGGTTTTGAAGCAATACGTATATAAAGGTGTAAGCCTAACTATACACCATGGTTTCATTGAAAAAGAAAATAATTAAAGGTCATATCTATTGGTATGCCGTTGAAATGGCAAGAGTTGATGGAAAACCAAAACAAATATGGCAAAAGTATCTCGGAACTGCGAAAAAAATAGTAGAACTAAAAGAAAAGGCAGCAGAATTGCCATACATCCCATGTTCTCCAGTATCACACCAAAATTCACCGTTTTCATCCATAAATAACCCCTCATAACAGCAATTCCCGATATGAATATAAACGCATGCAGTAAAGACATCACTTTTTTATGTTTTCGTAAAGATTATATGCGA
>JBQVLY010000097.1:0-6434 GCA_052361065.1 Methanosarcinaceae archaeon | reverse complement strand
TGATGTTTTATTTACCCATTTGGACTGAAATATACATGATTTGTACACATGCTTTGACTTATGGGACAGCCTGTGAACATCATTTCACCAGTTCATAATCTCTGCTTCCAGCCCCAATTTTCTCAGCATACTCAAGATGTATCACCGGATCAATACCCCACACGCCGTGCACACCATCACATTTTCCATCCTCCTGCATTGTGCGATCTATCAGGTTAATACTTGCCATATCCAGTGCAACAGGATCATACGAGGCAACAATGCCAACGTTCCGTGAAAATACCGGTGCAGAGAAATTGAAGCAATCACAGCCTGGTGTCAGATCAAATATCCAATTGATATATCCGATACGACCGGACAATGCCTTTATCGGTCCCAACGCAGCCTCACCGAGCCGTATTTGCATCTGTTGTGCAACATCAGCAGGCGGAACAATAGCTTCATACGGACAGGATTTAGGACATGACAGCTCACCTTTACACAAATTTCTATCAACATACGCCTTATCACCATTCATCTTCAGCGCACCCCAGATGCACTGATCAAAGCAAACCCCACACCCGATACATTTTTCAGCATCTATCGATGGCTTTCCAACCTCATGCACACGCATCTTTCCATTTTTATCAAGACATCCCATACCAAGATTCTTGATCGCGCCACCAAAACCGGAACCAGGATGCCCTTTACAATGAGATATCATGATCATGCAATCTGCTTTTGCGATAGCGGACGCCACCGTTATATTATTAATAGCCTCGCCCCCGATCCTGACATCAACACCATCATCCCCAAGTAGTCCATCCGCAACAATAATGGGAGCATTCATACTTGCCTGTGTAAATCCATTTACCTCAGCCGTCCACAACAAATCTGCTGCGTTAAGTCTCATACCTTTATACAGGACGGTAGTCTCCGTCACAAATGGAATACCTCCGGCTTCCCTGACCATGTCAACAACAGTCCTTACGATCACAGGACGAATATGTGTAGTGTTGCCATACTCACCCGGATGTATTTTCACTGCCACGATGTCGCCTTTTTTTACAGGCGATATTTTTGGAAACAGTTCTTTTACCTGATCTATCTGCGTCTGCTCAGGACCTATGTTATCAACGGATTTGAAAAAAACCTTACTCATGTTCATCAACACCTTTTAATATACATTGCTGTTTGGTGATAAAAATACTTGTATAGTTATTAAGATCATTAACTGCAACGTTTTCCCAGCAGGACAACAAGTTCCTCAAAGAAACATTTTTTTCTGCCAGCAATGATAACATCAAAGCCTATTGATTCCATATTTGAAATAACATGCTTGATACCAGTAAATGAAGAAACCAGCATTAATATCAATCCATTTGGTACAAGATATGTACATACATCATCTAAGAAACGCTCGACTGCTGCATGCCCACCACTGCCGCCGTCAAAAGCATAATTCAACCACCCCGGGATTTTTTCATTCTCGGATGTAGGCAGGTATGGTGCATTAAAAATAATAATATCAAAACAGGGTTTTGCCTTTAATCCATCGAACATGTCAGTCCGTATTACTTCAATGCCGTTTGACCGTGCACAAAGTGCAGCATGCGGATTGATATCTGTGGCTATGAGTTCAACATCAACATTTGCAAGAAGGACAGAAGACACAAAACCGGTCCCCGTACCAATTTCTAAAACACACATGCCCTTTTTTGTATGGCGAATTGCAGAATCAGCCAGCAGATATGAATCCTCTGCCGGTTCATATACATCATCTGCCAATATGACACATGCGCCTTTGTACTTAATTTTAACCATGTTTCCTACGTCGCTTCATTGCGTACAATTATATACATACGATTCGCAATATCTGCCAGTTCCCGTGGTTCAAGATTCTCAGCACGTTTTCCCATGAATTCCTCAGGCAATTGTTCAACAATTTGTTTTATATTGTTAATGCCCAGCATATAATTGGCATTTACAATAGCATTTTTTAGTTTCTTGCGCCTCTGGCTAAACACTGCGGTAACAAAGTTCAAAAAGAAATCCGTATCATCTACCTTAAAAGGAGATGGCCGTGGAATAAGTTTCACCACAGCTGACCGGACTTTGGGAGGTGGTGAAAAAGCAGATGCCTGAACCTTCATAATAATCGATGCATCCGCAAAATAATTGGTATTAACACTCAAACGGCTGTAATCTTTTGAATTGCATGATGAAACCATACGTTTTGCAAACTCATACTGGTACATCAGTATCCCTAGTTTGAATTTCTGCTTTAAAAGTTTGAACGTAATCTCAGATGAAATTGAATATGGCAGGTTCGCAACAACTTTATCAAAATCAGGAAGATCTATATCAAGTATATCGCCATGAATTATCTCTATATTGTCAACCTCCTTGAACCTGTCCTCAAGCACATAGACAAGACGTGGATCAAATTCTATTGCAATCACCTTTTTGGCGTGTGGTAGCAACCGCTCTGTAAGATTGCCAATACCAGCCCCAATCTCAATAACAGTATCCTTTACGGTCAGATGTGCAGCTTCAGAAATCCAGTCAAGGATTGTTTTATTAATTAAAAAATGCTGGTCATGGTATCCACCACGGATACCATATTCTCTCAAAATCGTTTTCACCAAAAAAATAACACCTGTTTAACCGTGTCTTGGGCGATGCATTGTTGTTGTAAAGAGCCTGTATTTAATACGGTCATCCTTAAGCTCTTCTTCGATGCGATGGACTATAATCTTTTGTGGAGAATGTACCCCACCCACCCTCTCATGAAGATTTGCAAAACTTTTGAACTCGCCTTTCTTACGTTCATCAATAATACCCCACATGAGTTTTTTACCAATCCCTGGCAACAATTCCAGCATATGAAGCCGTGTTGTGATCGGATGAGCATCATTAAAGAATTTCACAAACCGCTCTTCTTGCTCCTCTACACACTTTTCAATAATAAATGGCAGTTCAAGTTGTGCGCCATGGCTTAGATCACCAAAATGTATCCTTGTCTTAACATGATCAATGACATCCCTATCCCCTTCACCAATATATACACGTGATTGGATATCAGGAACCATTCCGTCTTTTGGAACCAATTCCATGAGTACGAAATGCTTATCGCCAACTGCCTGAACAAGCGGTTTTTTCTGATACGAAGGCCTCCGATCATCAGTACTGCCGTATGGCAGGTAATCCAAAACCCACCCATATTCTTCTTTTTCGGGCTGTTTTCCCATGCTTGTCATATAGTACTCTCCTATGATGTCCATATCAGTGTAATTGTGGACAATTACATACTACAAATCGATATTATTAAAAAGTTAGTATATGTGTTACATATTTATTCCATTGCATCGCTTATAAAATCCAATATTTCATCAAGCTCTTCTTCAGATAACGTGTATCGCTCTTTTGCATAAACAGTCCTGAGTTCATCCCTTGACCGAGGCATAATATCAGCGAGTCTAATGGCAATCTCCGGTTTCATCTTTTCCAGTTCATTCAACTTATTAACAAGTTTTCGTGACTTTGATGCACTTAATTTTGCAAACATATCTGCATGACTGATCGATTTTCGAAGTTCATACCCCAACTCTTCATCACGGCCTGAGCGTTCTTCCATTATCTCATTTAACATCTCTTTGACTTCTGATAATGTCAGCAACTCTTCATTCAGGATCTCTTTAACTATCATAGAAATACACTCTTTTTAAACATAAACTTGTATATTGTACTAATTAAATAATTAATGCAAATGTTGGTACCAGTTGAATGAATATTGAAATATGATTATCCGTGGTCGATCAGATAAACACATCCACCTATATTTTTAAATGATAATCTATCAGGAATGCTAATCTATAAAATATCATATCCATATATAACTGATCCAGACAACTAAAACATTTACTACTCAGTTGTATTTTTGTGGTTTAAGGTGCTGTGGCAGCGCAATTATTTCCTTTGTCGCATTTCCATCACTTACGTGTAAGATATATGCACGTCCACGCTGTTTAACAACCTTTCCGGTTTTCCCCTGAAATTTTGGGTTTGGCATACCTTTCTGTACGCTTGGATCAATATCCACGTGCACCATTTGTCCCACATCGAATTCCTGAATGGCTTTGCTAACAGGAGATATTCCCCGCTCGCGTGCTGTCTTCTTCAATTTATATCGTGTGCAGGCCCTTTCACCGTGTGATGTTGGCATAATTTGTCCTCCATATTGAAAATTTATATCAATTTTAACTTTATTTCAATAATTAAAATAACTATTATTAAAATTTGTAATATTGAATTTAATTGAAAATTATAATTATTTTGAGTTGCCCTGATACTCATATATAGACTTCAATGACATCAAGTTCAGTTACTATTGCTTGAATACCAATTAATTCCGTAAGACTCGGTAATGTCCTTTTATCGTCACCGGACACCAGTTCCTTAACATAAAGCCCGCCTTCACAATGTACTGTAATAATAGCGAACTCATCTATTAACTCCGTAAGTTCCATACTGTGCACACGCCTTTTCCGAATAAGATCAGCACGCCTGTGTACAACACGCTGTGGAGTTCTCTGGTTTATCTGTGCTCCGGTGAGAGTATCGATGGCTGATTTAAGTTTTTCTTCTGAAATCATTTCCTTGAATGTAACTTTAAGCTTATAAAGCTTATCCGCCTTTGATGTCTTTAGTGTCTCAACAGCATCCCGATTGACATATTTCATACCTTCAACTTCTATTTTTCCAGCCGCACTATCATTTATGGCTTTGGTAAGTTCATCAAGATCAATTGTACGAACCACAGGTCTCACAGACTCAATAACAAACGGTCTTCCACTTCCAAGCATTAAAGCATCGATATCCTCACGACCGGCACCATGAAACTTAGTACCGGCACTCTGTGTTGCCACGATAAGAGGAGCACTAGCAAGTTCATCTACAGACTCAGGATACTGCTTACCGGTTTGGTTGCAGTCCTCGCACCCCATGCCTTTACATTTGCGACATGGCCACCTTGTCTGGGGAATTCCCCGAACAAGTTTACGATATCTTCCCTGAATATAGACCGACCTGACCTGAAGCGAAACATCCTCTTTTGCAATGTTAAGTGTCACCAAAATATCTGGCTGCTTAAAATCAACTTCTTTCCCTTTTCCGACCCTTGCAGCTATTAGCTTACCAACCTCACGGTTCAATTCCGATTTGAACTGCTCGGCATGGGTTGCACCGGATTCAGTCCACAAGATCTCTTCATTTTCACTCAAAAGACCGCTCATCTTTGTCCCCACAAGAAAAGTGGAATATTCAAAATCTCCAAGTGCGGTAACCGCACGCTCAGCCCATACACCAAGATCATTAAAAAGACCAAGACAGACCCAGCATTCTTCATCTTCTCCTTCTTTACCTGAGGACATTCTTGCAAAGCGACTGCTTTTTGAGAGTTCTGTTAAAATCAAATCGTCTGAATCATCCTTTAATACGCGGTCGCCTTCCATAGCAAGGGCAAGTTTTATCGCCCGCCCGCGCTCATCATTGGTAAGTCCGGTAGACAATTTTGCGAATTGTCGCCCCATACAGTAATCGCATATGGGTCCTTCATGAATTATTCTTTTTGCAGTTTCAAGTATGTTCATTTAATCACTTTTAATATTTTCAAGTTGTAACTATTCAGCCTGTCCGAATTTCACTTAAAGAATTGAGCTTCCTCATTGATACCACAAATAAATTTTTACATATTCAACTGGTATAACTTGTATAACTGGAACAAATGGCTTTTCATTGAATACCGTATAGAAACAGAGCGACGAGAGGGGGATTCGAACCCCCGAGGCGCAAAGCACCACAGGATTAGCAATCCTGCGCCATACCGGGCTTGGCTATCTCGTCATCATGGCAAATTTGTCAAAGTGCACTCCTCAATGTAATCTACTTATTTAATGCTTTCTTTGTACGATTTATAAAATTGTGTGTTATCAAGTGACAGGCACGCCGCAGGTTGTTGACCATCCGATTCTCAAATGATCTGCAATCTCGCCTCCACTCCGCAACCCTGTAAGCGATGGTTGTCTACGGTAGGTCTGCTCCCTTCCGGGCCTCAACTGGTTCCCGCAGTTAAGTTATGAAAACAAGCTCTCCAGCAAGCTCTCATATCAACTCCATCCAAACAGGACGGGGCTTCTACGTTGAAATTACAGGTTTGAAAATTATCAGGACATCTTCCATTGGCTTCGTCCCCCGCATATCGGCGATATCGGGTAACAGGTAACGCCGAACTACCCGGACTAGCCCGCCACCCTACATATGCATTACAGGTAATAAATGTATTCCTGTCAGCGACTCCCGTTATGACTTTAAACGCACACAAGAGAATGCTTATTTTTTTGATATTTCGTGATAATTTTATGATATAACGTACTTTTAATTGCTACATCATAACA
>JBQVLY010000096.1:0-6439 GCA_052361065.1 Methanosarcinaceae archaeon | reverse complement strand
AGGTCGAAGGCATCGCAGACAGGACAGAGTATGACCTGAATGCGCACGCAAAGACCAGCAAGACCGAACTGTACGTTTACATCGAATATGACGAACCAAAAATGGTCACAAATTTTGTTGTAAAGCCTGACATGGGAAAACTCGGACCCGCTTTTAAAGGAAAAGCAAAGTCTATTGCGGATGTGCTTAAAGGCATGACCCGGGAAGAACTCGAACAGGACGTGATAATAGTTGTTGTAAACGGGGAGGAGTTCGTTGTTTCGCCAGATCTTGTGAAATTCACAGAGGAGAAAGTTAAAGTCAGCGGCGAGACCGTTGTGCCCCATGTGATCGAACCGTCATTCGGTATAGACAGGATACTTTACTGCACAATGGAACATGCGTTCAATGAAGAAATGGTCGCAACACAAGAAGAAAACGGTAGTAATAAGAGTAAAGATCCTAAAAAAGAAAAACGAATTATATTCAAACTCAAGAGTGAGATAGCACCTGTTCAGGTTGCGGTTTTGCCACTTATGGCAAAGAGCGAGCTAATAGAACCTGCAAATAAGATCGTTGCGGTTATACGTGAAAGGGGATTATTGGTGGCATATGACGATTCCGGCACTATTGGCAGACGCTATCGAAGAAATGATGAGATCGGTACGCCATATTCAATAACAATTGACTATGAGTCACTTGATGATAAATCCGTGACAATACGTGACCGTGATTCCATGGATCAGGTCCGAACACCCATTGAAAACATTGGGAATTTGATCTATGAACTTGTGTACGGAAAACGGGAATTTAAGACTGCAGGCGTACCAGTGTGACTGGTATATATACAGATATAAAAATAAGATGGTCTTAATACTTTCACACTACTCGCCACAACTTTAAAAGGAGTACAGCCATTTATGCACACATAAAGGTATTTCCCGATGCACAGCCCACACAGCAATACCCCACACAGCAATACCGCCTCAGGCGGCGGATTCCAAACATTATAAAATATACACATACACATCGGTCGGACAAAACGTAACATTTTTAATAACATTGGTGCGTAAAAACGCTATGCTGCGTTGCCCACATTTATTCTATAAGTTGAAATGCCCCGAAAACGTCATCGTTCGCACCAGTGATTTGGGAATGCGAAGCCTTCAGAGAATTGCTTCGGCGTCAAAAATTGCGAAACAAATACAGGATATCTAATACACCATGACAATTTACATCAAACATTCACTTGTAAGACCGGACACTGTTGAGCAGAGGCTATACCAGTTAAACCTTGCAGGTACTGCGCTTTCTGCATCCAGTCTTGTAGTTCTTCCGACAGGACTCGGTAAGACCATTATCGCTCTTTTGGTTATTGTATCAAGGCTTGAAAAGATCGGGGGCAAGGTGTTGATATTATCCCCGACAAAACCTCTTGTCGAGCAGCATGCATCATTTATGAAAAATGCCCTCTTGATTCCGGAGACGGAAATACTGACATTCACAGGCAACCTGCCTCCTGCAAAGCGTGCAGAAATGTGGAAAAAAGGGAAAGTGATCGTGTCCACACCGCAGGTAATTGAGAACGACCTGCTCACAAAAAGAATTGACCTGGTTGACGTTTCGCATATCACCTTTGATGAGGCACATCGGGCAGTAGGGAACTATGCATACACCTATATCGCAGAGAAATATTTTGAACAGGCAAAAAACCCTCTGATTCTTGGAATAACTGCAAGTCCTGGCAGTAAAAATGAGAAGATAATGGAGGTTTGTGAGGCACTTCATATCTTATCGGTGGCTGTAAAAACAGAAACAGACAGTGATGTTGCACCATATGTATATGAAAAAGATCTCGAATGGAAACATGTGAAACTCCCTGGTGAACTTGTAAACTTGAAGACTTTGCTGGAAAAGGTGCTTGATGACCGGTTTACTAAACTTTCAAAACTCGGCTTTACCATGCAACAACATAAGAACGCCTCAAAGCGTGACCTTCTGGCACTTCAAAAACAGCTGCAATCCCGATTACGTGGCAACCCGAATACTGCTATTTATGGCGCATTGTCCATACTTGCAGAGATATTAAAGGTCAACCACGCAGTGGAAGTGATTGAGACACAGGGTGTTGAAGCACTTTCAAAGTACATGGAACGACTTGAAAACGAAGCATATTCAAAAAACGGCAGCAAAGCATCTAAACGTCTTGTCGGGGACCTGTATATCAAGCAGGTGTCGCAAAGGTTGAAAGAGTGTGAAATAGAACATCCTAAACTGGATAAAGTACGCGAGATCGTAAAAGAAGAATTTGAAAATGATCCGGATTCGCGCGTAATAGTGTTCACAAATTACCGCGACACTGCCGAGATGGTCACAAATGCATTATCCGATATAGAAAGCGTGCGCCCGGTCAGGTTTGTGGGACAGGCGTCAAAATATAAGGATAAAGGATTAAACCAGAAACAACAAGTAGAGATCATAACGAATTTCAAGAGCGGAGAATATAATACACTTGTGGCCACATCGGTTGCAGAGGAGGGATTGGATATTCCGGCAACTAATCTTGTGTTGTTCTATGAACCTGTACCTTCGGAAATTCGGAGTATCCAGAGAAAAGGTCGGACTGGCAGAAAACACAAAGGGCGAGTTGTTGTCCTTATTACAAAAGGAACCCGGGACGAAGCATACTACTGGAGCAGCAACTCTAAAGAGCGCAGAATGAATTCAAATATGCGTCAATTACAGGAAGATATGCCTGCACATGAATTCATAAATGGGGATCATATAAAAACAGTTGTTCCTGAAAAGGATGAGCAGAAGAGTCTTTTTGAATTCAATTCCGAATCCGGATCATTGACTGTGATTGTTGACCAGCGTGAGATGAGGAGCACGGTTGCGCGCACGTTAGATTCATTTGGTGTTGATGTTGTGTTCAAGACCCTTGAGATCGGGGATTATGTGCTAAGCGACCGGCTTGCAGTAGAACGTAAAACAGTAGACGATTTTGCAAGTTCACTTATCGATCCCGGACGCAACATTTTCACTCAGATATCAAATCTTGCACGTACCTATGATAAGCCTGTGCTCATCATCGAAGGTGAAGGGCTGTTTACAGCAAGACAACTTAACCCAAATGCAATTCATGGGACACTTGCCTCGCTGTCCATTGATTTTGGCGTGTCCATATTCCACACGCGCGATGCAGAAGATACGGCCGCACTTATCAGGGTGATTGCAAAACGCGAGCAGATCGATGAAAAACGTGAGGTTAACGCACACGGTAAAAAATCATCACTCCTGCTTTCGGAACAGCAGGAATATGTGGTATCCTCGATTTCAGAGATCGGACCAAAAGCAGCACGCAGCCTGCTCAAGCATTTCGGTTCAGTTGAAGCGGTTATGAAAGCGGATTATGAGGATTTGTTAAATGCCAAACATATCGGACCTAAAACCGCAGCCCGTATTCGTGAAGTTGTTGAAAGTGAGTATAAGGCATAAAAACCCAAAATACATCCCGACAACCCGGAAAGAGTATCAAAATACACCCGGATGCATGTAATAGCTCCACCCGACAAGTGCAACTGCTCCTATAATCACAAGTATCACAAATGTATTTCTTGATCGTGTAAACAGTTCATTTGATCCTGAAATTTTCACCAGTATAACTTTTGCGGATGTGCTTACTATACTTGCAAGCACTGCTGCTTTTGCCGCATTTGCAAAAGATACGCTGCCATTGACTGCAAGTGCTGCCATTGATACAGTAACTGCTGCACTACTTACAAACCCCCCAAGTGCCATAGCATATATTCCGATAGGACCTGCAACATCGTTTGCTATTTTTGAAATCACAAGTATTATGGTAAAACCTGCACCGAACTTAAAAGCGGGACCAAGTGCAAAAGGTGAATTAATCTGAAGTGTTTCACTGGTGGTGTCGAATGATCTCTTTTTTGTCATGGCAATGAATAATGAGGCAAGTATTATAATCAACTGCGGTGGCAACATCAAAAGTGCAAACCTACCGCTTGGATCTACAATCAAGGCAATTACCAGATTCCTAATCAGCATTGCAGTGTTAGACAACAATATACCTGTGTAAGTTGCATCCATCAGGTTCTGTCGATTTTTTGACATGGAAGAAAGAGCGCCGGTTGTGGCTTCACTATTCACAAAACCGCCAAGCAATCCTGAATAGGATATTCCCCATCGTGTCCCGAACTTTTTCAGTGAAATATAACTGAAAAAACTTATCAGTGAAATAAGTACTACGATCAAGATTGCAGATCTTGGGTTTAAAATTCCGAAAAATGTCTCGTTCGGCATTATCGGATACAAAATGAATGCCACTGCAAGAAATTGAACGGCATTTAGTATTTCATTGTCCGAGAGATGTTCTGCAAAAGAGTGCAATGGTTTTTTCTCTATTAATAGGAATGTCAGTATGACTCCACCAACAATCGCAAACAGATAATAACCAAGAGCTACAAGTATCCCTAGCAGGAAGGTGCAAAATAGGGCTATTGGACTTGTTATGCCAATTTGTTTATAAACAATGTTCGTCGCATATGCAACTGTAATACACAAAACCGCAAAAAAAACCGCAGTAACGATCAGTATCTCAATGCCTATTATATTGGATGTAAAAGTTGCGATCATACCCATCATGCATGCAAGGGCAAATGTCCTGACACCAGTGAATATTTTTTTACTCACTCTTCGGTGCTCTCGCTCAATGCCTATTAAAATCCCAATCATTAATGCCAATACCAATTTCTGAAGAAAATCAATCGATACAGGATCAAGCCCAATATAATTTATCAAGTTCGTGGTGTTTTCTCCCAGACTATAGTTCATTATGAATTTTATACTATTATAGTATCCACTTCAAATCTAAGGGTAAATGACTGTATCTTGAAATCGAAAGCCTGTTTAGGCACTTGATTTTGATAATCCGAATATGCACTTTACCCCGCTTTTTGAAATGGATACCTATTATACTTTTATATTTCACTGTGTATTTTATACTTTTATTAGTTCAGCATCAATTTGCACGTTTCCAGTACTTTCTTTTATAGTTATTACTGCCCCATTACCTTCTAAGACCATTCCCGGATTAACGACAACGGTCTTTCCAACTTTCATTATGCCCTTTGCTTCATGAATGTGCCCGCAGACTATCAGATCAACCCGATCTAAAAAATTCCCAATAGCAGTGCTTCCAACATGCCCGACAGGTATTTCGTCAACTGTGCCGTATGGCGGCGCATGGGTTAACAGTACAATTACATTGTTAACCGGACGATCTTCCTCCTTTTTAACCAACTTTTCCAGATCGTTTTCGATTTCATTTTCCTGCAATTCGAATGGTGTGTTAAATGGTGTCGGATTCGAGCCGCCAAGACCAATGAATGTGATATTTCCTATGTGTTCGGATGTGTTGTGAAGATTGGTGGCTTTTGAATTATCCAGTATCTTGAGTATAGTTTGCAGGTCACAATTTCCCGGTATTGCCATTATGGGCTTTTCAAACATGTTGAGAAACGTCTCCGCATCCTTATCCGGGCCAAAGTTTGTGATATCACCTGCCACAAGTATAAGGTCAATATCACTGGTTTGATTTAGTTTTAACATAGGTCCTATTTTGGAAAAGTCCCCATGAGCGTCAGAAATGGCAAGTATTTTAATTGTTTCACATCCTTTCAGGCTGATATTTATAAATTATTTATTATGCAACTAATCAAGCTATGTTGGTACGGTCATATATTACTTGTGTAAGCGTGATATGTGGACACTACACAAATAAATGAACACAAAACCGTTATTCGCAAAATCAGGCAAGATAACAAAATATGATATACCGTAGTATGAACTGCAAGATGCGAAAAAAATAATCAGGCACCATGTACAATATTGATGTAGTGCCCCAAATAACATTCCGGAACGATTGTATATTGATTTTTTGTTTTGGTGTTTTTTTTAGAGTAAACTGTTTATAGAGGGGCTGAATAGTTACTAAATAATATACAAAAAAAGGTGATATCAAATGAGTGAAATAATTGAATCCGATAGATTTGAATGTGTAGTAGTCAATATAATTGATAATCTTACGTGGAAAGGCGTTACTGTAGAGGATGTTGAATCCGGTGGTCGTGTATATTTCGGTAGGATTAAAGCAGAGAAAAACGAAATCAGTATAGGTGATACACTCTACATAGGTGCAAAACCAATAACTTATGACCTTGAAGAGAAGGAAATGGAAATCAGCCTCTACAATGCTGATAACGAAAAAATAGACTGGACTCTTATCTAAGTATAGCGTCCGATCTTTTTTGAATGGTATATTTATAAATTTGTATATTTAACACCGATTTTCGTCAAGTGTTTATATTCCACAAAGAAACTACTACTTTTTCATCAAAAAGTATAGTCCACTACCGTTTTTCAGAATATATAGCTC
>JBQVLY010000095.1:0-6508 GCA_052361065.1 Methanosarcinaceae archaeon | reverse complement strand
GCCAAATCAACGACGAGCGACAGTATAGTTTTAGACAGCTGGGACATAAACAAAATCATAAAGCGGGAATTGCTGATCTTAGTATGACAACGATTGCTGCCAAATACAATATAACATAGCATATAATATTTTACATATGATCCAATACCATAAACTACATAAAAGGAGTTGTACAATTAAGTACAATTTCATTTAGCACAGTTAATAATCAATTAATGCATATGATGATCAATATTTCTAATTCCATAGAGGTGTTCAATGAAAATCAAACTCACAGAAACCATTCTTCGGGATGCACATCAATCCCTTCTTGCCACGCGTATGCGCACGCGTGATATGTTACCCATAGTTGAGAAATTGGATCAGGTCGGATATTATTCCCTTGAGATGTGGGGAGGGGCAACTTTTGATACATGTATAAGATACCTTAATGAAGACCCATGGGAGCGCTTGCGGGAACTCAAAAAACTCATGGTAAATACTCCTGCACAAATGCTTCTCCGGGGCCAGAACCTGGTAGGATACCGCCATTATTCCGATGATGTGGTGGACAGGTTTGTAACAAAGGCCCATGAGAACGGCATTGATATATTCAGGATATTCGATGCGGTAAATGACGTGCGCAATATGGAAACTGCGATAAAGGTGGCAAACCGGGAAGGTGCACATGTGCAGGGTACTGTCTGTTATACGATCAGTCCGGTGCACACAATTCAAATGTATGTGGAACTTGCAAAGGATTTAGAGCAACTTGAATGCGATTCCCTGTGCATAAAGGATATGGCTGGTCTTCTTTCACCTCATGAGGCACATGTTATTATAAAAGCCATAAAAAAAGAAGTTTCCCTCCCAATTGCGCTTCACTGTCACTGCACATCAGGTATGGCACCGATGAGCTACATGGCAGCCAGTGAGGCAGGTGTGGATGTACTGGATACATCATTATCCCCATTATCCGGTGGAACATCCCAGCCACCGACCGAAACAATGGTGGCATCACTTGCAGGAACACCTTATGATACGGAACTTGACCTGGAACTACTGGCAGAAATTGCTGCATATTTCAAAACGTTAAAAGATAAGTATCGCGGTATTCTTGATCCGATATCAGAGCAGATCGATACGAACGTTCTTTTATACCAGATACCAGGCGGAATGCTGTCTAATCTTATTTCACAATTAAAAGAGCAGAATGCACTGGACAGGTACGATGATGTACTCGCAGAGATGCCAAAGGTTCGTGCTGAACTTGGGTATCCACCTCTTGTTACACCAACAAGCCAGATAGTGGGAACACAAGCTGTCATGAATGTGCTTATGGGTGAACGATATAAGGTTGTTCCAAATGAGGTAAAGGATTATGTAAGGGGATTATATGGCCGTTCACCAGCACCTATCAGCGATGAGATAATTGCAAAGATCATAGGGGATGAAAAACCGATAACATGCCGTCCGGCTGACCTTTTGGAACCTGAATACGAGCGCCTTGAAAAAGAAGCGAAAGAGCTTGGTCTTGTAAGCAAAGAAGAAGATGTACTGACTTACATACTCTATCCTGCAATTGCCCCGAAATTTTTGAAAGGTGAAGGTGAAGAAGAAGCTATTGTGCCTGTCAGGGCAGAAGCAGCTGTTTGTGCACCATCAACTGCAATTCCTACGGAATTCAGAGTTGAGGTTGACGGCGATGCATTTGATGTAAAGATAGAACCAATTGGCAGTGTTGTATCGATTGCAGGTGCACCGGCAAAAGTTACGTCCGGACCTGTAGAGGGTGCAGTTACCAGTTCTATGCAGGGCATTGTATTATCGGTCGAAGTTGAGGTCGGTGATACTGTTGCAAAGGGAGATACGATATGTGTCATTGAGGCAATGAAGATGGAAAATGGGATACACACAACACACAGCGGTGTTGTAAAGGAGATATTCATTGCTGATGGTGATCAGGTAAGCTCCGGTGACCTGCTAATGGCAATCGAATAATAGCAAGACAGGAAAGTAATAACCATGTTTAACAAAGTTCTCGTTGCAAACAGGGGTGAGATCGCAATCCGTGCTATGCGTGCATGCCGTGAATTGGGTGTTCCTACTGTTGCCGTGTATTCGGAAGTGGATAAGAATGCCCTTTTTGTAAAATATGCAGATGAGGCGTGTCCCATAGGTCCGGCACCATCCGTCCAGAGTTATCTGAATATGGATGTGATAATTGATGCCGCAAAAAAATCAGGTGCTGACGGCATCCATCCGGGATATGGATTTTTGTCTGAAAACTATGTTTTTGCAAAAAAGTGCGAAGATAATGGAATTGTATTTATCGGTCCCCCAAGCAATGTAATTGAGCAGATGGGAAGCAAAATTGCAGCACGTACTGCTATGATCAAGGCAGGTGTTCCAGTTGTACCGGGCACTGAGAAACCGATCGAGAATGTAGAGGAGGCTGTTGAGATTGCAGATTCGATCGGATATCCTGTGATCATCAAGGCTTCTGCAGGTGGTGGTGGGATTGGTATGAAGATCGTGCATTCAAAGGATGAGTTTAACCATGCACTTGGTATGATTAGGTCTGTGGCAAAATCTGCATTTGGCGATTCAACTGTTTTTATTGAGAAGTATGTAGATGAACCAAGGCATATCGAGTTCCAGATACTTGCAGATAAGTATGGAAATGTGGTATATGTTTCTGACAGGGAATGCTCCATTCAGCGCAGACACCAGAAGTTGATAGAGGAAGCACCGTCACCCATAATGACACCGGAACTTCGTGAGGAGATGGGTGGAACAGCCATAAAAGTTGCAAAGGCTATTGGTTATGAAAATGCGGGTACGGTGGAGTTCCTGTACTCAAAGGGTGATTATTATTTCCTTGAAGTTAATACGCGTCTCCAGGTTGAGCACACCATTACCGAGATGGTGACTGGTATCGATATTGTGAAAGACCAGATGCATATTGCTTGTGGTGACAGGTTGTCATACAATCAGGAGGACATTAAGATCAATGGCTGGGCAATTGAATGCCGGATCAATGCTGAGGACCCGCTAAATGATTTTGCGCCATCTCCTGGCAAGATATTGAGATACCGGTCTGCAGGGGGACCCGGTGTTCGGATAGATAGCGGTGTACATATGGGTTATACAATATCACCGTATTACGATTCAATGATCTCTAAATTAAGTGTTTGGGGGCGCGACCGTGAGGAAGCGATCGCGAGGATGGAACGGGCACTGTATGAATATGTGGTTATAGGTGTTACAACCAACATTCCATTCCACAAGGCGGTACTCGGGCATGAGGCATTTAGAAGTGGAAATCTCACAACCCACTTTATCGATGACTACAACATAATTGATGAGGTAAAGAAGGTTGTTGAAAATGATGCTAAAAAAGGCGTAACACTTGCGTCTGCACTTGATAATCGTAATCAGAAGTTCGCAGCGGCAAGTGCGGCGATCGGGGCATATATGAATGCTACTAAGGATTGAAGCAAAGTAGTGAACTGTACGGGTTTGCTACGAATGCTTTTTCGAATCCGTAAATATTATACCATTTGTGATACATATTGTGTAATTATGAGATGGAATATATGGATTGTAGTGTTTATTATATTGTTTTCAATGGCATCCGGATGTATGGATAATAAAACGGATACAAAAACCATTGATGCAAATACAGGCGAGAACAGGATTGCAACTATTGTTACCGATAAAGGAGTTATTAAATTTGAACTGTATGAGTACAGGGCTCCAATTACTACAAAAAATTTTATAGACCTTGCCGGGAATGGATTTTATGACGGATTGGTATTTCACAGGGTCATACGCGATTTTATGATACAGGGAGGGGACCCGAATGGAGATGGAACCGGTGGTCCGGGATACATGATTCCCGATGAATTCCATACTGAGTTAAAACACAATACAGGGGCAGTATCAATGGCTAATGCAGGTGCTAATACAGGGGGAAGCCAGTTCTTTATTACAGAATCTCCACAACCTCACCTTGACGGCAAGCATTCAGTATTTGGCCAGGTTATAGAAGGCCAGGATGTTGTTGAAAAAATTGAGCAGGGTGATAAGATATTGAAGGTGACAATCGGGGAAACTTAAACTGTGATTTACTCAGATTCAAGAAAGATCTGCAGGCTGTCTGAGAGCGATTTGCATACAATTAGTGAAACTGGAGCATCCTGATTATGTTTTATAATTTCCAATTAATGATTCTTCATTTCCTGGATTTTTTTCCTTTACGCGATTTTATAATATTTAATATTGAAAACCGACCCCGACCAAATTCCCGGGATAATATTTCAAAAGATCCCTTGTCTGAGAATCGTTCTTTTTTCAGGACATCATAGCGTGTTAATAAATTTTCAATATCTTCTTCTGACCAGATTTTACCCTGATTAAAATAATTATTGCTGCCTGGGATTTTAAGATTCTTTAACATGCATCCGCGTTCAATTCTTTTGATTTTATCGATCTGATAATTAAACGCCTCATAATTAATTTCAAATCCGGTTGAGTTACGGTTCAGGGCTGTGGCAACTTTGGCTGTTGAGAAACTTCCCAAAAATAGATCACAGATCAAGTCATTTTCATCAGAGGAGTACAATATCATCTTTTTAAGGAGTTCTTTTGGTAGTTGATTCTTGTTCTTTGTTTTTCCCTGTTTATACTCCCTATTAATTATCCAAACATCTTCCAGATCAGAATACAAAGCAGACCCATTATTTTCAGTTTTTTCAGATGGGCCAAAACGGCAATGTGTATTGAATTTTACTTTTTTATTGTTTTGTTTTTTGCAATATAATATGTGATAATGAGAAGTGACATATTTTTTTTGTGTGTAAACTCCGAAGTTATATTTCCAGATTATGTGGTTTATGATCTTAAATTTGTTTTGTTCAAGGGCAACAAGGATATCAGAAAGATTAGACCATCCCGAAACAATGTACATTGAACCATCATCTTTCAAAATGCGATGTGCCTGGGTGATCCAGTCAATTGAAAATTTCTTGTATTTATCCACCGGAATTTCGATGTACCCATTTATTACATGTTTTTCATCGCGGTTGTAGTGTTTGTTTAATTTGTCCCCACTAATAGCAAATGGGGGATCTGTGATAATCAGGTCAATTGTTCCATTTTTTATATGTTTTTTTGAACCTGATATACAGTCTTCGTTGTAGTACATTGAATTTTGATATTACTTATTTATCTATAAGTATTCCGTTTGGTGTGTGTATTTTTTATGTTGGGTATTTCGCCATTGATGTCCGGTCTTAAGGATTGCTGAATAGATACAAATATAACTAATATTTTTTGTAAAATCGTCATGATTTCCTGAAAGCAGATTACTCGAAAGGATGAAACATTTGAAAAAAACAGCAAAACCAAAGATTTCAACCGAAAAAAATCGGCAGTTATATATTCTAATCTCCCAAATCACATATAATTAGTTTGAAAAGGGAGATTACTATGATAAGTGTCAACGAAAAGGGATTAGATATTATTGAGGATATGCTCGACTGGGAAGAAGACATAAAAGTCGAATCGAAAAAGCTTGCAAACGGTGCCACTATTATTGACTGTGGTGTTAATGTGGAAGGTGGCTATGATGCAGGAATGTATCTCTCACGCCTGTGCCTTGCAGACCTCGCAGAGATAAGCTACACAATGTTTGATCTGGACGATCTTCCGGTACCGGCAATTCAGGTATCTACTGATCATCCGACCATTGCATGCATGGGTTCACAATATGCGGGCTGGAGAATCGCTGTTGGTAATTATTTCGGCATGGGTTCAGGTCCGGCACGGGCACTTGGACTTAAACCAAAAGAACTCTATGAGAAAATAGATTATAAAGATGATTCCGATGTTGCAGTACTTGTCTTGGAATCAAGTACACTTCCTGATGAAGAGGTTGTGGAATATATCGCAAAACATAGCAGTGTTGACCCTGAAGATGTTTACATAGCTGTTGCACCTACTGCATCCATTGCAGGTTCTGTACAGATATCCGCACGTATAGTAGAAACCGGAATTCACAAACTTGAATCTATTGGTTTTGATATCAATACAATCCAGAGTGGATTTGGAGTTGCACCTATCGCACCTATTGTTGGCGATGATACAAAGTGCATGGGTTCTACTAATGACTGCATTATCTACTGTGGTGAAACCTACTACACAGTAGCATATGATGATGTGGAGAAACTTGAGGAACACGTTAAAAATGCACCATCTATAACATCAAAGGACTACGGCAAACCATTCTTCGTAACGTTTAAAGAAGCCGGATTCGATTTCTTCAAAGTCGATGCAGGCATGTTTGCACCAGCAAAGATTACAATTAATGACTTGAACAGCAAAAAGTCATTCACCAGTGGTCGCATAAATACTGGCATCCTGCTCGAATCTTTCGGCATAAAGAACGTATAAGTACAAATTGTAGTATATTATTTTCAATATGCAGCCAATCGGCTGCATACTTATTTTTCAAAGGATGATTTCA
>JBQVLY010000094.1:0-6513 GCA_052361065.1 Methanosarcinaceae archaeon | reverse complement strand
ATGTCACAAAGGCAAGGTAACAATGCTTGGCAGGGTGATGAACTGCTTAGAACAGGTTTTTATTCATGATGGACAGGGACATCCCATATATTTCCAGACATTCAATGGTCATGCTGATCTTGGAAAGAACTCACTTGGTATGATGGATAAAATAAGCGAATATCTCAAAGATACTACAACATTGGGTGATCAATTTACAGTAAACAGGATTTTAATACTGGATGGTGGTGGAAATGGCGTTAAAACTTTGCGTGAACTCTCTGGTTCGAATTATCACTTTATAACAATCCTGGATTCCAACCAGATCAATGATAGGAAGATAAAATCCGTATCCGAAAAAAAACGATATGACTTTGGCGATGCATATCTATTAGACTGCACTATAGAGCTTGAAGATTCTAACGATAAGGGTTACATATTTGAGACAAGAGCGGTACAAGTTCATTGGGACAATGGCAGAACGTCTGTTCTCATAACAAATTTATCAGAGAAAATATTCACCATGGATGATGTTGTGAAGTCTTATTTTAACAGATGGCCTGCACAAGAGCTTAATTTCAGAGATATGAAGAGCGGTGTCAATATTCATCGTGTAGTTGGTTATGGCAAGAAATTGGTGGACAATGTCACGGTTCTTGAGAAGATCGAGCGACTCCAGAGACAGAAGAATGAACTCGAATGGGAATTAAAATATCCTCTGGATGAAATAAGAAATATGGAAGAAACACTACAGTTAAAAATTAATGAAGAGACAATATATAGGGAGAAGTCAACAATCAAAAAAGGAATACGAAAACTGTCTGAGCATGATATGCAAGCTCTAATGAGCATTCAAAAGGAAATAAATAGCATTAAAAGAAAAATAAAGAAGATAGAAAAAGATTATCCGAAACAGTTTAAATCGCTGAATAAGAAAAAAGATGAACTTGCAAGAATCATAGATAAGAAGAAGATATATAGTGTGGATGTGGAGCTGGACCAGATTATGACATGCTTCAAGATTTCCTTTGCGAATATCTGCTGTTACTTGCTGGATGAATGTTTTAACGGTGAGAAAATGACACTACAACGGCTTTTTGAGGTGATATTTGATCTTCAAGGTAATGTAAGAATCGAAAATGGATGCCGGAATATATTTATAAAGAAGAATCCAAAACAACAGGATATCATGACGAATTTAGAATCGGCACTAGATTCAATTAATCATATGGGGATTGAAGATTTGAATGGATGTATATATAACTTCAAACTTGTCTAATTTAACTTGCCGCTACAATTCACATACCCGATAGTCATGTACTATGAAAAGTTATAAATTATATACTATAAAAAACGTTGTGAACTTTGCGGTGATATTTCAATAAAACTCAATAAGAATTAATAACATATGTTCCTATGCTTAATCACGTTGGGATACATTAGGATACTTAGGAACATCCAACGGTTCATTGATGCTATAGTTCGAAAAATTATTTCTATAATATACAATTGAAAATATTTCATCATTAGGTCGATAAATCACTTGATTTTGGCATAGTGTTGGAATGACTGTATCACAAAAAATTTGGTATACCCGCAACAAACTTGGTGAAAATGTGGTTACAGTGGTGTACTCCAAAAAACAAAACTTCATACCCTAAGATATATAATTATCTCCATGAGATTTCATGGATTATAATATACTGAAAAAACATAGCGGAATTTAGAAAATTTACAGGACACCGATTGTTGTTTTGTTATCACGGATATCCCATTCATCAATTCAGGCTACCAACATAATGTTGAAGGGACAGTACTCAAATAATAATAATAATAATAATAATAGTAATAGTAATAATAATAATAACAATAATAACAATAATAACAATAATAACAATAATAATAATAATAATAATAATAAATTTTTTGCCATACACCAGGACACAACCCCAATGAAGATCAATAAACCAAGAGGAACAAGGGATTTTCTTCCCGAAGATACAGCACGCAGAAAATATATTGAGAACAGGATGCGAGAAGTGGTGAAAAACTGGGGATATGGCGAGGTAATCACGCCAACCTTTGAGCATCTGGATCTGTTTACCCTCAAATCAGGTGAGGGTATCATAGGTGAACTATACAACTTCACTGACAAAGGCGACAGGGAGATGACGCTTCGCCCTGAATTGACAGCGCCTGTTATGCGGATGTATGTCAATGAAATGCAGGCAACCCAAAAACCTCTCAAGTTGTTCTATTTCGAGAATTGTTTCAGGTATGAACGCCCTCAAAAAGGAAGGTTTCGGGAATTCTGGCAATTTGGCGTGGAAGTGATAGGTAGTAGCAGGCCGGATGCTGATGCAGAGATTATCGCGCTTGCGATAAACATGCTTGATGCAGCCGGAATAAAAGGCGATCTGCATGTCGGGCAGCTTGGTATCATACGCCACATATTAAGTGTTCTGGATATCGAACAACAGAGTAAGATCATGCGACTTGTCGACAAAAATGATGATACGGGTCTGGACGATTTTTTAGAAAAAATCAATGCGCCTGCTGACCTTCGTCGGAACCTTCTTGAAATTATTTGTCTGACAGGAAATGACGCTGTTGAAAAAGCTCGTGATGTAATCGGCAACATACCCGAACTTGATATTTTCGAGGAACTGCTTATTATGCTTGATGCATATGAAATTGATTACAATGTGGACTTCGGCATTGCTAGGGGACTTGATTACTATACAGGCATGGTCTTTGAAATATATGCCGAAGGACTCGGTGCACAGAATCAGGTATGTGGCGGAGGATCATACAATTTAATTAAACTATTTGGCGGTGGAGATGTCCCGTCAACAGGTTTCGGGCTTGGATTTGACCGCATAATGGAGATATGTAATATCAAAGCCGATGAGCTAATAAAAGTTGTTATAATTTCAACCGATTCCACACGTCTTGATGCTATCAAGGTCGCAAATAAGTTAAGACGCGTTGCGCCTGTCCATCTTGACCTTATGAAGCGTAACTTCAAGGCGCAGTTGTCTTATGCCAACAACATAGGAGCTGATTACACGGTTATTGTAGGTGAGCGGGAACTTGAGGCAGGAAAAGTCACCCTCAAAGACATGGCATCAGGTGAACAGTCACTCTTGAGCATAGAAACAGTTATCCAGATGATCTGGCAAGTTAATGAACAACATTCTGACCGGAATTCGAAAACCATACAAGATTATCCGGATATGACAAATGTATAAAAAATCGAAGAATGTTGGTAATAACTGTAATGGAAAAACATTTTGGCTTTTATGTTCTTTATGTCCTTTATTATGAAACAATTTCGCATGTCAATTACAACTGATGAGACCGCAGCTGATGCACTCCCAATGAGATTTACAGTTGCTGCGATACTTATTGCGATTATAGGAATAATTGTTGCATCGTCGGTTCTGGATCTTATGTTATCTGCAAGCATGCATGATACACAGACAGGAGTATCGAAGATTGTTCACAATGCAGAGCAAATGTCGGTTTGCGGGGCTGGCAGTGTGATAACGCTTGACATCGACATTCCGGATGACGTTACTGTTGTGCTCGGCGCGTTGCCAGACAATGAACATGCATGGCCGGATGATGCCGGAAATTATTATATTCAGGCCGGCAGTGAACAAAGGATGTATGTGACTAATGCAGCGTTTTCGAATTTAGGTATGGATAGTGCGGTTGAACTCTCACCTGGTTCACACAGGCTGACTCTTGAAAGTGTTTACAGTTCAGATTTTAGCCAGGTGTTCATTTTAGTCTATGAAACAAAATAAAAGGGATAAGTGGTGTGTGGCAATGCCTCTAAAAAGTATACTAAATGACCAGTCCGGCTGGATCGATTTTATCCTCTCCAAAATCGCATTGATAATTGCAAGTGTGATAATCATCTCAGCTACCTTCCAACTGGCAGCAGACTTTAAGGATGTGGGTCTTGAACATGAACTGGGGATACTCGCACTTGATTTTAAATCAGATGTGGACAATCCGGGGAGTAATACCTTTGACTCTGGCATCAGGCGAACATATTCATTTGACACGGAAAAATTAGGTCCTGACACTGGTTTGTACAATATTAATGCATCTATCTCAGGTGAGTACGTGGAGATTACCGCAACAGCACGTGGCGGTCGAAAGATTCATGCCGTCAAACCTCTTATGTTTAAGGTGCTGCCATTTAATGAAAGCACACTACGATATGAACTTGAAGACAAATTCGGGCATAACGGTACTATTGAAGACCTGATTACCAGTGACCACCTGGTAGTTACAGGTTTCCTGTCTCGAAAAAGCGCAGATAAAGTAATGCTAAATACAAGCATAGATGTTTTTATCCAAAAAACGATCATATATGTGGAAAACGGTTATGGAGTATATAATCTTGAATACACACTTGTTTATCAATGACGAGCAAGTGTTTGAACTACAAAACGATATATTTGCCACTGCAATGTTAGTTATTGGATCTGTGCCATAGCGTCAAGTCAGGCTGGCATGATTTTTAGTTAGGCTTACTTATTTAGATATATTGCTTCAGGATCAGTAGCAATAAATGCAATATCCTGATCTAAAAAGTCAGGCCTAAACTTTGAGATTAAACGGTGAAACTATTGCTTCTGATTCTCAGGAGAGATGTGCTGGGATTTTATGGTTTTTTGAAAGTCAAAGTTAAAAGTAAACCTATTTATCCATTGCCGCAAATCAAATTAAAAACAAAAACAAGGTGAAACAATGCAACTAAAAGTACAACCTCTTGACATCAAAGTAGGAAAATTCAAAGTCGTCTTGAATACGATCGATGCAAAAGAACTCGGCGTCATTGAAGGCGATCGTGTGCATGTCAGGGACCATGAGAGCTTAACAGCTATTGTAGATACCACTGAAGATATGATCGCACCAGGTATGATAGGTGTGTATCATGAGGTTGCAGAGCGGCTTAAAAAGGCATGGACTGAGCCTGTGGATGTTATTCCTGCAATGCGTCCGAAATCCACTGAAGTCATTAAGAAAATGATGAATCAGGTAAAATTGACGAAGGATGAAATTTATTTAGTTGTCAAGGATATTGTGGATGAAAGTTTAAGCGATATCGAGCTGTCTGCATTTATCACTTCCTCTTACATAAATGACCTGAGTGACGATGAGACTGAATGGCTCACAAGTGCCATGATCGACACTGGTGATAAAATTGAGTTTGACACTCATCCTATTATGGATAAACACTCGATTGGTGGTGTTCCGGGTAACAAGATATCTCTTCTTGTTGTACCAATTGTTGCAGCAAACGGACTGCTTATTCCTAAAACAAGTTCAAGAGCTATAACAGGCGCAGGCGGGACATCCGATCTGATGGAAATACTCGCACCTGTGGAATTTGATGCTGCTGAGATTAAGGATATGACCGAGAAGGTCGGCGGTGTACTTGTGTGGGGAGGGGCAACAAATATTGCGCCTGCGGATGATAAGCTTATCAGGATTGAGTATCCCCTCTCTGTTGATCCGCACTGCCAGCTTCTGGCATCCATCATGGCAAAAAAGGGTGCTGTGGGTGCGGATAATGTGGTTATTGACATTCCTACGGGCTCAGGTACCAAAATACCGGATGTTCAAGCGGGTCGCAAACTTGCACGCGATCTCATCAATCTTGGCGAAAGACTGGGAATGAACGTTGATTGTGCATTGACATACGGCTCCTCTCCGATTGGGAGGACAGTAGGACCTGCACTTGAAGTTATAGAAGCATTGAAAGTACTTGAGACCGGAGAGGGGCCGAATACTTTAATCCAAAAAAGTGCAGTGCTTGCCGGTATGTTGCTTGAGATGGGCGGCGTAGCAGCCAAAGGACAGGGACATAATCTTGCTATTGAAACCATCAAAAATGGTAAGGCTCTGGCAAAATTGAAGCAGATAATAGAGATTCAGGGCGGCGATCCGAATGTAACACACAAGGATATTGTAGTAGGTGAGCATACCGCCGAGTTGCGTGCACAAACTGACGGCTACATAATTGAGTTCGACAATAAACGGCTCATTGAGATTGCAAGGATGGCAGGTGCACCAAATGATAAAGGTGCAGGCGTTCTTATCCACAAAAAGCGCGGGGAATCTGTTAAAAAAGACCAGCCTGTTCTTACAATTTATGCAGAAAAGGACTGGAAGCTTAGCAATGCACTTAAAAATGCACATCTTATTATGCCTATCGTGGTTGAGGGCATGTTGCTTGAGCGAATTCCTGCTTTCAAGGAGTTTTGATTGGACGGGGCGGATAAGAGGATTTCTGCAGGTGAAATGACTATAAAATTTGGTGTTTGTTTAGCGATTTTTGACGCCGGGGCAATTCTTTAAAGGTGTCGTATTCCCAAACCACTGGCGCGAATGATGATGTTTTTGCGCCATTTTAACTTATAATTTAAATATAGAACAACGCAGCATAGCGTTTTTACGCACCAATGTTATTAAAAATGTTACGTTTTGTCCGACCGATGTGTATGTGTATAT
>JBQVLY010000093.1:0-6525 GCA_052361065.1 Methanosarcinaceae archaeon | reverse complement strand
GCTCACTATCGATTTGTGTTATGATGTAGCAATTAAAAGTACGTTATATCATAAAATTATCACGAAATATCAAAAAATAAGCATTCTCTTGTCTGCGTTTAAAGTCATAACGGAAGTCGCTGTAACTTTATGTACTCCACATAAATAAAAACTCACTCCCCGATCTCTGCCCTCACCGTAGTAAACACGGGTCCCCGAATATCGATCTTTTTCTTATTACTCGTGATATAGCGCTGGGCAAGCGGCTCAAGTTTTATATTGATCTCTGAAGGCACCTTGACAATACGAACTCGCGTCTCCCATCCTGATTCCCCGCATGCGATAGCTTCTTCGATCTCACACGCTGCTTGCGCCGCGAATGCATCAATAAACCGTATGCCTGTGCGCGCAGAATCATTGTCGAATGCCTTGCGCCATTTCTTCTGGTTTGGCAATCCCAGTATGTCGCTCTCGTATGCCAGCACCTCGTTAAATGCAGCAGGACCGCACAGTTTTGTATCATCTTCCGGCTCGATTACCGAAATTTTAACAAACCTGTCACATATCTCTCCCTCCCATGCTACAAACTCGCATGGACTTGGCTCAAAACTGTGCAATTCACATTGCTTTACGATCGCCTCTGCAATCTCCTGTCCCTGTGGTGTTATCGGGATCCTGTCAATAAATACCATCTTTGCAAGTTCATTGTCACGCATCTCCCATTTCGAATACTGTGCCATCTGTGGATACGTGAGTGCGCGAACATCTGTTGCATCGTGGAGAATCATGGCAAGCCGCTCAACTCCAAGACCAAGGTTCATTACAGGATATGGTATATTGTACTGCGCAAGCGCTATCGGTGAATAGATGCCGAATGTAGCGACCTCTATCCAGCCATCAGAATATTTTGTATTAGAGCCAACAAGTTTCGGGTGGAATGCGAAAACCTCTATCTGGGTGTCAGGCACATAGTATTTGCTGCGTTTCTCATCAGGCCTGAACTTAAATTTCTCAAACCCGAACTGGGATAGCAGTCCCTGTGCCACAGCCTTTCCATGATCTACCGTAACATTCTCATCCATAATTACGCAGGACGCTGAATAATATGTCATAAGCCGCGCAGCATCTTCCTGCTGTTCTCTCCTGAAACAGCGGTCAATAGAGAAAAATCGGAACGGCGGGTCATTGCGCTCAAGAACCGCCTCAAGTGTTATAAACCACCCCGATGTCATATGGCTTCGCAGGGTCTTTCCGGAGGATTGTGCAACAAGTTCCTTGAATTCCGGAAATACCTGATCTATCATCTCAACTACCAGCGAATCAGATACATCCAGTTGCACAGCGATCTCAGGGACAAGGTCGTCGCCTTCGACCTCACCTTTCTTGTACAAATGCAAAACCTTGCGGACGATCTCAATCCCCTCATCACCAATATCTCCAAGTATCTCCTTGATCAGATCAACACGCTCATCCGATATCCCAACATTTGGGCGCGGCAATCCTGCAAGATAGAAACACCTGTCAAGCACTGCAAGAGCCTCATGCCCGAACTGCTTGTGTACCTCACGCTCATCCACGATAAGAGGATTCATCATTTCCCCAAATCCCATGCGCAAGTATGCTTCCCGCAGCTTTGCAATCGTATCGTACACAGGATGTGCTTTTCCAAAAACAAGTGATGTACGTGGATATTGTTCCTTGGGAGAAGGCTTGTGTATAAATTCTATTCCCATATTCCATGCAGCATCAAAGTCATCTTTAGCTGCTTTTTTTATCATATCAGGATCAAATTTCATCTAAAATCCTCATTGTTTGTAATAATCATAAAATAATTATAAGGTTTTGCCTGTAAATCAATTCATGATCTATATTATTCAATTGTCTGCTGGTTTAATGCTGCTGTACCGAATATGTAAGTTCGCCACTTTCGCATTGGAAAGACCTGCCACATCTTTCTTCTTTGAACGTATTTGACAGCATAAGGATAATCGAATATAATCAGTACTGAATAGATAGCATCTATCATCTAAAAACCTATTTCCTTCCTGCGGCACATATAGTCTGATAAGATCGAATGTTTGTCGTCTAAGTTCTCCAGTCACATCCTGAGACCGTAATAGCCGGATACTATTTACAAACCACGATGCTTAAATTCAAATAATAGTGAGTTTTTCAAGAATAAAACAAAAAATATATATCTTTGTACGAATACTAACATAAAAATTAATAAAATAATGAGGTATGCTATATGAAAATCAAAGTAGTAGGAAGCCGTGAAGAAATATCAAATTTGTCAGAAGAAGACATTGCAATCCATCTTGCATTCCGTCCATCGAACAAAGATGTGTTTAATCTGGTACAGAAATGCCCGAATATAAAGTCAATTGAAATTCCAGCATCTTATCATAAAACCATGTCCAAATCCATTCAGATGTACTTTGATATGGCAGGCATTCAATTACTTAAAGGTGATGTGTGGGGTCATCGTGGGAATATGAATAAGTATTATGAAGTGCCAGATTCTATAACAGAGGATATTGACCAACTCAAAAAAGAAGGCAAATCCGATGATGAAATTGTCAGGGAAGTGACCCAGAGCAGTAAATTGAGTGAAGGGATTGTGCGCTTTATGCTGAAAAAATAGGCACCTTACGTCTATTAAAACCCACATTTGTTTGGTTCAATAAACTGAACCATACACATTTTCAATGTCTTCGTTAGATCCGATTAACAAATTGATTTTTTTACAACCATATATTTGATAAGTTGTGTTTTTTAATTTTCGTTAATATAATCCATTTATCCGGAATATATCAAAAAGTCTTTCAAAAAGCAGGATAAAATATATGTTCTGATTATTGAAACCAGGTGCCTAAGCGTTTTTTGTTTCATAATGGAATCAGGTCATGTCCCTAAGCAATTGACAATGTTTAAATAGTTTAAATGTAAAATGGTTGCAAAGGGCACCAGCTATGGTTCATAAAATTGTAGATCATATTTGGACATTGAAAGAATTATTAACGTTCAGAGTGCCTATTCAGTAACTCAGAGACATGACCAGGAAGTTAGTCCGCACCGACAATGACGGTATCAACCTCTTTCATGCAGTATCGCACGACAGAATCCACAATAAGTGTGGTAGGGATGCCGTAATCAAGAAGATGTTTGTTTGTCAATAGTCCCTGCCGTCTTGGTCGTGTTTCGGCAGCAATAACTGAGATATCCTTGCCCTGCCCAAAAGCAGTTGTGATGATAGAAAGCGCTGCGTTGGAGTTTCAGTGTGTCATGATGACGTCACCGCCACAAATACACCCACCCCCGATCTTCTGGAGTGCCTCACCAGCTTGTTTGATGAATCGTTCAGCGTTATTGATGATCTCTTCCCTTGCCTCTTCCACATCCGCAGAAGTGTATCGTGCTGTGAGATTGACAGCATTTGGAAGTGAGACCGCGGTTGGGCGGGTATCCACCAGCAGTTTTGCGGCATTTTCGATATGGCGGTTAAACTCCCCCATTGAACCAGCTTCCAGACTTTCGGCATAATCACGAAGCGCGACCGCTGCGGCTTTCGTGATCCGGCCCGCGCCGCGAATTTCCATGCTGGTGATCTTTTCTGCGGTATCTTTTAATTGGCTTAACTGATCCATGACTGGTAGATTGGAGGTGGGGGATTTGTAGATATCTTTGTTCACATCTTCACTTAAACCCATAGTATGTTCCTACCCGTTTTTTCTCACTCCGTCTTTAACGCCTTTCATAACAGTTCTTGTGATCATCTCACCAAACTCTGTGTATGAGCCGGCATATTCCATGATTTTCCCTGCCATTATCCTTGTCCCTGCCCCCGGATGGTTCTCGTATGCCACTATCACAGCATCAGTAGTTGTTCCTAAAAAATCGTATCCCATATCCAAAAGTGCAAGCCCTTTTGCCTCGGTGGCTGTGATTATTGCACCAACCATTGCACTTTCTGACAACATTCCGTCAACAGTAATGATTATATTAATAGTTCCTGCCCTGCCAACCTTAAAACCCGAAGGATGAGTGATACCAGCGGTGACAAAAGTTGTCAGGTAACCCTCTGTCATTATACACAGGTTATCCATGTTAACTGCTGTCAAAAGCCCAAAATAAGGCTTTTTTAGCATAAGGGATTCTGCCACATTGTTCAGGTATTTTGCAGGTTCATAGTAATCAAAAGCAGGTTGCACCCGGTGGTTAATTAGACATCCAACACGCTCCATGCCACCGTTTATACCTGAACTTATAGCTTCAAAATCACCTTCAATGATCAAACTTGTATCTTTAACCTTATATTTCATTTAATGGCTCCAGTATAGGCATTACATAGATTGAGTTTGTCCTGTTATTATACATTACTTCGATGGGAAGGTTAAATGCAACTTCAATATTAGAGGGAGTCAACACCTGTCGTGGAGTTCCAGTCGATATTAAACATCCATCGCGTAGAAGGCATATCTTATTGCAATAATAGGCAGCAAGATTCAGATCATGCATCACTGCTATAACAAGCATACCTTTTGTTGAAGCTTTCTTTACAAGATTTAATATATCTATCTGGTTGGTAATATCCAGATGTGAAGTTGGTTCATCAAGAAGCAGGATAGTAGGCGTTTGCGTAAGAGCCCTTGCTATAATTGCCCTTTGCAGTTCTCCTCCGCTTAACCGGGTGATCAGTCGGTTTTTCAAATGAAGGATGTTTGTTTTCTTCATCATATCAGTTGCGATATTAATATCCTCAACGCTTTCAGAATTTTTGATATAAGGATTTCTTCCCATTAACACAATGTCTTTCACAGTAAACTCGAAGTTAATTGAAACTACCTGCGAGACAACTGCCACATTTTTTGCAATTTCGTTGCTCCCCATTTCCTCAATATTTTTTCCATAGATCATAATCGTCCCTGAGGTAGGTTTTAAAACCTTTGTAATAGTTTTTAGTAATGTTGTTTTTCCTGAACCGTTGGGACCGATTATCCCGATAAATTCACCTTTGTCTGCACTTAATCCGATCTTTTCTAAAACTTGATTCTGTCCGTAACTTACATTCAGGTCTTTGATCTTAAGCATACAGGTTATCCCTCCTCTTTCTTAATAGGTATATGAAAAATGGGGCACCAAACATAGCAGTTACTACGCCAACCGGCAGTTCTACTGAGTCCATAATGGTTCTGGCAAATGTATCTGTGAGTATCAGGAAAATCGCACCTGCCAGAGTCGAAGCAGGGAATAGTATCCTGTGATCCGGACCCACAAGAATGCGCATGATATGGGGAATGATGAGTCCCACAAACCCAATGATACCGCTGACGGATACCGCTGCAGCTGTAATTAGTGCAGAAAACACCAGTACGTATTGTTTTACATGCTCAACATTAACACCAAGATACTGCGCCTCTTCTTCACCCAGTAGCATCACATTCAGTTTCCATGAATAGCGATACAACATAACAATGCCGATTGTCACAAGGATAGATGTGATCTTCACTTTGTCCCAGTTTGCAGTCCAGAGTCCTCCCATCAGCCAAAAGATAATCTGATGGGGTGATTGGGCAAGGAAAATAATTAACGATGTAATCGACGCCAGAAATGAACCAACTGCTATACCAGCAAGCAGAAGGGTATCAATCGGCACTTTTCCTCCCATAATTGAGATATTATATACAATGAATATTGTAATAACAGCCATTACAAATGCTGTAACCTGTACCGGCAACAGCAGCATAAAAGCAATGGATGCACCAAGTGCAGCACCGGATGACATTCCAATTATATAAGGATCAGCCATGGGGTTTTTTAGCAGTCCCTGCATTGCACAACCGGCTGTGCTAAGTGCTGCACCCACAAAACCTCCCAGAAGCACCCTTGGAAGGCGGATATTAGTTATGATAACTTCCTGACTGGAGGTCCATGTAGGTTCTATGAAGAAATATCGGGCAAGCAGGATCTTCGCGGTGATAAGCGGAGATATATTTGTGGAACCTATTGCCGTATTGGTAATAATTGCCGTTATCAAGAGCAATCCCAGTACAAAAATAACGGATTTTCCAAATTTCGCCATGTTTCGCTATAATTCTAATTATGTTATGGAGACTTTTTATTATCTTCCGGAATGGTTCAAAAAATTGCAAAGAGCGCAGAGGACGCCGAAAAAAATAGCAATCCTTTGCGCTCTCAGCGTTCTTTGCAGTGAATCTTTTTTGCTACGATCCATTTATCTGGAATAAATTGAAAACTCTCCGATTATAATTATAATTATAATTATAATTTTCTCATCGAGTAAACCGCCAGCATCATACTTGCTGCCAGCAACATCCCAAATCCTGAAAGTTGAGATGTGTTTTCTTGATCAGCAGCACCAGTTCCATCTGGTTTTATCTCAGGTGCAATATAACTATGCAGTTCTTCCAGTCCATGCGTTATTCGCGGGCCTGCAAGTTCAATTATGTTTGGATCCACGATCGCATATACTTTTTGATTTCTTACGGCATCTGTTTGGGCCAGTATTGGATCACTGGTTATGGC
>JBQVLY010000092.1:0-6579 GCA_052361065.1 Methanosarcinaceae archaeon | reverse complement strand
AGCAGGTTTTCGATTTCAAAAAGGAGTCAGTTACCCTCAGATTTGAAGTGGATACGTCTTCGCAACTCTGCTAAAACAAAAAGATATGCAAATTGTATTACTTAGTAAAATAGTGTCGTCTGTTTCATGACATATATAGACAAAACCAATATTCCCTTAATGCATTAATGTACCCAAAAATCGTCATTAATGTAGTTAATTAAAAATTTCATACCGAGGTCAAAACCATGTTCACAATCAAGAACCACCTACAAATTGAAAATAGTCATCTCACAATTGGCGGTGTCGATTCGGTAGAACTTATTGAAAAGTACGGTTCACCATTATACGTCACAAATGAAGAACGCTTGCGTATAAATTTCAGACGTTACAGCAATGCATTTCCTGATGCTGACCTGTACTATGCGGCAAAGGCAAATGCAAATTTCACTATCCTTAAAATAATGGCAGATGAAGGTGCCGGTGCGGATGTGTTCTCAGACGGTGAGCTATATATGGCATTGCTTGCCGGCATTCCAAAAGAGAAAATACTCTTCAACGGCAACTCAAAATCTGACAGCGAACTTTTGATGGCTGTCAAGACAGGTGTAAAGGTGTCACTTGATTCACTTGATGAACTCAGGACACTTTCAAATATCGCAAAGAACGAAGATGCGGTTTTGGATATCTCATTTCGGGTAAATCCTGATGTATCACCTGACACACATCCAAAGATATCCACAGGTCTTCGGACATCCAAGTTTGGTGTGCCGCATGGTGAAGTTGTTCGTGCATATAAGGAAGCGCTTGATCTGCAGGGTGTCAATCCTGTCGGGATCCACTGTCATATCGGTTCTCAGATACTTGATATCACACCGTTTGCCGAAGCAATGACAAAAATGATGGATCTTGTTGAACAGGTTTCACGTCTTGGTGCAAAACTTGAATTTGTTGATGTTGGTTCCGGTCTTGGTATTCCTTATGAAAAAGGTATAAAAGTGCCGACCCCACAGGATCTTGCTGACCTGATCCTTCCAATATTCAACGAGCGCTGCAGGGCAGAAGGCATCAGTCCTAAATTGATACTTGAACCTGGCCGCTATATTGTAGCTGATTCAACGGTGCTTCTTACGACTGTTAATACAATGAAAGAAGCAGAAAAGCAATTCGTAGGCGTAGATGCAGGATTTAATCTTATGATCAGACCTGCGATGTATGACTCATATCAGCATGTCGTGGTTGCGAATAAAGCTGATGCGCCTGCAAAGGATATTTACAGTATTGCAGGTCCAATATGTGAAACCGGCGATATTCTTGCACATGACCGCGAATTGCCTGAGATCGAAAAGGATGATATTATTGCGATCCTTGATGCAGGTGCTTATGGTTTTTCGATGAGTTCCCAGTACAATGGAAGGGTTCGATGTGCTGAGGTGCTTGTGAACAATGGAAATGCGGATATTATCAGGAAACGGGAAACTTATGATGACCTGCTTGCAAACCAGTTGCTTCCTGCAAGATTCCTCTAATCCGGAACGATTATAATGGATTGCATCAGGAATACAATGAAAAATGCCAAAAAGTTATTAAGGGCACAGGAGTATAGCGGAGATGCATTTTACTTTGACAATTAATAATTAAAATAATAATGAGAGTTGATTAATTTGGCAATCGAAAAAGGAGATTTCATTAAAGTATCATATACAGGTAAATTTGATGGTGAGACGATATTTGATACCACTCATGAAGAAGTTGCAAAATCTAACAATATGTACAATGACCGTGGAATGTATGGTGGAGATGTTGTAATCGTTGGTGCAAGGCACATAATTATTGGACTCGACGATGATTTTGTTGGAAAAGATGTGGGATATACCGGCTCAGTTGAGATCCCCCCGGAAAAAGCATATGGGGGGCATGATATTAAGTTGGTGGAATCTATTTCCATTGCAAAATTTAAGGATCGTAATGTATATGAGGGGCTTGAAGTCGAGATCAATGGTAAAAAAGGTATTGTTATAAAAGTTATCGGGCGCAGGGTTCGTGTTGATATGAACAATCTACTTGCGGGAAAGACTGTGACGTATGAGTATACTATCGAAAAAGTACTCAAAGACGGTGTTGAAAAAATCCAGGGACTTTTTGCACTTTATACAGGTCTGAAAAACCCGGAAGTGGATATCAATGACGGAATAGCTACAATTATCACACCTGTTATGCTTTCATACAACCAGAGATGGTTAATGTCAAAAAGCAGGGCTGCAAATGAGATACTTGAAAATGTAGGAGTTAAGGAAGTTCGGTATGTTGAAAAATACCCGGAAGCTCCAATTGAGGCTGAAACAAAAGCCGAAGAATCAGAAGATACAAAATCAGGCGAGATGAATAAATCGAACTTGTACGAATATTTAATTAGTATTGTAAAGAATGGATCAAATATTGAAGATATTAAAATTGAATACGGTCAAGTTATGAAGCATTTTGATGAGAACAAAATTGTTTTCCCATTGATTCCTATACTTAACGAAATTTGTGATGAAAACGCCAAAAAAAGCGAGCCATTTCTACCTGCAATTGTAGTAAGTAAAAAATCACATATTCCTGGAAAAGGTTTTTTCGAAAACTGGATGAGACCCCCATATAGAGATTATAATGGTCCAGCTGAAGGACCAGAAGCTCAGAAAGTGTATGAAGAGGAACTCGAACGAGTGTTTAACTACTGGCATGGCGGGGCAACTGAATCCGAAGAGACAAAATCGGACGAAGAGTAAACTCTTCGTTTAATTTTCAGGTTTAACGGGTTTTTGAGCAAAAAGATTATACTACAATACGCTATTTAGCCATAGTTCTATTATGCCGAGGTAGCCAAGCGGTCTACGGCGCTGGTCTTGAAAACCAGTGGTGCTTACGCGCCCCGTGAGTTCGAATCTCACCCTCGGCGTGCTTTTTGTTTTGATTCTCTTTTTTCAATGGGACAGGGGTATGAATTATAAATAAATCCATCTTCCAATCCATCTCACTGCATTTCTCAGGCTTACATTTCCGTTGACATACTTTCTCAACTTTCATGTCAATTTCATGTCAAATTACTAATCAACATACCTACCTGACCAGACAATAATTAAAAGATTCAATAGCATTACCAAAAACATGATATATAAACAAGCAGGATTATTACCAGCAAAAAAATATTCATAATTTACACAGGCGATTAAATGAAGATCAACACAAAAGAAGATGCATTCAAATCGATCGAAGAACATAATGTAAAATTTATCCGACTGCAGTTCACAGACATTCAGGGTGTTGTGAAAGATGTTGAAATTCCGGTGACACAGATTGAAAAAGCACTGGACACAGGTATCTCATTTGATGGTTCATCTGTAGAAGGTTTTGTCAGGATCGACGAATCGGACATGGTATTAAGACCAGATGTTTCATCGTTTGCAATTTTACCTTGGAACAAAGAAAAGGGAGTCGTTGCGCGAGTTATATGCGATGTGTACGCCCCTAATGGTAAACCATTTAGTGGCGACCCTAGATACGTGCTTAAAAAGGTGCTTAAAATAGCAGAAGATATGGGATTTTTACTCAATGTCGGACCTGAACTTGAGTTTTTTTTATTCGAGGTAGAAAACGGAAAAGCAACCACAATCCCGCACGATTTTGGCAGGTACTTTGAATTTGCACCTGCTGATCTTGCAGAAGATATCCGCCGTGATATCGTACTTACCCTTACAAGCCTGGGCTTTGATATTGAAGCATCGCATCACGAAGTTGCATTCGGACAACATGAGATCGATTTTAAGTATGGGGATGCCCTTACGACTGCAGATAACGTGATGACCTTCAGGTATGTCACCCGAACCATTGCAAAACTCAATGGTCTTCATGCAACATTTATGCCAAAACCTATATTTGGCGAAAGCGGTTCAGGCATGCACGTTAACCTGTCCCTTTCAAAAATAGGCGCTGGTAAAAATGCATTTTACGATCCTGAAGGTGATATGCAGATAAGTGATACGGCACGCTATTTCATTGGCGGATTGCTCAAACACATAAAATCAATGACTGCGATATTAAATCCTCTTGTAAATTCGTACAAGCGACTTGTGCCTGGCTATGAGGCACCGGTCCATATCGCATGGTCAGGAGCAAATAGAAGTTCCTTGATCCGAATACCCGCAGCCCGTGGTCAAAGTACCCGCGTGGAACTTAGAAGCCCTGATCCATCATGCAATCCGTATCTCACTTTCGCAGCAATTCTCGCAGCTGGAATAGATGGAATTAAAAACAAAATAGATCCCGGAGATCCAATCGATGTGAATATATTTAACCTGACCGGGGCGGAACGGGATGAGATGGGGATTGGAAGCCTGCCAAATACTTTAAAGGATGCTACCTACTACCTCTCAACAAATGAGACACTAAAAGAGGCACTTGGCTCTCATGTACATGATAATATCATAAGGCTTGCAAAAGCCGAATGGGATGCATATAGGGTTCAGGTTCATGAATGGGAAATTAAGAGGTATTTGAACACTGTTTAAACAGTGTTTTAATACTATTCGAACGCATTCGGATCAATTGGATTTTGTCAATTTTGTAACTGAAATATACGGGGATTGGAATCTGATTAAGCAATAATAATCAATCATTGTATAAAATTATATATTGTTCAGGAAATTTAAAATGAATATAGAATTTATTAATGGCATATCCAATGCATTATTTATTGTAGGTTTCACAACAGCATTTTATTTTGCCTGTATGCAATGGTTTAATGATATTTATATTCCATATCTATTATTTATTTCAATTTTCTTTTCATTTCTAGTAGAACCAATTAAAAAACATGTCAATAAATAGAAAACGAGAAAATTCTCGCTATGCTCGGATTAACTCGGACTACATAATCCTATAGATTATATACAACAAGAAAAATCACGGTAGTAAGCACCATGAGTAAAGCAGATGTATTAACAATTTTACAGGGCGAAGGACTGGATGTTCTCACCTGCATTCAATGTGGAACTTGTAGCGGTAGTTGTCCTTCCGGTCGTTATACCAGTCTTAATACACGAAGAATTGTCAGAAAAGCACTCAAGGGCAGGGATATGCTGCACGATGATGACCTGTGGATGTGTGCTACCTGCTACAATTGCCAGGAACGCTGCCCGCGCGGGATCAAGATCGTTGATGCCATATTGACCATTCGGACAATTGCTGTTCATGAAGGTGCCATGTTGCCTGAACATCGCGATGTCAGTCGGTTTGTGCTGGAATACGGTCATGCGGTGCCAATCAATGATCAAATTAAAAAAATGCGGGAGAAACTCGGGTTGGAATCACTTCCCGGGACGGTTTATAAGTACCCGGATGCACTGGAAGATGTGAAGACATTGCTAAGATCGTGTGAGTTCTATAAACTGGTACAGGAATAATTTTCGAGAGGATATTATTACAATGACAAAGTTATCACTTTTTTTAGGTTGTATAATCCCGAATCGTTATCCTGGAATTGAAAAGGCTACAAACCTGTGTCTGGAAAAATTGGATATCGATTGTTCAGACCTGCCTGGTGCTTCGTGCTGCCCCGCGCCAGGTGTTTTCAGGTCATTCGATAAAACAGCATGGCTTGTGCTTGCAAGCCGCAACATTGTGCTTTCTGAAGAGATGAGTCGCGATGTTTTGACAATATGCAATGGGTGTTATGGCTCTCTATCTGATGCAAATCATGAACTCAAAAAGAACACGGAATTGAAAAATAGTACAAATTTCCATCTTGCAACTATCGGTAAGGAATACAAGGGTAGTGTGAATATCCGGCACATAGTGGAATTCCTGTATGATCAGTTCGGACCGGAAAAGATCAAAGAGATGGTAGTTAATCCATTAAACCTCAGGATTGCACTGCACTATGGATGTCATCTTGTAAAACCCTCTAAAGAGAGAGAACTTGGAAGTGTGGAAAGACCCACGTTTTTTGATGAACTTGTCGAATCCACGGGCGCTGAGAGTGTAGATTATCCGGACAAGATGGCGTGCTGTGGTGCAGGTGGAGGTGTTCGATCGGCGCTTTTTGAAAAATCGCTTGATATGGTAAACCACAAACTATCCCTGATACAGGATGCAAATGTGGATTGTATCATAAATGCATGTCCGTTCTGTCATTTGCAATTTGACGGAGGACAGTTAGAGATTAAGAAAAGGTTCGGGTTAGAATATAATATTCCTGTTTTGCACTATACGCAATTACTTGGGCTTGCGCTTGGTTTCTCGCCGGAAGAATTGGGAATTGATCTTAATGTAGTGAAGAACGAGGTGTTTATTGGAAAACTAAAAGAAGTCGTGCATGAGTAAATACCTGTACAGTTTTCAAATTCCCTCCTGCAACTTAAAATCGACCTCAATCGTTTCCTTCAGCATGTACTTGAATCCCATCATTTCTAGTGCCGTGTCAACTATCAAGTGTCGGATTATTTAACCGAAACTGAAGAGAAAAACGGAGCAATTTACTGGAAATTAAGAGAACGGAGCATCAGTTTCCGCCGCAGGCGGCACATTCCACTGCTGCCAAACCCATGACTCACAAACCAT
>JBQVLY010000091.1:0-6603 GCA_052361065.1 Methanosarcinaceae archaeon | reverse complement strand
GTCATAACGGGAATTGCTGACATGACATCAGAAAGTGATTACGAACTAACAAAAAAACAACCTTACAATTTTTTCACATGCCTAAGATCAACAGCTATCCCCCGCGTAGATTCTTTCATCTCTTTTCCACTCATCGCCGCGCGCCCGACACACAGTACCTTACTGCCCGATACGATCACATCATCATTTGGCCTGATATTCGGATCTGCGCTGGTTACACCGACAGCAAGTATAGATCCCTTTGGCACAAAATCATCAATCGTAATCATATACCTGTTGCGCGGCAGCAGAATTTCCGCCCCTGCTATTGTAATAGCAAGTGTGCCGTATTGTGGTACAAGCGTTGCGACATGGATCTTATCAACATACACCTGGTGTTTTGGATATGGTGCTTTGATAACCGCACGCTCTGGTATCAGTAAATCTCCTGCCCCATGTCCGAACTGGTAATCTGTGATCTTGCGCAGCATATCTTTTTTCATAGTCTCAGCCGAACGTTTGCGCCCGTCGCAAAGTTGTGAAATCGTATCCTTAAGGTTTCGCAGTGATCCGGAAGATGTCACACTGCCGCTGCTCGTATAAATGAACTCCACCCCAAGTTCTTTGCTAACGTTTTCGCAGATATCGCGATATCCACTTTCCACGTGGGCAACAATAGTTGAATAACTGTGTTTTGAGAGGTAATTTGTAAGACAATCACCCACCCACGCCTTTTCCCCTGCATCCCAGTATCCCGTGACCGCTATATCGTAATGCGCAGCAGGATAGGTTAATTCAAGTTCACGCGGAACAATGCCAAGTGGGGATGTGATGATAATCTCATGTACGAACTTGCGACCTTTGCCAAGTGCTTTTATAAACTTCTGGTGTGAGTTCGATATACCGTAAGGTTTCTTTGCAGAACATGGCAAGAGGAGTAAAATGTCGGCATCAGGTGGAGTGTATCTTTCATTGATCCGGTTTGCAAACCGCACAACTTCAGGACGTGTCTGTGATTCATCGGTATTTGCAATCATCTGGTTTGATCGCACGATCGGTGCATGCTGTTCCACATAATTGTATTCTGAATCCGCGATCCGCAAAAGCTCTGTCAGCCAGGGACGCACCCTGCACTGTCCTTCTACATATTCCCGCAGGGTGCCTGCCCGTATTTTTTCCCTTACAAGTGCGAGTTTAGACCCAAGCACATTTTTGTTATGTTTTTCAAGTCGCTGTGCGCGCTCTTTCTTGTCCATAGCCATGAAATCTTTGACATCAAGGTGTACGCATGTTTCGCATTTACACGGAAGTTCTGCGAGGGCATCGAGATAGAAACGGCCGGATGATGTGAGATAGATGTCATTGTACGCCGCAATCACCACGCGCGTATCATCCACAATATCGATCCCGAGGTAAACAAGCATTGCTGCGTTTTCGGGCAGGCAAAGATTGGGTGCATACACCGCAGTATCAGCAGGCACACTGTTTTTGAGTTCCAGCAAGGCATTGAAAAAACGTCTTGAATTGTTCTCAAGATTCCCTGCACCCTCCATTACGTACAGGTCGCTTTTCCTGAATTTCTGCCCTGCACGGAATGTAGTGCCAACAGCACCACTTGTTGTAATAATAGGATCAATACCAGGATTAAGATCAAGGGCATCAGCGGCTTTTATCGCTACATCATCGGGTGCAGCAGGCGGGAACGATTGGTGCGGCAGGATAATCAGCGTATCATCACCAACCACCGCACGCATCTCAGCAAGGTGCTCCTTTGCATTTTCTTTTGATCCGTATTCCCACAGCGAACCTGCATCAAGTATCGGGTTGTTACCTTCATTCCATATTCTGAGTTTGCCTGTCTCGATAATGTGTGGTGTCCGTATCGGTGTGTTAAGCAACAGTTTCCCGACCCTTGCAGCTCCGTCACGGTGTTGTACTTCAAAATAACCTGTCATCGGATGTAGATACTCATAGGTGAATGTAAATGTTTGGTAAAAATTACCGAAAACTTTAAGCATAGTATCACGTTTCAAAATAATTGATAATAAATGGATGTGATAAAAAAACTGCAGGAAATCGTTGGAATTGACAGGGCAACAACGTCGCCCGTGCAATTATACTGTTATTCTTCCGATTCATCGCAGATTCGCGGCACCCCTGACTATGTTGTACGTCCACAGAATAAGGAACAGGTCTCACAGTTAATGCGGTTTGCGAATAAACATGGCATTCCAGTAACAGCACGGGGTGCGGGTACGGGTCTTGCAGGTGGGGCTGTTGCGCTTAATGGAGGAATTGTCCTTGATCTTTCAGGCATGGACATGATACTTGACATCGATATCAATAATTTGCAGGTTGCAATCGAGCCCGGAGTAATTCATTCCAGGCTCAATGAAGCGTTGGAGACTAAAGGTTTCTTTTTCCCGCCTGACCCTGGAAGTTCGGAAATGTGTACGCTCGGGGGACTAATTGCGAACAATGGTAGTGGGATGCGTACTGTGAAATATGGGACAACAAAAAATTATGTGCTTGACCTTGAGATTGTTATGGCAGATGGCAGTGTGATCAACACAGGTTCAAAAACATTAAAATCATCAGCAGGATATGACCTGACACGGCTTATGGTCGGTTCTGAAGGTACGCTTGGTATAATCACAAAAGCGGTGCTTAAAATCCTCCCGCTCCCAAAAGAGCGTACTGTTATGCTGGTATCATTCGAAACACCGGAACTTGCAGGAGATGTTGTGGTTAAAACGCTTTCTGCAGGTGTAATTCCATCTGCATGTGAGATATTAGACAGGGTTACTGTTGAGGTATTGAATGCCTATAATCCCAATATCGCAATTCCTGATGCGGGTGCTACCATATTGTTCGAGTTGGATGGAACAAAGGGTTCTGTTCAGGAACAGGCGAAAGTCGTTGAGATCGTATGTAAGCCCCTTGCATCCGGCATTCGTATTGCAACAGATAGAGAGGAAATGGAGGAGATATGGTCAGCGCGCAGGCTTGTTGGTGCTGCGATCTCAAGGATCAATCCAAATAAGGTGCGGGTGTATGTCGGGGAGGACATAGGGGTACCTATCAAAGAGATTCCGAGGATGCTTAAACTGGTGCAGTCAATTTCAAAGGAGTTTGACCTGCCGATCATGACGTATGGGCATATCGGAGATGGAAACCTGCATACCGGCATGTGTATCGATATGCTGGATAATGAACAGTGGGAGCAACTGGATCTTGCTGCGGATAAGATACACAGAACCGCTATAATGCTTGGCGGTACTGTGAGTGCGGAGCATGGTATCGGTAGCGCGCGTTCCAGATATATGAGACTTGAGAGAGGAGATGCTCTTGATGTAATGATATTGATCAAGCGCGCACTTGATCCTAAAGGGATATTGAATCCCGGGAAATTAGGGGTGTGAGGTATGGAATATGTTTGATCTTGACCTGAGGTCAATATTGAAATGCGTAAGATGCGGTGCCTGCCGCTCGATATGTCCTGTTTTAGAGGAGATCAGATGGGAGTCAGCGGGTCCGCGCGGAAGAATGCTTGTTGCACATGGTATCTTACAGGGGCTTGATGTGGATACGGATGTTCTTGATAGTCTTAACACCTGCATGACGTGCGGAATGTGCAAACAGATGTGTCCGGCGGGTGCAAACCCGATTTCTGTTATTGAAAATACCCGTCGCCAGCTTGTAATGCGAGGGGAGATGACTGAAGCGCAGAGAAAGCTCTATGAAAGGATAATTCAGAGCGGGAATTCGCTTGGTGAGATGGCAGACAGGCATGCGTGGCTTGGTGAGTATAATGGGGTAATTAAGGAAACTGCAGGATATGTTTATTTTGTGGGATGTCTTGGTGCGTATCGTTATCCTGAATCATTGGTTGCGACGTTTGATGTTTTGAGTCATTTTGATGTTACGATATTACCTGATGAGGTTTGCTGTGGGTCACCACTTAATAGAACAGGTTTTGAATCCGATGAGATGATCACTCACAATGCAGAACAGATGCGTAAGGTGCACGCACATACTTTTATCACGAGTTGTGCGGGGTGCCATAATACCCTGATACAGAATTATTCTGGTGAATTTGAAGTGGTGCATGTGTCCGAGTTTTTGGAACAACACCTATCTGAACTGGAACTAAAGCGTCTAAATCTTACTGTGACATATCATGATGCATGTCATCTTGGAAGGTGCCGGGGGGTGTTCGATGCACCGCGCAAGGTGATTACGGCTGTATGCGACTTAAAGGAGATGAAGACAAACCGTGAGAATGCAAGATGCTGCGGCGGTGGCGGTGGCGTGCGCACAGGGTACCCGGACCTGTCGCTTGCACTTGCAAAAAAGAGGCTTGAGGAGGTTCCTGACGGGGTAGATTATCTTATCACATCATGTCCCCTGTGTACTAAGAATTTGATCGAAGGCGGGAGCGATACGGATGTTATTGATCTGGTGGAACTTGTCAGACTTGCGATGGAGTAAGGGCTTTCCTAATAAACAATTTATCCATTAGATATATTCGCTGAATTGTTCACATCATGTAAATGCTCACTATGCATGAACATTTTTGGTGGACAATATGGATTTTAACTCCTTACGGATTTCAACAGGTATGAATGCGACTTTGAACATTCTATCATTGAATTGCATTTTTCCAACAATCACCAGTCCTTTCTGCCTGAGCATGCCAATTGTGGATATGGTTTTTTTCCCTTCCCAGAAGAAATCCATATGATCATCGTACTTTTTAAGTTTGCCAGATTTCACAACGCCATCCTGCTTAATACAAAGGGCTAGCACTTCCTTTGACTTATCTGGCAATTTTGATATGATCCGTGGCAGGTCATTTATAATTTTATCCTCAATACTCCGGACTTTATCCTTTTTAAGTCTCTCTTTCAAGTCATAATGTGTACACATCCAATCAATCCAATGAGCCGGATATTTATTTAATATTGACCGTAGAGAAGAACTTCGGCGTAATGGAATGCTTTCAATCTTCTTAAGTTTATCATTTCCATAGGCATCAAAAAGAACATCCGAATCCAGTATAAGCGGAGATACGGACATTTGAAAAACACCAGAAAAACGGTAATGTTCGCCGGATGGATGAATTCTGCCAGTTATCATAGAGTTTGGAGATATGGGCATTGGAGCATGTAATTTTACGTGATATGCCTCACCGCTTTCTCTATCTTTAAGCTTTAAAAATAAACCATTTTTTGAAATTACGATGAAATTTGAGCGGATAACATTTTTCATCTGTAGAACATTTTCCCTCATTTCGGGAGTCAATTCGGGAGTGTTTTCCGCAAATTCCTCTGCTATGGTCTTGCCTGTTTTGGGAAGCACTTTTTCGAAAAAAAGCCATGCAAGGAAATTATTACGCCAGATTTCAGCAGGCATTTCCACGTTTTTTTCTGGAAATTCATCAATATACCGCCGGAATAGTTCCTCTGATAGTTCTCCATATTTTCTGTTTGCGTAATCAAAAATAGCCAGATTTACGTTCTCTTCGTTGATCATATTAATCACAATGCCCGGTTCATATACAGTTCGTTAACTTCTTTTGAAAATAAAGACCACTTTTAAATTGGAAAAACGCTATTACGATCTCGAATCTTCATATAATATATCGATATGAATGTGTTTAACTATCTTCAAATATCTTCAAATATCTTGCTACATTATTATATGTTGCTATATTTCCTGATATTTTGGCGAATAGTTATAAGAGTAGAAGCAATTCCCGTTATAACTATAAACATATACAGTAAATATATCATTATCTTATATTTTAGTAAATATCACATATATTTATTGAGTAATTATAAAAGTAAATTTTATAATTCAGTTGAATTTTTAATTAATGGATTATTTTGTATCCGCTTCAAATCTAAGGGTAATTTACTCCATTTTGAAATCGAATGCCGCTTAGGCACTTGGTTTAGATAATTCGAATATCATTTTACCCTGCTTTTTGAAGTGGATACATTATTTTTCATGACTCAAAAAACAAAACTTCGGGAAGATTTGAACGCTGATGCACTATTTCATCAAGTTTGTTCAGGGTTTGAGAAAATACCAGACAATCGATCAAAAGACAGCACGATTTCCCTACCAGGTACACTTATGTCGGCTTTTGCCATGTTGATAATGCTGGCGTTTCTGATGGATCAGGTGTAACAACTTGCCTGTCGGCTATTTCAAGCAGTTTAGGGAAGGTTAGGGGGCAAAAGAAGCCTCTGGGAACAAATGAGGTATCCTCTTCAAATATAAGGGTCATTTACTCAATTTTAGAATCAAATGCCGCTTAGGCACTTGGTTTAGAGTATTTGTTTGGCGATTTTTGACGCCGAAGCAATTCTCCGAAGGCTTTGCATTCCCAAATCACTTGCGCGAACGATGACACTTTAGCGGCATTTCAACTTATTGAATAAATGTGGGCAACGCAGCATAGTGTTTTTACACACCAATGTTATTAAAAATGTTACATTTTGTCCGACCGATGTGTATGTGTATATTTTATAATGTCTGGAATCCACCGCCTGCGGCGGTATTGCTGTGCGGGGTATTGCAATATGGGTTGTGCATAGGGATTTAATCAAAACCATC
>JBQVLY010000090.1:0-6707 GCA_052361065.1 Methanosarcinaceae archaeon | reverse complement strand
GAATTTGGGGGAATTTATGGATAACTAAGCAAATCGATAGAAGAGGGGTTTATGTTTTGCTAGGCCATACAGCGATTGGGTCGCATGATATTGTTTTTCACTATATCTTTGAAAGTCAAGTTTGAGGCACTCGCGGGTCATCTGACATTTGTCTGTGTATATTTCCCAATACCGCCTGCAGGATTAAGTATCATCGTGGCACAGTTTGCAAACTTTATAGCAGCTCATTCGGCAGCAGGTACTCTACTGTCAACCGGAGTGCTCACAAGTAAAGAGGTAATTTTGACGCTGCTTGTTGGTAATGTTCTACCAAGTGTTACAATGACAATGAAATTTTTGATACCGTACTATGTCGGAATATTTGGTCCGAAGATCGGGATGCAGATACTTGCAATAGCAACTATTGTAAGAATCGGAATCATGCTTGTGGTTATATTTGTGCTGGCATTGTTTTGGTGATGTATAACCCGTCTAATTTATGGCATTATTATCGATCAATATGGCTGAAATGATATTATATATAATGAATTGAATAATAAATATAGCAATATAACACAAGATTTATAATATATTAATTCAGACTTCTTGCTCAATTCGTATGATTAATAAAACAAACTTGTTAGTAATCTTGACGCAGGGCAGTTTGACCATTTGAGCCTGCGATTGCTCTTGTGGGTTTTATTGCAATTTCATGTTTGTTAACAATTACTAGAAAAAAAATAATGGTGATGCCAGATGAATAACACTTCCAGATCGTATTAATCAAAATCAATACCAATAACTACAGTTTGATATGGAAAAAAATATTAAACTATAAAGAATATTAAAGAGGTAACTGAAAATGCACCACATAAACAGACAGATACTTCCCTTCACAGCAATTGTCGGGCAGGAACAAATGAAAAAAGCACTTATCTTAAACGCTATCAACCCGAGAATTGGTGGTGTCCTGATCAGGGGAGAAAAAGGGACTGCAAAATCTACCGCAGTACGTGCACTCACAGAAATACTTCCTGATATCGAGGTAGTAAGCGGCTGTCCGTTCAATTGTAACCCTGCGAATATGGGCGAGATGTGCGACATCTGCTATGAGCACTCGGTAAATGGTGAAAAAATCGAAAGTGTTATGAGAAGAACCCGTGTAATCGATCTACCGCTCGGATGCACCGAGGACCGGGTCGTTGGCACGTTAAATATTGAAAAAGCGATCAAAGAAGGAATACGTGCACTAGATCCCGGAATACTGGCTGCTGCAAACCGTGGCATCCTATACATTGATGAGATTAACCTGCTTGACGACCACGTCGCAGACGTTCTTCTCGATGCCGCAGCAATGGGCGTAAACATTGTTGAGCGGGAGGGCGTCTCGGTGGGACACCCTGCAAGATTCATCCTTGTCGGGACAATGAATCCCGAAGAAGGGGAATTAAGACCGCAGCTTCTGGACCGGTTCGGTCTCCAGTCTACTGTCGAGAGTATATCCGATGTAAATGCACGGGTTGAGATCGTAAAGATCGCAGAAAATTTTGAAAACGATGCGAACAGTTGCAAAAAGGAGTTTAAAGATCGGCAGGTAGAACTCAACAAGAAGATCATAAAAGCGAAGTCACTCCTCCCGGAGGTTACGATTAGTGATGAACTCCTAAGGACCACTGCAAAGATGTGTATCGAACTCGGTGTGAAAACACATCGGGCAGAGATAGTCATCACAAGAACCGCAAAGACGATCGCGGCATTTGATGACCGGACCGAGGTCACGCTTGATGACATCAAAGAAGCGATGGAACTTGCACTGCCGCACAGGATGCGAAGAAAGCCGTTTGAGCCTCCGCAGCTCGATACCGATAAGCTCGATCAGATGATGGATGATGAAAAAAAAGAACAGGAAGAAAAGGAGCATGAAAAGGAAGAGGAGCAGAAAGAGCAACAATCCGAACAGAAAGAAGAGCACAAGCATGAACATCGCGAGCAGAAAGAGCAGGAAAATGAACCGAAATCGCAAAATCCGCCTGAAAATGAGGATGACGGCACGCAGCCACAACAACCCGAGTCGGTCTTTGCGATCGGGGATCCCATCGATGTAAGCAAAGTGCGACCAAAGGAAAAGCGTGATCGGATACCTCGCAGCAGGACATCAGGAAGGAGAAACCCGACGCTTGCAAGGTTTAACCGTGGTAAATATGCACGTCACACGATGCCTTCCGGGAAAACCACCGATATTGCGTTAGACGCCACGATCCGCGCGGCTGCACCATTCCAGGTGGAGCGCGGTGCAGGCATGCCTGGCAAAAACGCGATTGTCATCGGAAGTCAGGATATCAGGGAAAAGATAAGAATTGGAAAGATCTCAACAGCAACCCTCTTTGTAGTGGATGCCTCTGGTTCGATGGGTGCTGCAAACCGGATGGAATGTGCCAAAGGAGCGGTCATGTCGCTTCTTATGGACTCCTACCAGCAGCGGGACAGGATTGGGCTGGTTGCATTTAAAGGCGATACTGCAGATGTTCTGCTTCCACTTAGCTCAAGTATTGATCTTGCATACAATAGCCTCAGGGAATTACCAACAGGTGGGAAAACACCGCTTGGTGCAGGTCTTAGCAGCGGGTTGAATCTTCTTCTTGGTGAAAAACGAAAAAATGATGAAACGATTGCGATAATGGTTTTGATATCAGACGGCAGGGCGAATGTTTCAGTTAACGGTGGCAAACCGGGAGTGGTAAAAGAAGAGCTTATTGCAATAGCAGAAGAGGCAAGATCTGCCGGCATTCATGTAATTGTTCTTGATGCTGAATCCATGGGTAATTCGTTTGTGAAAATGCAGCTTGGTTATTGCAGGGAAATTGCAGAACATGCCGGTGGACATTATTATTCGGTTGACCAGTTATCATCCGGTCAGGTTTACGATATCGTTGCACAGGAGCAGGGATCACTAATAGAAATGTATTCGGTAGGCAGGGGGCTGACATGAAAATAGTATCAGTAACATGGGGCAGTGATATCCTGCTGTTTGCCGAAGCATGTAATGAACTTGGTATTGAATTGCACGCATGGTCCACACAGGACATTGAGGATGATTTGATACGAGAGGACTGTATAAGCTCTTTTAACGATGCAGATGTCATCATTTTGCGTCCGTCAAACAACGGGGTCTGGGACGAGATAATAGGGGAATTGAACAATGATATTCCAATTATTTCATTTGGTTATGATTCAAGTTTCTGGGAGGTTTCAAACGTTTCCCTGAAGATTGTTGCGACTATTAATGCCTATCATACATATGGGGGACTTGCGAACATAACGAACATGCTCAAATATATAGGAAAAAAGGTTCTTGATGCTGATTATGATCCCAAACCTCCAGCTGAGACAATGTGGCAGGGGATCTACCATCCTGATGCAGAGCAGGCTTTTGAGACCATAGACGAATATCTGAAATGGTACAAGCCACAGAAAAAACATGCGATCGGGATATTGTTCCATAGAACCTACTGGTCAAATGGTGATCTTGAGATCGTTGATGCGATTATCAGCGAACTTGAGAAGGAGTTTGATGTGATCCCTGCTTTTTGTCACGGAATGGGAGATGCTGAAACAGGCGCCAAATCGAGCGGAGAGGTAACAGAAGAGTTCTTCATGGATCCTGTAAAGATCGATGCCATCATAAACCTCCAATCGATATTCCATGCAGGAAAGTCTGATGGATCTGTGAGTGCTCTCAAAAAACTGGACATTCCGGTATTTCATCCGTTGACAGTTTATCACAAGACCGAAGAAGAATGGATGGCAAATATCCATGGAATGAGTTCAAGTGAAGTTGCGTGGAGTGTTGCGCTGTCTGAATTCGAGGGCGTTATCGAGCCTTTGATCATCGGTGCCTCAACAACTGCAAAAGAGTATGGAACCGAGTTTGAGCGCCACACCCCGATCGATGATCGGATATCCAAAATCGTGAGAAGGTTAAAGAAATGGATCTCATTGAAAGATAAGTCGAAATCCGAGCGCAAAGTTGCATTCATTTTGCATAATAATCCATGTGCATCGGTCGAGGCAACTGTCGGCGGAGGAGCACATCTTGATACTCTTGAGAGTGTTGCAAGGATATTGAATGCGATGAAAGAGGCGGGATATTCGGTTGATGCACCGCAAAGCGGTAAAGAACTCATTGAAAACATCATGGACCATAAAGCGATATCAGAGTTCAGGTGGACTACGATCGATGAGATCGTGGACAAAGGCGGGGCACTTGCGATGGTGACCAGGGAGGAGTACGAAAAATGGTTTAATACAATTGAGCCGGCTGTCAGGAAACGAATGTGCGATGCATGGGGAAATCCGCCTGGCGAAGAGATGGACGGGGTTCCGGCAGCAATGGTCTATGATAACAAGATCGTTATTACCGGAGTTCAATATGGCAATGCAGTAATATGCATCCAGCCAAAGCGCGGATGTGCAGGTACAAGATGTGACGGAGAGGTATGTAAGATATTGCATGACCCTGAGATTCCACCAACGCACCAGTATATGGCTACTTACAGGTGGATTGAGAACGAATTTGGTGCTGACGTGATAATCCATGTCGGAACACATGGGAACCTTGAGTTTTTGCCAGGGAAATCGGTTGCACTCTCAAAAAGTTGTTATCCTGATATTGCGATCGGGGACATGCCTCATCTTTATATCTACAATTCAGATAATCCTCCTGAAGGTACTATTGCAAAGAGGCGGAGTTATGCCACACTGATCGATCACATGCAGACCGTTATGACCGAGAGCGGTCTTTACGGCGATCTAAAGGAACTTGAAGACCAGATATCAGAGTACAACAAGACAAAGGAATCTGATAAAGCCAGAGCACACGCGCTTGAGCATATCATCACTGATCTCCTTACGAATTCGAACCTTTCAGAGGAGATAAAGTTCGATGAACTGGTGGATATGGGTGTTCCGTTTGAAAAGATCGTGGATACTGCACATGAAGCAATAACAAAGCTGTATAATACCCAGATTCCGGATGGTATGCACATATTCGGGGAAAATCCCGAAGGTGAGAATAAGATCGAGTTGATAAACTCGATACTCAGGTATGATTCAGAAATGAGGAAACTCATTTTTGATCTTCTTGGGATGGATATTAAGCCAGCTGATGCTAAAAGTGAGGTGCTGGCTGAAATCGATTCGCTTGGAAAGAAGATACTGGATGGATTTCTGGATGGTGCTGACCCGATCACTGTTTGCGAGGAGGTTCTCGGGGACAGGTTGAAGAGGGTGAATAAAGCCGGTATATTCTCAGTTAAGGAGAAGGCAGCCGAGATATTGTGGAGGATCGATTCCTCTGATGAGATTAGTGCCCTGTTCCATGGCTTTGATGCAGGATATATCGAACCCGGTCCGTCCGGTCTTATAACCCGGGGCAAGCCGGAGGTAATGCCTACAGGCAGGAACTTCTACTCACTTGACCCCTATAAAGTGCCGACAAAGGCTGCATGGCGGATCGGACAGAGGCTTGCGGATGGTGTGATCAATAAGTATGTGGATGAGCACGACAAGATTCCTGAGAATATCGCTATGTACTGGATGGCAAGCGATATTATGTGGGCGGATGGTGAACAGCTTTCCCAGATAATGCACCTGATTGGTGTTGAGCCTATCTGGAAGGGTGGGAAAGTGAGAAATTTCAGGGTTATTCCGCTGGAAGAACTTGGACGTCCGCGAATTGATGTGACAATCCGGGTGAGCGGGATTACGAGAGACTGTTTCTACAACTGCATCGAACTCATCGATGATGCAATACAGGAGGTCTCACAGCTTGATGAGCCAAAAGAGATGAACTATATCAAAAAACATGCTACTGAGGCATCAGAGAATAACGGAATCGGTGATGGAAACGGAATCGATGGGAGTGGTGGAGATGGAAATTGTGCCCGCATCTTTGCGAGCAAGCCGGGAACATACGGTAACGGTGTGAAACTTGCTGTGTACGCATCCGCATGGAAGGAAGATAAGGACCTATCTGATGTGTATGTGTACTGGAACGGATATTCGTATGGAAATGGCGTATTCGGGGAAAAGTCGCATGATAAGTTCATAGAACAGCTTAAAAGTGTTGACCTGACATTCAACAAGACTGTGACCGATGAGTATGACCTCTTCGGATGCTGTTGCTATTTTGGAACACACGGTGGACTCACAACTGCTGCAAGGGAGATATCCGGACATGAAGTTTCGGCATACTATGGCGATACCAGGGATCGGGACCGGGTCGAGGTCAGGACGCTTGCAGATGAGGTCCGGCGTGTTGTAAGAACAAAATTATTAAACCCGAAGTGGATCGATGGAATGAAGAGACACGGATACAAGGGTGCTGGCGATATGTCAAAGAGGATTGGACGGGTCTACGGATGGGAAGCGACAACACGGGAAGTTGATGACTGGATATTTGATGATATCACAAAGACATTTGTCCTGGATGATGAAATGCGAAAGTTCTTTGAGGAAAATAATCCCTGGGCACTTGAAGAGATTGGGAGACGGTTGCTTGAAGCTTATGAGCGTGGCTTGTGGGATGCAGATCCTGACGTGATCGAAGGATTGAAGAATGCATATCTTGAAATGGAAGGATGGATCGAGGAGCGGATGGGAGATGTGAAAGGCGAGTTCCAGGGTGGATCGATCGATGTGATGACAGCGGATGATGTTAAGGGCTGGAA
>JBQVLY010000089.1:0-6790 GCA_052361065.1 Methanosarcinaceae archaeon | reverse complement strand
AATAACGGACTGGTGTGGGGTCAATGCTCAGCCGTAGCTACATTAAATTTGCACCCGAAGGGTGCTTTCTTGTTGCCAAATTGAGTGAATCTGCACGATTTCCAACGGTTTCTATGTAAGTGTTTGCAACAGAAGCCTTTAGGATATCTCGTTCATAATGAAATCCAGAAAGAAATTTTACATTAGGTTTTAAATCCAAAGAACGATCGATCGCACTTTCCGCAGGTATATTTTGAAAACATATCTTTTTCTTAAACAATGAATGGTGCCGGATGATTGTGGTTTTCTGAATTAATGGACAAATGGTTCAGAATGATGCATGCAAATTTTCTGTCGAAGTCGGGAAATCGTATGTTCAAAACATGTATTACATGCATTTACAATATAAATATAATATTATAGAAATGTATAAAACCGCTATCAGAAAAAATTGTTTAAAATTTGCAGATACCTGTGGAAAGTGAGATAGATCTTAATATTTTCAATGACATCGGTGTGTAAAAACGCTATGCTGCGTTATTATATCTATGAGATTATAAGTTAAAATGCCGCTAAAACATCATCGTTCGCGCCAGTGGTTTGGGAATGCGAAGCCTTAAGAGGATTGCTTCGGCGTCAAAGATCGCTAAACAAACACGAAAAAAGTCTCACAGTACATTTATCCGAACTTTACAACCGGACAGACCTCGATACACTGCCCGCAGTGAACACATCCGTTCCCGATAACAGCCACCCCATCCTCAATGATGATCACATCATGCGGGCAGTTGCCAACACAGACCCCGCACCCCCGGCACTTAAGAGCGCGCCGTATGGACAATTCCATCCTGTGCATCAGCCTACGCGCTTTCTTTTCCGTATCGCTCCGTGCGGTTACATTCCCTGATGCAAAAACCTGCGCGCGGTCTTCGCCATGCAGGACAGAAGCTACACCTTCCATGTACGATACATCACCCGCAGCGCGCAGCATTTGTGTATCTTCAATGCGCGCAAGGTCTATTGCAGTACCAAAACCACCTTCTGCAGACATGCCATCTGCTTTGCATGGCCGATATCCTGATGTAATTGTGAAAGTAAGCACATCCATGCCATCACTTATCGGGACAGTATTGATGCCTTTTTTATGTGCAATCTGTGCGATGTGCGACGGCAGGGTTTGCCAGCGCCAGAATCCATGTTCTACCCACTCTTTTGATAATCCCATGCGCTTAGCATAACCAAGCAGGTAGTCTGTGAGCCTTTTTTCCATATCCGGATGAGTTTCTTTGAGGAGCACAAGATCTGCAAGTGATGAGGAAGGGCACAGCCAGCATCCGATCCTGTCAAACCCTTGCTCATAGAGTGGATTGTAAGGTGCTCCTGTCCTGAAGATGTACAACCATACATGAAGTGCAGTCCAATCCTGTATCGGTGCCGCACCGACCTGATTCCCAACCCACGGATTTTTCCATACCCGCTCGCTTTTTGCACGGGCACTGGACTCATACTTACGCTGACCGATATAACTCAGGCATCCATTCTCGTAATTTTCCTCTATTAACTGTGTGATAGGACCGAGTTTACATACTTTACAACACCACCGAACCTCGACACTCGGTGGTCCGAAATCATTTACTGATCTCCAGAACGCATCTCCCACACTGATTAATCGCAGGGGGTGGCCATATCGTTTAACTGCAACCTGCACGTTCTCAACCGTTTCAGGGAACTCAAGACCGGTATCAGCAAATATTATCTCATAATCATCCATGCACTCGCTTACAAGTTGAAGTGTTGCAAGACTGTCCTTGCCACCTGAATATGACACAGTCACAGGGCGGTTGGTGGTTTTTGCAACATTAATGATAAACTTATGTGAACGATCAATGAACCGGTCAAGAATATTGGAATTTGCAGATACCGCATCAGCCCATGTTTGACCACCTTTTGGGATATCAACATCACAGGGCGCTTCACTCCATCGGCATTTTACAGCCATACCGTGCTCACGTTTGAGCATTGTCTCACCGTTCATCCGCGCACGTCCGGCAGCTACTACATTATTCTCCGGTGTCAGCACTATAATCTCATCTCCTTCTTGAATAGAAGGATCAGCATCTGCGATTCCCGGAGCCAGGACATTTGCGCCTTTTACGATGAACTTGACAGCATCGCCATCGATCTCAACCCAGTTTCGCATATTTTTCCTGTCTTTTTCACTAAACAGGCGGCGTGCTCCGCCAGTCCCTGAAAGGAGTGTCCACCGCAGTCCATCGATCTCAAACCTGATCCTTGCAATAACCTCTCCATCAATTATGATCTCGTCCATTCTGTCATCATACGGAGCCTTGTTGAGCACAACCAAATGCCCGGGCGGAATGAGGGGGGCGTTGAATTGTTTGATAGAAATAGAATTGATATGATTTATATCATGATCAAAAGCCGGACGGATATCGCCAGGTGGGGTTATGGTCACTTTTTTTGTAGCAGCACCGCATCCACATTTCTTTCCAAGTACAGGGACATTGCATAAACTGCACCAGTAGAGGAGAAGTTCCCCAAGATAAACAGGTTTTGACATTGAAAGCAGAATAGTGGCATGCTTAAATATACTTTTGGTGATATTTTTTTAAAGGGATAACAGTATTTGAGAAGCCAGAACATATCCTTGAAATATTCGGTTGAAAACACATATAAGGCAGCAGATAGTCAGTTTATTTTCAAAAATATCTAATAATCTTTCTGCCAAATCCAACAAATATTTGTTTTATTACAAGGAATGCCGGAGATCTTTTACCCTTTGCACATACATTTCCCTGTCGTATTGCCATTAGAACAGCATCGACCGTGTTTTCTTCTGCATTAATTTCTGTATATGCCTGCCCCACCATTTGCGGAATATGTGCATCGCTTCCACCGACCTGCGGCAGGTTAAGTAACTGTGCATTCTTTTTTGCTTTATTGTTTGGGCGGTTGTCAAGACACCGTGAATTTAATACCTCCACGGCATCAATATCCATTCCACTTATGTATCCGATACCATGAGATGTCAGTTTGAAAGGATGTGGTATGATTACAACCCCTCCAAGTTTTCGTGCCTGCTCTATGGTTTTTTTAGGTGATAGATACGGTTCAATGTTTTCTTCAATTCCAATAACAAGAATATGTCCTTTTGAAGACGTTACTTCCACTCCTGGGATGATGAGAAGGTCAGTTCCAATTTCTTTTGCTCTTTTTACACATGCCATTCCACCTTCGATAGTATCATGATCGCAGACAGCGATACCATCAAGACCGTTTTTTTTGGCATGCATGATTATGGAATCTATATCAGCATTGCTATCCTTTGAGAAACATGAATGCACATGAAGATCAAATCTCATGCTAAAAAAAGATGGCATTAGAACTTATATATATTTGGAATATATCTCGTTGTATCAATACCTCCGCCACATTGCAGACCCGAATCGTTTTTTTTGTGTAAGCGATGTTATCAGGCTGTCCCAAAACCAAATTTCATTGTACAGATTTATTATATCTTATCTCAATACGGTAATTATTGACAAAAATGATGTTTTATTTACCCATTTGGACTGAAATATACATGATTTGTACACATGCTTTGACTTATGGGACAGCCTGTGAAGATAAAAATATATCTGAAGAAGAATCCTCATCCATCCCGGTATTTGGGGTAGCACTTGCACTTGTGACAATTGCGGGCGCATATATCAGGCGCAGGTCCTAAATCGAAAAGCGGGACATCCATTCAGGATATCCCGAGTTCCTTTAATTTTTTATTTGAGGGGATACCGTCCTGATTCCATCCCCGGTAGTGGTAATATTCTGTAAGTGTTTTTTCGAACTCTTCCTTATTTATCATACTCATAATAGTTGTCCCGTTCGTATTTATCCCCCCATCTTCAAACATGCGTGCAGGAAGTGAATCATCCGCACGTGTGAAACCTGCACCTATATTGAATAACTTTTCCAGGTTCCAGATACGTTCACCTGCATGCAGCAGGTCCTGCGGGGAATAATGGACACCTGTAACCGTGCTAAGTAGTGCTGCAAGTTCTTCTTCGCCCATTGCAAAAGACACGAACTTGCAGATCGCAAGAGAATCAACCGCCGCAGCAAGATTCTGGAATATCTGCACAAGCCCTGCCTTGCCGCTGAATGTGAGACGGTCGATCAATTTCGGTTTTCCGATAACTTCGGGTGCAACCATATATGCACGAAGATGACACCCTCCCCGGTTCGATGTCGCATATCCAAGTGCCTGCCCCAAAACCCCGCGCGGATCATAGCCTGGGAACTCCAGACCTTTAGAACTCATGCTCAACTTTTCAGCCCCTTTTAAACGCAAATATGCTCTTGATCCTGCACCAAGCTCACATTCCCCTTTTCCAATCTGCATAACCAGTTCATCAAGTTGTTCAGGATTAATTTGAATGGATCTCAATTCTGAATATGCCGCAATTGTAGAACCACAGGAAATGGTATCCATTCCATAATCATTGCATATCCTGTTCGCTCTGATAATGGAATCCATGTCCTCGTTTCCTATATCAGGTCCAAACGCCCATACCGTCTCGTATTCGGGAATCTCCATTTCACTTTCTTTGATGCTGCGCTTGCATCCTACCGGACAGTTGTAACATGAATGGCGTTTTAGATCGTAATTCTTGTTGATATACTCCCCGGATACGGATTCAGCACTTTTAAACTCCCTGCCTCGGAAGTTATCGGTTGGCAATATTTTCATATAGTTCATGAGGCTTACCAGCACCGAGGTACCGTAATTTTTTAGTCCCTTTGATGTTACAGGACTTGCACGAAGAAGCCGCATTGCACTCTCTTTTGCCTCTGCAAAAGCAGCCTTGTTAGCAATCTCGGGTTTATTGGATCCCTTTACAACAATTGCTTTTAAGTTCTTGGAACCTGCCACAGCCCCCAAACCTCCACGTCCGCATGCATGCACATAATCGTTCATGATATTTGCGATCCCGACCTGCCGCTCGCCTGCTTTTCCAATGCAGGAGACAAAACCATATGATTTGAGAGTATTTGTTGTTTCCCTTATGTTCATTCCCCAGAGATGCGTGGCCGGGACGATATCAACATCTTCATCATCGATTTGCAAATACACAGGCGCGTCTGCTTTGCCTGTGATAATTAATGCATCAACTCCTGCAAACTTCATTTCCTTCCCAAAAAAACCGCCTGCACTTGAGTCAAATATTGTCCCGGTCAACGGCGATTTTGTAGTAATGGAATGTCTTCCTGACATGGGTGCAGGTGTTCCTGTTAAGGGTCCGGTTGTAAGTATCAGCGGATTTTCAGGACTCAATGGGTCAATAGTTGGTGCGGCCATATCATATAGTATTTTCACACCCATCCCACGCCCGCCAATATATTCTTTTGCGGTTTTTAGATCTGTTTTAGATTCCAATATGGATCTGTTACCCAGATCCACTGTGATTGTTCTGCCTGTCCATCCAAACATTTGTCTTACCTTATCGTAATTCTTATCCTTTCCTTGCAACGATTATCTTTGTATTGTAAGTAAACCAGATATTTCCTGCATCATTGAGCCGTATGCCTAAATCCGTAAGATCGTTTTCCATGGCATAAATCATCATTTTTTTGACACGCTTTTTGGACTCAACACCCGGATCTGACATTAAGATCCATTCATCAAACGCAAAATCAGCCGGCCAATTCTCAAAGTGCAGAATTTCAAAACCATGATCGGTTAGCATCTGCACAATCTCAGATGGTCGATAATGTTTTACGTGGGATGGATCGCGAATTAGTTCCATCTCATTCTGGTACTCGCTTTTTGCGATATCTTCTGATGATATTATGTCCGAAAGAACTATTTTTCCATTAGGTTTAAGTACTCTATTTATTTCCGATATTGCTTTTTCAGGATGCAGGAAATGATGAAAAGCAAACCTGCATGAAACAATGTTAAAACTACTGTCATCAAATGGGAGCGATTCCACATCTGCGGATTCAAAAATCACATTTTCGATGTCGTTGTCCACTTTATACTGCTTTGCAATTGCAAGCATCTTATCTGTGAAGTCAATTCCTATTACACTTGAGACATTATTGGCAAACTCGAATGCCAAAAAACCTGTCCCAGTGGCAACATCCAGCAGGTGGTCAGTGCCGGATGGAGCGGTAAGTTCTACGATTTTTTTGAGATTGTTTTTATTGGAAAGTGCGCTGCTTTTTGCATAGGCATGGCAACGTTTTGCAAATTGCTCATGTGCTTTTGTATGTGCCATATAAGGCAATATGAAGCATTATGTATTAAAGGTTATAGGAATTTACAATATCAGGTTGGTATAGCATCGCGATTGGATTGGATTTCATCTGCAAGCATCAACAAACTGCTCCCCCACTTACTTCTGTCCCTAAAAATAGATTGAGGCACAGATTATGCTCCAATTTGTGACACTGCCCTCAGGTTGTGTGGTAGTGGACCTTATCACTCACCGATTTCGATATTCGGATTTGTTGTGCGGTGCCTGCGAACATCGCCCCACTTCGTGCATATATGCGCGCATTCACAAATCCACAAAACCACACAGCGCGCCGTTCGCATCTATCCAATGCGAGAACGCGCGGGTTTGCACTATTGTTTGTGAGTGGCAAGGGCGATTGCAAGAGCGGTGGCGAGGAGGGTGAAAGCGGGAATGAAATTGGGGGATTCATTGAGGCGTCTGGTTGTGGTGTCAGTTGCTGTGCGGTGCCTTCGGACATCGCTCCACTTCGCGCATATACGCGCGAAGTGGAG
>JBQVLY010000088.1:0-6915 GCA_052361065.1 Methanosarcinaceae archaeon | reverse complement strand
AAAGGTATTTGTCAATTGTGTGTAATTATCAATTTATGGAATATTCAGTCTACTGATAATGTTTATGTATGGCTGAACAGTTATGTTTTTATTTGCAATATCTTCCAGAAAAATAGCCCAATCCCGTTTGGTTTTTCTTTCAGTGATCTTTACCATGCGCTTTCCTGATAATGTTTTGAAGAGATTTAGAAGGTGTTGCGGATTATATGCTGAAAAGGTACTTGATAGAGTACAAATGGGATACGAAAAGGGGTGTGAAATCTGACATAATCTTTTCGATGTATTTAAAACCCTAATCCAGCATATTACTCATGATGCAATTAACTTTTGGCGAGAAACTCAATTCAAATAAATTTATCATAACTGCAGAGATAACACCCCCTAAAGGTGTGGATGCATCGGCTGCACTTGCAGATGCAAAAATACTCAAAGGGTTAGTGGATGCACTCAACATCACAGACAACCAGCGTGCAATCATACGCATGAGCCCGTTGGCGCTTGGCAAATTACTGCTTGACGAGGGACATGAGATAATCATGCAGATGACATGTCGGGACCGCAACCGACTGGCGATCCAGTCGGATATACTGGGAGCGGCAGCGCTTGGAATTGAAAATATGTGTGTCATGTCTGGTGATTATACTACAAATGGCGATCATCCGGGTGCAAAACCTGTTTATGATCTTGATTCGGTGCAACTTCTTTCAGTGATGCAGAAGATGAAGAGCGGTATTGATCTTTCAGGGAATAAACTGGAAGGTATACCTGAATTGGTTGTTGGAGCCGTGTCTAACACAGACTCTTCACAGGTTATGCAAATGATAAAACTTGAAAAAAAGGTAAAAATGGGAGCCCAGTTCATACAGACGCAGGCTGTTTATGATGTAGAGGAATTCATGGAGTTTACCGAATCAGTATCTCATCTGGACATTCCAATAATAGCAGGACTCATTCCTTTAAAATCCGCAAATGCCGCCCGGTTTATGAACAAGAACATACCTGGAATAAATGTGGATAATGACATAGTTGCCAGAATGGAAAATACAGATGAACCCGTGCAGGAAGGACTTATGATATGTTCGGAAACGATTAGAATACTCAAAAAAAAATGTCACGGGGTTCACTTGATGCCTATTGGAAAACACTTAAATACACCAGAACTGCTTGAGATGGCTGGAATTTCTGTCAGGTAGATATAATTATAGCGTTATAGTGCAATTGATTGGTGAAAAACAGAAAGAGTTAACGACAAATGAAATCCACACAAGTAGATTACGCGAAAAACGGGACCCTTACCACTGAAATGGAACATGTTGTGAAAACCGAAGGTCTTGATGAAAATACCGTTTTGTCGAACGTTGCAAATGGTAGCCTTGTCGTTATGGTGCGTAAAAAAAACCATCCTGTTGCTATTGGAAAAGGTGCTAGCACAAAGATAAATGTCAATATGGGCACATCATCAGTATCAATTAATCCAATCGATGAGATTGAAAAAGTGAAAATCGCAGAGAAATACGGAGCAGATACCATCACCGATCTTTCTATGGGAGGGGACATTTCCAATATTCGAAGAATGGTATTTAAGAACACCACATTGCCTGTTACTACAGTTCCGATATACCAATCTATTGTTGAGCACGGCATGAAGGATATCAGTGAGGACGACATATTTTCGAATCTAAAAGATCATGTGAATGAGGGCGTAAGTTCGGTTGTTCTACATTGTGTGGAAAAGAGCATGCTTGAAAAATTAAAGGGTGCCGGGCGCGTGATGGGTATGGTTTCAAAAGGTGGTTCATTTACGAGTGTCTATATGCTGACGAATAGATGCGAAAATCCATTTATTGAAAAATTTGAAGAGGTACTTGAGATACTCAGGAAAAACGATGTTGTGCTGTCCCTTGGTAATTCAATGCGAAGCGGATGTATCCATGATCTGCGTGACGGGGCGCAGGAGATGGAAATCAATACCAACACGCGCCTTGCAAATAAAGCAAATGAACAGGGAGTACAGGTCATCATAGAAGGCATGGGCGGGCACGTGCAGACAAACAACATTTCCGGATCTGTGCAGTTCTACAAATCAAAATCCGATTTTCCATTGTTTGTGGCAGGACCGTTGCCTATTGATATTGCACTGGGATATGATCACATCGCAGGTGCTATTGGTGCGAGTATTGCAATCGGTGCGGGTGCGGATTATATGTGCTATATAACACCATCAGAACATCTTTCCCTTCCAACTCCCGCACAGGTGAGAGAAGGGCTCATCGCATTCAAAATTGCGGCGCATATTGGTGATTCCACCAAATATGGCGCTAATGACAGGGACCTGATGCTCGCGAAAAAACGTGCTAAATTTGATTGGGCCGGACAGTTGGAACTTGCGATCGATCCTGAGAAACCTGAGAAAATGTGCCCTGCAGAAGGACCTTGTTCAATGTGCGGCGAGTACTGTGCTATCAAGATAATGGATGATTATCTATTAAACGGCGATTGATATGGACAATAGTTTTCCTTCTATGCAGATGTATGGGATACGGACTGCACTAATAAAACCGGGTGACGATATAGTGGAGATTATTTCGGAGGCGCTTGAAAGTGCAGGAATCCAACCCATGGATGGCGATATACTTGTTCTTGCGGAGTCTGCAGTTGCGACAGCGGAAGAACGAGTTGTGCAACTTTGTAATGTAAACCCCGGAAGCAAGGCACGGGATTTTGCAAAAAAGTATGAACTTGATGCGCGGGAGATGGAATTGATCCTTCAGGAATGTGATGAGATATTCGGAGGCGTTCCGGGTGCGGCACTTACTATTACCAATGGCACTCTGTCACCGAATGCGGGAATCGACGGTTCAAATGCACCTGATGGATGTGTAGTACTGCTTCCGAAAGATGCTCAAAAAAGTGCAGCACTCATCCGCGCCGGGATCGAGAAACGATATTCATGCCGTGTTGGCATAATTATCGGGGACAGCAGGACACAACCCCTGCGACTTGGATGTGTGGGAATCGCGCTTGGAACGTCGGGCATCAGGCCTGTTGAAGATTCGAGAGGGTCATGTGATCTTTTCGGCAAAATGTTGCATGTCACACAAAAAGCGGTTGCGGATAATCTGGTTTCAGCTTCACAGGTGTTGATGGGGGAAGCTGATGAGAGAGTGCCATGTGTACTCGTTCGCGGCACGCCTGTTGAAATTATCGAAGGGGCTGTTGAAATGCCGCTGTTCTCAAGTGATGAGTGTATGTATTACAGTAACATAAAGAGAAAATGAGGCTTAGATTACATTCGATGCTTATTCCGGAATCGATACGGGTGCAAACATAATGGACGGGATTAACTGGATTGACATGATGCTGATAACAACATTAAAAATCATCAATCCCCGTAACACTCGCACCCTTCGCATTTGAAACGACAGCTTCGATCTTCTTGTATCGCGGCACCCCGCTGCCGCTTGTGTTTGCACTGACCAGCGCATTAGACCACAGGCTATTTGGCATGTATGCAATTCCCTGGTGTGAAACGTCATAGCCCGAACTCCCGACCCTGACAACAACTTTTCCACTATTGTTTTTAACCATTACTGTGTCCTTTTCCTTAACATTAAGTTTTTTGATATCCGCAGCATCCATTTTAATAACAGCCGAAAGTTTGAGATATTCTTCACTAAAACGCCCCTCTTCCATTACTGCACTCTGGAAAATGTCCCTGAAAGTAACGATCGTAACCTTATATTCAGGTTCAGCAAGGAATACTCCAAACTTCACTATAATGCCCCCATAATGCGGGTAAGTATCTCTTCATCCGTTGGGTAATTTGTTTCGATTATGGGCTCAAACACCACTTCCACGCCATCCATTCGAATCGCACATCCACCGCACTCAACACCGCTAAGAGCGGATGGTATCGTCAAATTTGCACCTAACTTTGACTTTGACTTTGTATTTCCGGATGTAAATGTTTCACAAGGATCAATTGTAATGACCGGTATGTTTAGCAGGTGTTGCACAACAACACGCGGCAGGCTTGAAAGCGGATCAGAGCCAATTATTAGTGCGGCATCTATGGTTTTATTGTTTAGTGATTCAACGATTGAAAACTCCACGCCATGCCGGACATTGTTGCTGTCTCCTTTTTCGAATCTGACACGGTTGAGGTATCCGGTTTCATTGAACAGGTTTTGGTTAAATCCTCTCATATTGTGGTGACCCACCATTGGGATGAGATAAAAGTTCGATATTTTGTTCAACTTATCCATTAACTTCACCACATGGTCTATATTATCGATAGAGTACACAAGACCAAGACCCACAAATATAACGCCAAACCTGGCTTTCTTCAAGATACTTGCAAGTTCAAGTATCCGTTTGGTATCATAATCAAAAGAGACTTTCGGAACTTTACCGGATAGCGCATCAATGAGTGCATCTATGAATTCTGCATCAGCCTGCAATGGGATCTGGTAAAATTTATCCCCGCTAATCTTTGCTGTATGTGATTTCCGGATATCTATGGTAACCATGGTGCGATCTTCTTCCCAACCGCGCTGACGCTCCAGCCCACGTGGGAAATACGAAAACTTCGATAAATGGCGCGGATGTGAGTTTGAAGGGTCTGCGCCCCAGTAGACTATCACATCTGCCTTGTTGCGAACGTCATCTAATGTAGTGGACCTGATCTTTTCATTAAATATGGCTTCAAGTATGGGACCCTGGCAAAATGATGATGTGTCGTCTATCACTGCACCAAGACGCTTTGCAAGTTCTATCGCCTTTTTTTGCGCCATGTCGGTTGAGTTTCCAAGTCCGAATACCAAAGGCGATCTTGCATTTCTTAGTACGTCTGCCGCCGCGGCAATTGCGCTATTGATATCAACTTTCTGCCCGTCAACTGTAGGCGACATCGGCTTGCTGCATCCTTTCATACGCGCAACACCTTTCCGACAAGCCGTTTTAACTTCGGTTATCCTGCCGTTGTCTGTTACAACTTCAATATCATCACAGAGCAATGCGCATCCGGTGCATACGTGGTAGTTTTCGTTCAACAGAATCACCATTTATTAACGTTTTATGCAGGCAGGTTCATACAACCATATACCACTTTGTTCAATTTGATATGAATTCACATACATCATATAAACTCGATCGCTTCTGTTGGGCATGTCACGATGCACCCATTACAGAGTATCTTATCTTTCCCAAAACGGCGACATTCGTGCACATTTGAAGTTCTTACAATTCCATCTTCAACGCGCAGGATCACTTTGTCGCTTGTTGGTGCCCGTCCTATACCTGTGCCATGGGGATCGTTCGCAACATTTACAGGACACGCCACAACACAATTGCCACACCCGAAACATTTGTCTTCATGTACGATCATTCCTGTTTCTGCAGCCCCTTCAACAGGTGTGATCATATCTGACAATTTTTCATAGTTTGCTTTGAAATCGTCTTTTTTGAGAGGGGGACAATCATTAACTGTAAGTTCGCGGGATAAAAGCGAAACGGCAAATGCCATGCAGGTTGCTTTTCCACATTCTTTGCAATTGGTTTTTGGAAGAAGCTGGTATATTTCCATTGCATTTGCCATTGTTCTCACTCATCTTATGTATAGCATTTATCCGTTCCAAACAGTTTTTTACCTGTTCTTATTGTATGTTTATGTGTGTGTTGCATGTGCTCAATCCTTGAAAAACAGTTCACAATGACACATGCCATCTTTTTCGATCTCGGTTTTATGGTATATGCATGGGCAAATGATTTTCTTATCCTGTTCTTTATCTTCAGTAACAATCCGGCATGGACAGTATTGCTTGCCACGTTTTTCCTTATTATTGACGAGTCCTTCTATGACAATATCTAATATCTCTTTATCAGGATTCAGTTTATAGCCTTTGTTTTGTGCATATCTGGCAGTCCATGCACATATTTGTTCTTTCAGTTCATCATGTTTACTCATATTTTATACTCCGAATGATTATGTCAGGTCAATTTCCATTTCCAGCATTTTATTTACGACACGCCGTATTTTCCTTTCCCCTGAATATCCTACGATGGACTTAATTTTCATCCCATCCCGAATCAGTATTAGAGTTGGTACTCCCATTATTTTAAAGTGTCTGGTAATCGTTGGGTTTGTGTCAAGATCAATTTTGATGAACCTGACCCTGTTATTGTACTCTGCAGCAAGTTTTGTAAATATCGGGTTTATCATTTTACAGGGGCCACACCATTCTGCATAGCAATCAACAATAACTGGCATATCTGAACTTATTACCTCAATAAATCCGGCTGTGTTTACTTTGTATAGATTGCTACTGATGGTTTCAATTTCGGGTTTTTCATCAACAATTTCCATTATGCCGATCTTTGTTGGTTTTTTGATGAACAATTGTCTAATATTATTGATGATGTTTCCCGGTGCCATTGAAATACCTCGATTTTCGGATTAAATGGTTTGTTGAATGCAAGCGATAATTTGGATAAACAGTTATCCAACCTGCGAACCGATAGGTGTTAACGTCAATGTAGTGGATATGTGCATTATATTACATAAATATGTGCTGAACCGACACATGCATAATTCAGTTATGCAGTAAAAACAGTGCTGTCCAAAGTGTAGGTATGCTATCCGTTAAAGGATATTTTGATCAAAACATGGTCCCATTCACGCGCCCACAATACTACATCTATCGGGTACAATTCCATAATCTAGTGATTTTCCACTTTTTACGCCAAACATACCCACTTAATCAGCTAAATACTGTTTTCCAGTCACTTATGATTTTCTAAAACTCGATCTTCAATACTCAAACGTCTTGAAACCAATATTTTGGGACCAGTTTTTACTCGGGCACAGTATCCATTTCCAACCGAATCGTAACATTTTTTAATAAAAACATGGCTAAC
>JBQVLY010000087.1:0-7003 GCA_052361065.1 Methanosarcinaceae archaeon | reverse complement strand
GAATATGCACCCAAACTTGCAGATATTACACGAATCTTTCCACCATTCATCGATGAAAAAAAACAAATCAACTCAATTTTTGCAAACGGTACTAAATATCAACTAAAATTCGAAAGTTACCACTAATACATTTGGCCAATTGGGAAATTAGTTCTCAGCCATACTTGATTTTTGCTCGACTTAAGGGAGAAAAACCTTTCCAAGCACCAGTATTGAAATGTCGATTATTCATTGACACGAATAAGTTATAACAAAAGTTAGCTAACCCATCAACAATTTTAAATGATCTGGCCTGATTTACGATATCATTCATCAAAGCAAAAAATTGCTCCATTGCATTGTTTGTTTCTGGAGTAAATCCTTTCTCCAACAATTTCCTGTTGTTAAAATAAATTTTTTTGGCATATGAAACCACTTTTTTCGATGCGTTTGACAAATCCATTTCTAAAGCTAATTTCATAATATTCTTATGACACAGCGTTGACTCGATGACGTTTTCAGCAACTATCAAATTATTTACAATATCATACAACTCAACTTCATGTGAAGGAATATTCTCAATACTACCAAACTCATCAAGATATTTCTTAGTAACATTATTCAATTGATGGAACACACAAAATGAGTGTAGTACATTAGGTAAAACGTGTGTCACCGCACCAATTATTGCACTATCTTCATCGGAAACAATTTTTGAAATCTCTCCTTCTGGTATGCGTAATTTTATTCTGTTTAGAAGAGGTACCAATTCCAAGTAACTTGGCTGAATGTTAGTTATTTGGAAGTCCAAAACGACTTTATCTTCTGTAGCTACAACATATATTACTTTATACCTGAGCATTTTCCACTCTCTGTTGGTTAACTTTTTTCCCAGTTGAGCTTCGATATATTTTCTCCAGCCCGTTTTGACCCAATATCCATCTATGTGTACTACTCCATTAAAATCAATGTCCTGGTTTGTCAGTTCATGGGCTGAGATTTTGCCTTGTTTTTGTTCATATTTCCATAGTGTTGTTGGACACGGCGCTCTTCCTGCTACATCAGTTGCTCCCTCTGTGAATATTTCACCGGTGGTGCGGGAATTCCATAATGTGCATCTTCCGTCATACCTTACACATTTAATTTTTTCAATATATTCGTCACTATAATTTGCTGATCCCGTGACACCTACTAATATGTCATGACAGTGTTTTTTGCAGTTTGGATCTAAACATATCCAATAAGTGATCGGGCATTTTATGATGCCATAACTTGAAATTATGAATCGATCATAATGTTCGTTAGGTTTCAAAGTACTTCCACAGATGGCACAATGTGTTGGAGAGATGGGCGTAAACAACGGATGCACTTTGCTATCAAGTTCAATTTCAGGCAATTCCTGAACGATACAACCATCTTCTACTTCTTTTGCTAATGATTTATTGATGAATATATTTCCTTTAGCCATACATTCTTATATAAGTAACATGATATATAAATATTATTGATAATTAAACAATAAAAATGGAATAGTAACGTGTATGAATTTGCTTGAGATGATTCTGCCACCAGAAAATAATAAAAAGTCTCGTATATAATGTCAAAATATTAGGGACTATACACTTCCAACACTCAAAACCTTTAACACCTAATCCACCAAAAAAGGGCTATGCTTACTTTTATAGGACTAGGACTTTTTGACGAGGGCGATATTTCCTTAAAAGGTCTGGAAACCATAAAAGATTCAGACAAAGTGTATGTTGAATTCTACACGTCCCAACTTATTGGCAGCAATATTAAAAAAATGGAACAACTTTACGGTAAAGATGTTCATCTTCTCCTTCGCGAAGACATTGAACAGAACCCACAATGGCTAAACGAAGCAGTGGACAGCAACATTGTCTTTCTGACTGGAGGCGATACGATGGTCTCCACCACTCATACTGACCTGCGGCTCCGTGCGCTTGACATGGGAATTAAAACCCGCTTAATCCACGGCGCATCCATTGCTTCAGCCGTGTGTGGACTCTCCGGTCTCCAGAATTACCGTTTTGGCAAAGCATCCACTGTACCGCATCCTTATGTAAGCAGTCGAGGGGTTACCGTCATATCGGAAACACCGTACGATACCATAAAAATGAACATGGAAAACGGATTACACACACTTATTTTTTTGGACATCGATAAAAATAAAGGGAACATGACCGTAAACGAGGCGCTTAAACTTCTGCTTGAGATCGAATCACGGCGCAAGGATGGCGTGATGAAAAATGTAATTGCAGTCGGCATTGCACGCGCTGGTTCAAACGCACCGATAGTAAAAGCCGATTATGCAAATTTGCTTATTGATTTTGATTTTGGTGCACCGCTACATATTCTTGTGATACCGGCAAAACTGCATTTCATAGAAGCCGAAGCACTAGTTAAATTTGCAGGTGCACCGCAAGATATTATTGGGTAACATTTTCAAAAAACGTATTTGTATAGATGGTTTCAATAAAATCTCGATGCACAGCCTCTATTGCTATCCACTTCAAAAAAAAGGTTATTGAACTGAAGATGAATACGAAAGAACCGGAGTTGATGAGAAAACTTAACAAAGATCTTTGTGTATTGACTAATATGGATGTTAATAGTATGGATGGACAGGCTGTGCAATTTAAGGGGTAAATGAATTTGGTGGTGATGTTTAAGTTGGCAGAGATATTAGAATACCCGGAACCCATGTGTTGACAATCTCACAATCCGTTTTTGTTTGTGCCATTTCCCGAATCCATTCAATTTCTCAGGTTGATATTTGGCGAACATTCCAGATCGCAGGAAAATCTTCACTATGATCAGAAACTTGTAATGTATTATTTTATGAATTATATTCTATAAAAAAAGAAAAATAAAAGAAAGTGAAAATCACTTTCTTCTACTCACAAAGTAAAGAGCTGCAACTGCTCCAACCGCAGAAACCATTCCAAATCCTGGGATTGATGATGATTCGTTTTCTCCACCTTCATCATGCGCAGTTTCTCCTTCTGCAGGTGTTGTTGTATCTGCTGCAGGTGTTGTTGTATCTGGTACATCCGTCACAGGAGCAGCCTCTGTTTCTTCAGAACTGAAGTATGATTTCGGATGACATGCACTGCATTTCATATCATCTTTTGACTTTGTGCCAACAACATCAAATGTGTGAAGATCGCTTATCTGGTGGCATCTTACACATTCAGGAACAATGACAATTTCATTATCCATGTGACATGCAACACATGATACAGCTGGAATATGTATGTTATGTGGAACCTGAGTTGCAGATACATTATCTTCTCCAGGTCTGTGACAATCATAACATGCCTGTACATTTGACTCATTTCCGTGAACAGATGCTACACTATCACTGGCATGACATGCCTGACAGACAATATCCATGTCTGCAGTTTCAATAGGTTTTACGATATTTGGAGCCGTGCGGTGACATTTCGTACAACTTTCTACTTCACCACCGTGATCCAGAATCAAGTCTCTGTGGCAGTGTGCACATACACTCTCTGCAAGAGCAATGTTGTGTACACTTTCAAGACCCTGGTGACAATATGAACAGTCTTCTGTCGCTACCTTGCCTTTATGGACTGTATGTATTGGTCCGTTATGGCAGTTCCCACATTGCGGAATGGCAATTGCACGATTATCACCATGGCAATTCACACATGTCACCGGTCTTCCAGCGTGTAATGTGTGAGGGTTTTCAGCATGACACACAGATAGACAATCCACGTCTGCCGCATCCAATGTGGTTACTGTAAAAGCCTCCTCCGCAGATGCCGGAATCGCCAATATAGCAATAAAGAGTACTGCTAGCGAAATAAACATCAGTTTTCTCATTTTAATACCTCTCTGATTTAAATATGAATATTATATAAAATTAAACTCACAATCATATTTTACTTTTTCCATTTTAATGAGCACAACTTAAGGTATCAGAGGTGATTTTAATCCATCATGATATATATATCACCATACCAATTTTTTATCATTTGCTCATTTTAAGTAAACAACAATTATCTATTTAAACACAACGCATTTGATATCTCCCCATAGAGGAATATATATAGTCTACTGATGGCAAAGTTGTTTAAAAGGATTGCGATTTTAAATCCTCATAAACCAAAGAATAGTTTTAAATTGCTTGAACTTATTTATATAATGATAAATGTGTCACGCAAAAAGAAATTTGAAAAGCCCCTGTATTCTGATAAAGACGGAATCAGGTTCGCAACACCACAGATTGTTGCACGATACCGGGCAAAACGCATAAAATGTAAAACGCTCGCCGACATAAGTTGCGGCATAGGCGGGCAGATAATATTTTTTGCAAAAGAATGTGATTTTGTGTATGCCGTAGAAATTAATCCACAAAAAATTGAATACGCAAAGAAAAACTGCGAAATTCATGGTATCAGTAATGTGAAATTCATATGCGGTGATGCACTATCCACGGATGTGATAGAGCAGATCCCAAAAGTTGATGTTATATTTTCAGACCCTTCAAGACCTACTGAAGAAAAAAAGCGCAGAGTAATGAATCTTGAACCTGGAATTCCAGATGTCATATCTGCATATTCTAATAAAACCGGGAACTTTGTATTTGAAGCACCGCCACAAATAATGCCAAAGCGAATCTCATTTGATTGTGAACGCGAATATATTTCCCTCAATGGACAATTAAATCGTCTTACATTATATTTCGGGAACCTGAAACAATGCAAGCGCTCAGCAGTGTCACTTCCATATGGGGCACACATAAGTTCAACAAATACAGCTTGCAATATAAATGAAACACAAACTCTCAAGGTATATGCATATGAACCTGAACCATCAGTGATAAAAGCTGATTTGTTGCCGCAACTTGCAGGATCGATTAAACGTGATGCCGGAGATATACATCTCGAACTCTTTACAATCGACAAAAAAAGATTGCTTTTAACATCTGACACTCCAATAAGACACACAATGGTAAAAAATCATTATTTTATCATACGAATTACTGATTTTGAACCAGCAGCGATAAATTCTTTACTAAAAAAGCATGATGTAGGTACAGTCGTACTAAGGGCAGGAATTGATCCTGCTGACTATTGGCCCACACGAAATATAATTGAAAATGAGCTAAATGGCAAAAATACCATACATCTCTTTGTTAAAGATGAAAAAGCAATATTGTGCGAAGTTATCTGATTTATACAAGTTCACCATGGTAATTTACAATTAGGGATTTCCAAATAAATATTTTACCTACCAGACATATTCGTTGAACTTTTTATATCACGTATGTATGTGTTTCTGATTTCGAAACAACCAAAAATGGGTATATCTATTTTTGTGAAATCCCTTAGACCATGTGACCTCTTCATTTCTGACACCAATACTGCAACAATATCGAGACTTTTTATTATCTTCTGGTCGACTCGAATATACACTCAAACTCGCAAATATTACATAAAGATTTTTAGTATTCTTCGATAATCAAGAAATAAAGCAACTCAATATTTGCAAACAGTACGAAATTTCAACTAAAATAAGATAGTTACCACTAAGATCTTTAGGCCAAAAGGAAATTAAGTCTCAACCGTACTTAATTTTTGCTCGACTTAAAGGAGAAAAACCTCTCCAAGGACCAGTATTGAAACATTTTTTGTTCATTGACACGAATAGGTTATAACAAAAATTAGATAGCCCGTCAACAATTTTAAATGATCTTGCCTGATTCACAATATCATTCATCAAAGCGAAAAATTGTTCCATCACATTGTTAGTTTCTGGAGTGAATCCCATCTCTAACAATCGTCGATTGTTAAAATAAATTTTTTTGGCATACGAAACCACTTTTTTCGAAGCTTTTGATAAATCCATCTCTGAATCCATCTTCATAATGTTCCTATGACACAGCGTTGACTCGATAACTGTTTCAGCAACGATCAAATCATTTGCAAGTTCATACAACTCTACTTCCTGTATAGGAATATTTTCAATACTGTCAAACTCCTCAAGATATTTTTTAGCAACATTTTCCAATTGATGAAAAACACAGAATGAATGGACGGCATTGGGTAAAACGCGTGCTACCGCACCAATTATTGCCCTCTCTTCGTCAGAAACAACTTTTAAAATATTCTCTTCAGATATGCGTGTTTTAATTCTGTTTAGAAGAGGTACCAGTTCTAAGTAACTTGCCATAATGTCAGTTATTTGGAAATCCAGAACGACTTTATCTTCTGTAGCTACAACATAAATAACTTTATATCTGAGCTTTTTCCATTCCTTAGTGGTTAATTTCTTCCCCATTTGAGCTTCGATATATTTTCTCCAGCCCGTTTTGACCCAATATCCATCGATGTGTAATACTCCATTGAAACCAATGTCTTGATTTTCCAGTTCTTGGGCTGAGATTTTGCCTAGTTTTTGTTCATATTTCCATAAAGTTGTTGGACATGGTGCTCTTCCTGAAATATCAGTTAATCCCTCTGTTAATATTTCACCTGTGATGCGTGAATTCCATAGCGTGCACCTCCCGTCGTATCTTACACATTTCATTTTTTCAATGTATTCATCGCTATAATTTGCTGATCCTGTGACACCTATTAACATGTCATGATGGTGTTTTTTGCAGTTTGTATCTGAACATATCCAATAAGTGACTGGGCATCTTATAATACCATAGCTTGAAATTACGAATCGATCATAGTGTTCGTTTGGGTTCAAAGTATTTCCACATATGGCACACTGAGTTGGAGAGATGGGTGCAAACAACGAAAACATCCTTCCATCAAATTCAATTTCAGGCAGTTCTTGGACAACACAACCATTTTCTACATCTTTTGCGAGTGATATATTGATGAACTTATTTCCTTTAACCATACATCATAATATAAATCGCATCCTATATAAATATTAATATTCAATGTTTAAAAAAATTGAATATCACTGAGTGGTAATTAATTTGAGATGTTGCGGTTACCAGAAAATAATAAAAAGTCTC
>JBQVLY010000086.1:0-7039 GCA_052361065.1 Methanosarcinaceae archaeon | reverse complement strand
CGTTCTGAGAAGAGGGAGAGCGAGTAATCGCTCTTCTTTATTCGGCGTCGCGTCGTTTTTTGCATCTGTCTGGCCCCTTCCATCTAGCGACATTATATGGTTGACACGACACTAGATACATTTTTATTTTACTCTTGTAATAAAGGGTATATACGAACAGATACCATTTTTGTTACGATTTTCCCAAGGTTACATTTATTTTAGATACAGTCGTTTGTAATATATAGAACATATCCTATAACACTAAAGTGAAACAAAAGGAACAATCATATGAAAATTGACGCACGTTGTCCACATTGCCTGTTATCAAGAATACACTACGAAGCAGTATTATCGACTGATAACAAAGAATTGATACACAAAACTGTAATAGCAGGCCTCGATGTACTTAATCGCACTTACAAACCCGGTGTTTCGGCCGGTTATATTTCCACGGCAATGCACCGCAAAGCGTATGAGGTATTGGATGATACCGATCCGTATCTCGAACTAAAACAACTCAGCAATAAAGTCGCAAATGAAGTGCTTCCAATAGCAAAAAAACGAATATATGAGGGAAACCCTGATGATAGGGAAATATTCAAACGTGCTGTCCTTGCATCTGTGGTTGGAAACTATTTCGATTACGGGGTAATGGGATTTGATGTTGCACCTGCTATTTTTGATGAAACGTTTACAAAACTATACAAACGCGGGCTGGATGTAGACGATACATCACAAATGTTTGGTATGCTTGATGATGTAGTTTATATTACTGACAATTGTGGTGAGATACTGCTAGATATGCTGGTATTTGATATTATCAAAAAAGCAGGTGGAAATATTACACTGGTGGTTCGCGGTGGTCCTATACTCAATGATGCAACAATAGATGACGTACATGAATTTGGGATCGACAAAATTGTAGATAGGGTACTTACAACCGGTTCAAATGCAATTGGCGTTTGTTTTGATGAAGCACCTACAGAACTTTTAAGTGCATTTGATAGTGCATCTCTAATCATTAGTAAAGGCATGGCAAACTATGAGACCCTTTCAGAGCGAAACATCGGTCCGGTTGCTTACCTGCTTCGTACAAAGTGCGAAAGCGTAGCGGAAGATATGGGTCTTGAAATGGGTTATTCAGTTGCAAAGTTGGTGAATGCCTGATCATTAAAGTGGGGTTTGAAATATGTGTGAACTAAAAGTAATACTTGACCGTGGTGGTGAACAGGAATTGATAATGGAATCCGTAACAAGAATGGTTGTTGATGGTGATTCTATCGAACTTACAGGGATATTCGGGGACCGAATCATTGTTTCAGGTTCGATAAAAGAAATTGATTTTACAAAAGGGGAAACCCTGATAATTGAAAAGTGATAACGTATGGGAGGATTTTAAATGGCAAAAGTAAAAGTTGCGATAAACGGATATGGAACTATAGGTAAAAGAGTTGCAGATGCTGTCCGCCTGCAGGATGATATGGAAATAATAGGAATTGCAAAGACAAGACCAAACTTCGAGGCTGCTATTGCACACGAGAAAGGGTATGATGTCTATACACTTACTAACAGGATCAATGATTTTAAAAAGGCAGGTATAGAAGTAGCTGGAACTGTGGATGACATGATCAACAGTTGTGATATTGTTATTGATTGTACACCAGGTGGTATTGGGGAAAAGAATAAACCACTTTATGAAAAGGCAGGTGTAAAAGCAATATGGCAGGGTGGTGAAGACCATTCTCTTGCAGGCTGCTCTTTTAATGCCGATGCGAATTACAGTGAATCCCTTGGAAAAGATTTTGTAAGGGTAGTCTCATGCAATACAACCGGACTTTGCAGGGTAATATCGCCTCTTGATATGGAATTCGGTATCAACAAAGTGCGGGTGACTCTTCTTCGAAGGGCAGCCGATCCGGGAGACATTAAACATGGTCCTATTAATGCGATCATACCAAACCCGATCACATTGCCGTCACACCATGGCCCTGATGTAAAGACGATCCTGCCGCACATTGATATTGCGACAATGGCTGTCAAACTTCCTACTACTCTTATGCACATGCACACTCTTAACATGGAATTTAAGAAAAAGTGCACTGCACAGGACGTTGAGGCTGTTCTTGCAAAAAAGTCACGTATCAGGTTTGTCGGGCAGGGAATTACATCAACTGCTGAGATTATGGAACTTGCAAGGGATCTTGACCGTCCGAGAAGTGATATGTGGGAGACCTGTGTCTGGAACGAATCCATTAGCATGTATGAGGGTGAACTGTACTTCTTCCAGGCTATCCATCAGGAATCCGATGTGATTCCTGAAAATGTGGATGCCATCCGTGCTATGACAAAGATCGAAACAGACGGTGAAAAATCGATAGCGAAAACAAATAAGGCAATGGGTATTTGATACCTTTTGCTCTTACATTTTATTATTTTACGATCTTACCTTTACCTTTGTATTCACCCAACTTTTATGACATCAAATGCAGATTTTTTAAAAATGAGTGAACTTGTATCACAGGCAGCAGCGGATGCTATTGAAGATATGGTAGGCAGCAAGGATGCTTACAGTACTGTAAGTATGGGGGCTGACGGGACTCCGACAAAGAAGATCGATGCGGCAGCCGAGGATGCAATACTTGATGTTTTGAAGGATGATGGCAGGTCAATGCGTATCCTCAGTGAAGAGGCAGGGGATATTATTATAGGAGATACGGGGGGAATATACGGGAAGGGCGCTGAACCTGAATTCTCAGTTATACTTGACCCGCTTGACGGGACATATAATGCGGCTTTTGGCATTCCGTTTTATAGTGTATCTGTTGCAATAGCAAAACCAGATTTATCAGGCACTTCATTGGGTTATGTCAAAAATCTATCAAACGGTGCGGTATATCATGCGGAATTAGGAAAGGGCGCATTCCTGGATAATAAACCCATCAGTCCGTCCGACAATTCTTTTATTCATGATCTTTGCATAAGTGTGTATGGTTATCGTCCTCAGGTTAAACGAACACCCGGATTGTGTAAAAGGGTCAGAAGGATAAGAATACTTGGCAGTGTGGCTCTGGAACTTTGCTATGTTGCATCCGGCAGAATTGATGCATTTGTTGATGTTCGAATGGCCCTGCGACTGACCGATGTTGCGGCAGGGAACTTTATTTTAGAGGAGGCAGGAGGGATGGTCACAAACGGATCTGGTGCGTCACTTAAACTGCCGGATGGTCTTATGAACCATGTGGCTATGATTGCATCTAATGGACATTCCCATATGGATATTTTAAAATTGGTTGCAAGGGGGTAATTTGATGATTAAAAAAATTGGTATTGTATCAAGATGTGACCATGCGGACGCTCTTGAGATGGTAAAAACAATCCTGAATAAATTCGGGTCCAGGGTAGATCTAATTCTTGCGCCACTGACTGCCGGGTCACTGGATGTTGAAGGTTATGATATAGTGCCTGTTGATAAAATGCGGGATGTGGGTGTTGAACTCATTATTTCGGTTGGCGGGGATGGTACGGTACTTCGTAACATCTCAAAAATGGATGATCCTCTTCCGATACTTGGAATCAATATGGGCAAACTTGGTTTTTTGGTAGATGTAAATCCTGAGGATGCTATCACTTCCATCGAAACTGTGCTAAATGGTTTTAAGTATGGTAAGCGGGCAAGATTGGCGGTTTCATTGAATGGTGAGATGCTCCCGTCTGCTACTAATGAAGTGGTGGTCATAACGGCCAGTCCTGCAAAAATACTTACATACAAAATTAGTGTTGATGATTGTGAACTTGATGAATTGCGCGCGGATGGTGTGGTTTTTGCAACTCCTACAGGTTCAACCGCCTATGCGATGAGCGCAGGCGGGCCGATTATTGACCCGCGCGTGGATGCTGCACTGATCGTACCTATCGCATCGTTCAGGTTGTCTTCACGACCCTGGGTCGTTCCTGCGGATAGTACTATAAGGGTTGAATTGACAAATCCTGAAAAAGAGGCGGTTATTGTTATTGACGGACAGCACAATTACACCATAGTTGAGCATGACGTGATCACGTTAACAAAAGCAGAAAAGCCCGCACGTTTTGTGAGGACAACAATTAGCGGGTTCTACAAGAAGGTCCAAAGTAAACTGGCATAGTCAATGGGGAATTAGATACGCATCGTTTTCTTGTTGTGATCGAGAAAGCAAATAATAATTATTCGGCGTATTCACCTGATCCGGATGGCTGTGTTGCCACTGGTGTTACTCGTGAAGAAGCAGAGCAAAATATGCATGACGCCATATAATTGCATGTGCAGGGATTGCTTGAGGATGATCACTCCGTCCCCTAATCAAAATCATTCGCATAATACGTAGTTATTACTTCCCCTGATGCGGTGCAAATGGGCTGAGTGGTAAGGTGCTTCAATTGTGTATAAAATCGAATGATGTCTCGACTTTATACACAGATTCATGACTTTATACACAGGATGTATTTTGTACACAAAGCCCTACATCAAAGGATTTGGGGTATCCACTTCAAATTTGTTGGTATAAACCAAAGACTAACGTACATGTTATCGAACAATGAGCGCTGATGATGGTGTAATAATCAATTTGGCAGGATTACAATTTTCCAATTCTCCATTTTATTTGAAGTAGATACGATTTGGGGGCACAATACCAAAATCCAGTGATTTCAACAATTATATTAAACGCAGATTGAAGGTTGCCTCGCACGGTTTCACCGCAAAGTTCGCAAAGACATTGTAACCTTAACTTTGCGTTCTTTGCGGCGTGGTATTCCATGAATTATATATTTTAACAGCCATGTTCGTCGCCGGCAGCAACCAACAACAACAACAACCGAGGCCGTCGCCCACATATCTAGTTTAACGATTCCAAAATAGTATTGCTATAGAATCGGCCACCATTCCGCCAAAATACCCCGAACGCTTTGTATTTCCATTTGGAAACATTGTTGCATTATTTTGGAATCGATACACTAGCAAGCAGATGCAAGGTGTGGGGTTGAACGAGAGGGGCGGCCGAGTGAGCAGAACTTCATAGGCTCGCCCGATTCCCGCATCACCTCCAACCCCTACTTTAAGGATAGGATACAGGACGGGCAGTTCGTCAGCAGCTTGTAGGCACCATGTTCCTTCGTTATTTCTAACCTGTGTGTGGAATGATTGTCAGGGACATAGGGGTAAGTTGCGTGCACACCTGCTTATTTTGGGCGCATTTTTTTAAAAAATTGAGGATGCGTTTATTTTACTTTGTAGGGTGTAGTTTTGAACTGTATTCAGGAAATCGATATTAAATCCGAGGTATGTGACTGTGGGGTGGCTAATTCATGCTCTAATAGATAATAAACTATAACTTCTTTTTTTGAATTATAAATAGGCGCCTCCCTTCTTTTACATGTTTTCATTTTCAAAACCTTCTAATTTCTGAAGAGACTCATATAAATTTTTATTGTAAAATATTATTGGACTTCGTACTTCGGGACTATTATGTTCCAATTTATAACGACCTACAAAATGTGCATCTACTTGTACAAAATAATGAGTTGGAATAAACACTTTTCCTATACTGAGGATTGACATGCCCAAACCGGACGGAAACACCACAAATTTAATCAAAGGGCCATACACACTCATTAAGGATATTCTTCCACTTGTTGATTTTTCCAATAAAGGTTTTTCATTGGGAAATGGCCTGCGCTTGTAGGGACCAAATACACTATACTTGAAAGGACTTATAGCAAGACTGAATAACATTAATGTTACAATTAAAGCTTGTGGTGCCATCACGAGGATATAAAGATTAATGTATTGAAACTGTCCCTTTAATACTATACATAAAAGACCAATTGGCCAGACAAGTGTAATTATAAGGCAATATAATATAAGGAAATATCTTTTTTTTGATTTAAGCTTTGGTTTTTTTTCAATATCAACCACAATAAACACCTCACTATACTATTATTGATGAGATAAGATCAAAATTCGAAAATATTTTTCATGTTAAACATAACACAAAGGATTTCGTTTTACTCCATCCAAAATCTCATTTACTCAGAACTTCATTTATAGTAAAGCCACTTAATACATGAGTTTCGGGCAATTTGAAAATCACTGCCATCTTAAACTTTACCACCCACCAATTTACACCTTAAACCGCACAGCTCGCTTCATATTATGAACATTCAACATATACAATGCACAAATACCTTTATAAAGTTTCCTCATTAATTCCGATTCTTTTGAATTTATTTTCAGATTAATATCACTATTTTCGCAGTCAATAAAAACATTCCAGTCAAACTAAAAAATTGATTTGAACAACGTCAACAACTTGTTTTTCATGACAGAGACATTTGTCAAAAACAGCTTGCATAGAATGATAAATGACATTTTAAAACATGTCGAATTCAATTCTGTATCAATTTTGTACACTTGATCTTTGTCCAAATTTGTATTCCACCTTCAACGACTTCTTGAATATCTTGGGATTACCTTTGTGTTCTTTTCAATGTAATGATCCACAAATGTTTATATGTAGGAACATACATGTTTGAAATATTCAGTACTGGTTAACCGGATTGTGGGGGTGGTCAAGTTTAACTTGGCAGAAGATTTGATTCGCCCGAAAGTCATGTAATAAATATTTGCTATTTCTTCAAGTGTCTAATTACACATCATTTGGAAAAAATATCGACAATCCAATCACTGTCTGTAAGATTTTTCTTACTTCCTTTTCGATTTTAAGCCCTAATCCATCTTCCTTTTCTTCGGATTTTGAATTAATGTACAGCTTTGATAACATATAATAAAACATTATAAAGTGACATGAATGAGCATCAATCCTGATGTCCTCGGTCCTTCCAACCGGGGTCGTTGACGACATCCCACCCCCCACTCTAACTTCCCCCTACCCATCCTCTCCCTCACCAAAAGCCCTTGAAAACACCTTGTAAAAATCAAAAATCCCGCACTTCATAAGGTCGCCCAACTCCCGCATCAACTCCAGCCCCTGCTATAAGGATAAGATATAAGGCGGGCAGTTTG
>JBQVLY010000085.1:0-7130 GCA_052361065.1 Methanosarcinaceae archaeon | reverse complement strand
GGAAAATAACGGACTGGTGTGGGGTCAATGCTCAGCCGTAGCTACATTAAATTTGCACCCGAAGGGTGCTTTCTTGTTCATTGCTACTTAAATTATCATCATTCTTTTCCCTTTTCACAACAGCACCGCGATATATGTGTCTGCGCTCATAACCGTCACTGCGGCGATGAACCGAGCGTCTCTGCTGAGAGAGTTGTTTTAACATCAATTCATCAAGATCGTTATTTTCATTCACGTTATGTGAATAATCGTTATCATGATCGTCACTATCATCATTTTCCAATATACATACCTCATATAAAATTTATTAACGGATTGTGATCAATGAAATCCACATCCACATCAAGCATGTCTAAAAGGCGCTCACATAGGTGCTTCATTGCCGGATTTTCGGTAGCGTAATGTGTTGCATCAATAAGCGAAATATCACCGCGGGCGCGTATTACATCATGTTTCAGTTCCCCGGAGACGATTGCATCAATTTCGTTATCACGTGCTATGCCAAGATATTCAGCTTTAAAACCACTGCCACCAATTACCATCACACGTGAAATATCCTTCCTGTTCCCAACATATTGTACATGTGTATCCAGTAATTTTGAAACATGTTTTGCAAATGTATCCGTGGAACATGTTGGAATTTCTCCGATTCTTCCATTTTCAAGTTTAACATTAGCATTATTGTCAACATTAGTATTAGCATTGATCTTAATGTTGAGATAATTAACATTAGCAAGGCCAAGCCGATGTGCAAGCACATCGTTTACACCGCCCGGTGCTTTATCATAGTTTGTGTGCATACTGTAGAGTGAAATATTGTTGTCAATAGCAATTTTCAGGGTATCAGCAAGTGACTTTGTAATCATTGTTATTGGATGGAAAATGAGTGTATGATGTGTAATAAGCATGTCTGCACCAATTTCAGCTGCGCGATTCAGTACATAATCGGTCGGGTCAAGTGCAATCGCGATCTTTTCAATATCGTTACCAAGGTTTAGCGTAATTCCAATCTTTCCCTTATCGAAATCTTCTGCGAGATCAGGTGGTGCGATCTGTTCAAGTACTGACACAATGTTGAATATATTCATTGTACATCCATGTTTTTGACTGAATATCAACTTATCGAAATAGGGATATATTTCGTTTGATACTTCAGTTCAATCCTAATTAATATACCTCAGCTCTACTGCGGTTAGGTGTACTATTACAACATTTGGCTTTCAAGTGGGTAATTTTGGGTTACATATAAAAATATAAGAATTTTATTGGTGATGGAGAGCTACTTCGCTTGCGGCGGATTGACCCGGCATCAAAAATATCTGAAAAGGTATATAAAAAGTGTCTCAATTTACAAAACTGATAACTTCAAACACATTCGTACTTTACGCAAATACTATTAACCACCCGCTTCATATTTTAACGCATGGAAGACAATGATAACGGCATCACTGACAATGACATAGAGAAAGTGCTGATTCTGCCGCTTAACAAGGATTCGAAGAAGATAACGCAGGTACTCTCAAACGACACTGCGCTTAAGATACTTGAGATACTGGCACAAAAACCATTGTCTGCAACTGCTATTGCAAATGAAATGGGAATGGCTCTGACAACTATCAAATATAACCTGGATGCCCTTATTGAATCAGATCTTATAAAGGTTAACAAGACCAGATGGAGTAAAAAGGGGAGAGAGATAAAGATATATGAGCCAGTCAGGAAATTGATCGTTGTTGTTCCAGGCGATGGCAAATCTGATAAAATATCAGTCATCAGCATGCTGCAAAAGTATCTGGGTATGATCGTTGCGGCTGTTTTTGCATCGTTTGGCATTGAGTACCTGGCAAAACTTACAGGTACCGGCATCATGGGTCTGCAATCAGTTCCAAAAGATGGCGTATTCGACAGTATGGTTGAATCCACAGAAGTTACAGCAGATGTTCAGGGTGCTGCATTGATGCAGGATAATGATACGTTCTATGAAAGCGCACGTTTTGCAGGTGCATCGTTCAATGAAACTTCAAATGTTATGGAAGTGGCCACAGATGAAGCGGGTGTGGCAATTGCAACTGAATTACTGCCAATGGCAGCACCTGTTGAAATGGAAATGGCCGAAAAAGGTATTGAACCCGTTGCTTTAAGTATGATTGATCAAGGTCTGGCATCCCACATTGGATTGTGGTTCTTTTTCGGATGTATGTTCATAATACTGTTCTTATTGGTAAGGGAACTCTATTATAGAAAAAAATCAATATGAGTATAGAGTGAGACGTATGAGAGTTGCATTAAAACTTGCATATACCGGAACCAATTATCACGGTTCCCAGATTCAGCCCAATGTTATAACCATTGAAGGTAAAATGTTTGAGGCCCTGAAGGAACTTGGAATAATAGATGATTTCAAACAGGCAAATTTCATAAGTGCGGGACGAACTGATACCGGAGTACATGCACTGGGACAGGTTGTGGCATTTAACACCGACAAGCCCAACCTTGCAATTCCGCGTGTTATAAATTCAAAACTCCCGAATTCGATATGGGCATGGGCACACGCACATGTACCGGAAATTTTCAATCCCAGGCGGAATGCTGTGAGACGCAGTTACAGGTATATTATGAGCGGGGAGCAATATGATATTTCAAAGATCAGGTCTGCATCAAAACTCCTGACAGGTAAACATGATTTTGCAAATTTCTGCATCGATGACAATAATAAAAACACTATCCGCACTGTTGAGTACATTGATGTCAGGGTCAATGGACCACTTACAACAATCGATGTACAGGCAAACAGTTTCCTGTGGAATATGGTCCGTAAGGTCGTCACTGCATTGATGATGGTTGGAAGTGGTGTTCGTGATGTCAAATGGCTGGAACATATGCTTAACCCTGACTCGTATGAAGAGGGAATCGAGCCTGCATTAGCATATGGACTAACGTTAATGCAGGTGGATTATTCGCAGTCCATTAAGTGGATTGAGGATGGTTATGCAATACGCAGGGCGCATGAACATATACATGAACATCTAATCCGGCACAGGGTGATGGCTGAAGTGCTGGAGAACCTTATTCTTCGTGATTAGTGTCACATCCACTATTAATCCTGCTCACCTGTTCTACGCTGCGCCGCCACGATATTAGCGATCTGCGCTGCAAAAGCCCCTGCAACAAATCCCGCATCGATATTGACAACGCTAATAACAGAACAGGATTGCAGCATAGACAAAAGCGCCGCCTCACCGCCGCCGCCTGCGCCGTATCCTGTGGACACAGGAACACCGATCACAGGTACATCGATCAAACCCGCAACAATTGTCGGAAGCGTGCCCTCGCGCCCGGCTGCGACCACAACAGCACAAACGCCGCGCTCTTTGAGTGTTATTATTTGTGGCACCAACCTGTGAATTCCCGCAACACCGACATCGTAGATAGCCACAACCTCACACCCCATCTCACATGCAACCACACGCGCCTCCTCGGCAACACCCACATCAGCCGTGCCAGCCGACAGGATACCGATAACACCACCGGATTTTTGGCGCGAAGTGCCATTGTGGACAACAGCTGTACGAGCGCGTTGATTCCACTCAATGTTATCTTGATCAAATGCATTTCGCACCGCTTCTATCTGACTCTCCGACACGCGCGTAAGCAGCGCCCGCCCGGCATGTTCCACATGCATCTTTGCAATCTTAACCAGATCACCAGAACGTTTACCCTCAGCCAGTATCGCCTCCATAACCCCGGTACGCTGCATGCGGTGAGTATCAATCTTTGCAATATCCGAAACGGGTGTAAAACCCATGGATCTTATCTGCATAATTGCAGAATCAACATCCATCTGCCCGTTTACGATCTTTTGTAAAATAGTTTCCAGTTCCATAATCAACTACGCCAGTTTAATACTTGAAAATAATATTACACACTTCTCTTGAAAAAACGGATGTTCCGTCATAAACATAGTCAACAATTGAAATTCCTTTGAAATGGAATCTAATAATCCACAAAAATCCCGGGAAATCTGTTAGAAGAATTTTTTCTGTTTTCTCAAAGAAATGTCTCCATATGGAATTTGTATAATTTTTTGATTCCATTAAATATAATTCTGGAGTTAATCCTTCCTTTTTTCCTAAGGTTTTTGAATTAATAACTTCAATTTTTCTTTTATATCGTAGAAATACTTTGCACATTTTTATGAAACTTAACCTCAATTTTGGATAGATAGGAATAATTAACGTTTCGACATTTATATCGGAATATGATTGAAGCCACTCATTATCCCATTTATTAAATTTCCCAATTGGTTTTACTCTACTATAAGGGCCTATTTTGTCATCATGAACATAAAGTTCTTTTAATTATCCCTCATTATAGCGATATCCACTGATTACAGCAGCATGATAATCTGATTTGCCACCCATTTTCTTCCTTGAACCAATACCTGCAATAATTGGAAGTCCCATCTTTGAATATGCTCTTACAGCATCAGCAACAATATCATCTGAATTATTATATTCTGAAATTTTTTCAATAATTTCATTAATATTTATAAATTCTGTATCTAAACCTATAGAATTAAAGTGGCTTTTAATTTGTAATAAAGTTGAACCTTCAGAAGGAAAATTACATGATAATGAAGGGAAAATAATCAATATTTCAGTTACTTCATAAGGCAAATATTTTCGAATTCCAAAAAGATTACTTAAAGGATCTAATGATATCCAACAAGCAGATGTTGCACAAGCTCCTACGGCCGTATCTTGTGTTTGAAAAGGTAATGATTCAATTTCTAATGGAATAACTTATTTCATTCTATAATGTTAATCAATTATTATATTTAATCACTTTCGTGAACGCTTTCATAAAACCATTGGGAATGATACCCTATTTTAATCACTAAGCTTTCTTTTTTCGTTTCCCTTTTCTGAAGTATTTCTTCATAACCTCCCAACAAACATCATATCTAATCTGTTGTCCTATAATAGTTTAAAGTACTTATGTTATTCTAAATAATCATACGATGTGCAGTCACCAACCTGAGCACTTAAAAGAATTATTTATCCCTTATCGCCCTTCCGAGCATGAATTCCAATCTCACAGCCCTGCTCCCCACCGCAGTCCTTGACACTTCCGACAGCTGCTTGGCTGTCTTGATTATCCCATTGGCCACCAGCAGGACCGCAGCCCTTCCGGTTAACCCATTTCAACTCACTCCAGCTCCACATACATCAGTATCCCTCCCACCTTTGACCCCGGCAGCCGGGCCGAAGTATCATAGACCTCATCCACAACAGAGCGCAGGTCACAGCCCCATTTCCAGAACCCCTCTGCCGCATCAACAGGCAGGATATCCAGGTCCCCCTCTCAGTTACCACCCGTCCTGACCAGGTATAAAGCATCAATGACTGGATATCAGGCATCTGCAAGGATAATCCTAGTATTATTCCACTGGGGGCCATGCATCCTGATCATCCGGACCCGGAAGCGGAGGGCATGTGAATGCGGCAGCTTGGAATGAAAGGAATAAAACTTTACAATTAAACTGGCACATCATAAGCATTATTAAGCATGAATGATTATAAGCACTCATGCTTATATGCAAAGGTGCTTAACAATGATCGACACACAAACACCAGTAACAGGAGATGAATTTTTCAACCGTTCTGAAATACTTGAACGGCTGCTCAGTACCGGGCGAAATTATGCACTCATCGGACTTCGAAAATCAGGTAAGACCTCAATACTCTATGAATTTGAAAAGCGGTTGAAAAAGCCGGATACAATACCAGTACACATATATCTGTTATTCAGTGAGACAGAACGTTCTTTTTTGACCAAGTACACTGCTGCTGTGCTATATTCATTTCTGGAGCAAATACCCGGGGCCGAATCAGCAACCATCGAACCCCGTGAGAATCTCAATGACCTTATTGTGAAAACCATCGAACGTCTGCCTGTACTTGCATCTGATCTCATTGCAGTGCTAAATGAACTGGACAAAAAGCCTGATATTGGTATCGCAAGTCGAATATTTGATCTACCCTATCTGCTTAGCAAGCACACAGGAAATACATCGATCATAATACTGGATGAATTTCAGGTGGTGCAGAATTTCAATATCGACATGATCGATCTACTCAGGCAAAAGATACAAACACAACGCGGTGTTTACTATGTTATTGCAGGTTCAGCTATTGGAATGATGCAGGGAATACTTACCAGCAGTGCATCGCCGCTGTTCGGGCACTTTGATATCTTATCGGTCGGATCGTTCGATTACAACTGGAGCAGGTGTTTTGTAACCACGCACTTAAAAAGAAGCAAATTGGTTATCGGTGAAAAATTATTGAATTTTCTTATAGCTGCAAGTGGTGGTTTTCCATATTATCTTGCTGTACTCGCGGACCGCATAATCGAATACTGCCACGCCAATTCGCTAAAGCAGGTCAATCAAAAATCTATAATCCATGCATTCGACAGGGATGTGTTTGATACCAGTGGAAAAATCTTTGTGTATTTCACAGACTCGCTTGAAAATACCTTTCAGCGGAGGAACATAGGGTTCCATATCGAGATTTTAAAAGCCATAGCATCCGGCAGCACAAAACAATCGCAAATAGCTAGATACACAACAAAGATACCACAGGAATTGTCACGCCCTTTACGTTTTCTTGAACAGGCCGGTTTTGTGACCAGAAATGGAGTGGAATATTTCATTACGGACCCGATGCTTGAAATGTGGCTCTCTATAGCATATCCCCTACAGATGGAACTTTCTTTCATAAAAGACGGAAAAAGGCTGGATGCATTTGACAGGAAGATCGAGGAGATGATCACTGCATACCGGAGAGAACTTGGGAAAGGAAGCGAATCAAGGGTGAGGGAATTGTTCAGGGATTTCGGTGGACTGGAACTACACCACACCAAATTGCCAAAGTTCACAGAAGTTGAACAGCGGGTCATTGATGGCAATGAATTTGATATAGTGGCAAGATATGGTGAGCACTACTGGATAGCAGAAGTGAAGTCGGAAAACATCAATGCAACCGATGTAAACAGGTTTGTTGAGAAATTGAACAAAATTGGATATACAATTGACAGTACTCTTATAGTTGCCCTTGCGGGAATTG
>JBQVLY010000084.1:0-7156 GCA_052361065.1 Methanosarcinaceae archaeon | reverse complement strand
GGAAAGTCCCAGAGAACACTAGAAATTATGGGGTTCAAGGACATGCTGAAGGAAACGATTGAGGTCGATTTTAAGTTATAGGGGGGAATTTGAAAACTGTTCAGGTATATACTTACGCTTAAAAAATCCACACTATTTTTTGTCCCAACCGCAGCAGATATGTGAGGGCACTATCCCATTTTCCAGTTATTTTTATACACCGACTTTAAGTAAAACATACTAAATTAACATTTAATTCATCGATTATTATAAGAAATTCACCGCAGAATACGCTGAGGGCGCAGAGTTGCCAATGTAATATCCTCTGCGTGCTCTGCGGTGAATTTTTATTCCATATTCACTGAGATAACTGGATTTTGGAACTGTGCCCTTCCAATCATAAAATCCCGCGCGCATGTTTTTATTAATTTCAAAACGCCCATGAGAATGAAAATGTTATTTTCGTAGCAAATTATTGGAAATTCACTTACCAACATAAATATTAATATAGACTGTTGTCAATATCAGGAATGCTTATAACATCATATTTAATGAGGCTTAATACATGAGTGAATTACTGATATATTCAAACGGTGAATACGTGCCAAAATCCAAGGCTACTACCTCCCTTTATGATCATGGGTTCCTGTACGGTGATGGTGTCTTTGAAGGCATAAGGGCATACAATGGACGTGTTTTCAAGTTAGATGAACACATTGACAGGTTATATGACTCTGCAACAGCTATCGCGCTTAAGATACCGATATCAAAAGAGGAAATGGGGGAAGCGATTCTTGAGACCCTCAGAAAAAACAACTTAAAAGACGCTTACATCAGACCCATAGTATCAAGAGGTGTGGGCGATTTGGGACTTGATCCCCGCAAATGCCCGACACCAAATATCTACATAATAACACAGGAATGGGGTGCTCTGTACGGTGACCTTTATGAAGTTGGCTTGACCGCAATAACAGTCGCAATCAGGCGAAACGCGGCGGATGCAGTTTCTCCGAACATCAAATCTATGAATTATCTCAACAACATCCTTGCAAAGATCGAAGCGAACGAAAAAGGTGGGGATGAGGCAATATTCCTTGACAACAACGGCTATATTTCAGAAGGTTCGGGCGACAACATCTTTGTCATAAAGAACGGAAGGGTAGTAACACCTCCAACCATCAATAACCTCAGGGGCATAACAAGAGCCACAGCGATAGAGATTTTAAAGGATATGGATTATTCGATCACAGAGGAAAATATCGGTATGTTCGACCTCTACACAGCAGATGAGATATTCGTAACAGGCACAGCTGCCGAATCCGCCCCGATCATAAAAGTTGACGGGCGTGTCATAGGTGATGGAAAACCAGGTCCGATTACCAGAAAAATGATTGTGGCATTTGAACACATCACACAGAACACCGGCACACCGATAAATCCTTAGCATTAATGTTTTTACGGGATCGGACCTGAATAAAAAGTGGATCGAGATCATATGCATCAAAAAGAATTCCGTGAACTGATATCAGTTGAAAAAGCACGTATTCTTGTAAATGAGATTGACATCAAGCTAAAAACGAAATCTATACTTATTGAAGACTCAATCAATCGCATCATTGCAGGAGATATCATCTCACAGGTGGATGTTCCTTCATTTAACAAATCTGTGATGGACGGTTATGCCGTTAAGGCAAAAGATACGTATCAAGCAAGTGAGACCAATCCCTGCACAGTAATACTTGTAGGCTCTATGCCTGCCGGATGCTCAGATAGGTTTTTTGTAGGTGACGGCAAAGCAGTCGATATCGCCACAGGTGCCCCTATACCGGATGGCGCTGATGCTGTTGTGATGATCGAGCAAACAAAACGACAAGGTAACGAGATATTCATAGACCGCCCCGTACACATCGGTGAGAACATCATGCGCACCGGATCCGATATCATGCGGGGTGAGCGCGTACTTCGAAAAGGTACCCGTATCGGTTCACGTGAGATTGGTGTACTCGGTGCAATCGGGAAACGGGAAGTCCTTATAGGAAGTATCAAGGTTGGCATAATCTCCACAGGTGATGAACTTCTCCGGCCAGGAGAGCCCCTTGGATCAGGTAAGATATATGATACAAATTCATATGCACTCAGCGCAGGTGTAATCGAATGCGGCGCAATACCCGTTATGTATGGAATTGTCCGCGATAATGATCGGGACATGGAAGAAGCGATTGACATTGCAGTAGGGGAATGCGATATCGTCTTGACATCCGGCAGTACATCTGCCGGCGCAGGGGATATCATGTATAAAATAATCGATGAAAAAGGTACAACCCTTGCGCATGGTATAAACATAAAGCCTGGCAAACCTGTTGTGATCGGATTAATTTGTGGCGTGCCAACAATCGGACTTCCTGGGAATCCCACATCCGCACTTACCATTTTCAATGAATTCGTAGCACCTCTCATACGGCGCGCCATAGGAGCAAGCACTGACACAAAAACAGCAACGACCGCAGTTCTTGGCACGAGCATACGTTCAAAGGGAAGACATCAGCTCTTGCCTGTGGGGCTTGTGCGTGGAAAGGTATATCCTGCCGATAAAGGTTCAGGTGCAATAACCACACTTGCGGATGCGGATGGTTTTATCGAGATCCGACCTGAGGTTGAATATATGGATGCAGGGACGCCTGTTATTGTGACATTGTTCGGTGATGTGATACGACCCGATGTCTTGTTTGTAGGGGGCACATGCCCGGGCATCGATGTAATCGAAGACCTTACAGGACTCAGGATCAGGGCTATTGCTACAGGTTCAAGCGGCGGCTTCAGTGCCATTTCAAATGGAACTGCTGATATTGCAGGTGTAAATATGCCGGATATTTCAGGCGAGTACAATATACCTATCATCAAAAGAATGGGATTGTCCGGTGTCGTACTTATCAAGGGATACAGGCGCGAGCAGGGTTTGATCGTCCGGCATGACAGTGGGATATCAAATATCGGAGATATACTTGCTCATCGTCTTATCAACCGCAATCGTGGGTCGGGGACGCGTGCGCTTCTGGATATTAAACTTGGTGAACTTGCCGGGGAAAAGGGCATTTCAATTCGTGAAATGACCGGTTTAATAGCAGGTTATGATTCCGGTGCAAAGACGCACCGCGCTGTCTGTGATGCGGTAAATAGCGGACGCGCAGATGTCGGATTTGGTTTGCGTTTTGCTGCAGACGAGGCAGGGTTGAAGTTTATAAGGGTTGCTGAAGAGGACTATGATCTTTTAATTCCAAAAGATCTTTTGGACATTGAGGAGATTAGAATATTACGTGAGTGTTTGGTATCTGATGAATTTGCCGAGATGCTTCCTGCGGGGATTTTTGTGTATGAAGATCGTGGAAATATTATTGATATCACTCCACAAGAATAATTTACAATTAGGCCATATGACCCCCTCTTCACAACACATATAAGTGTGCTATGTGAAAAGCATTTCGAATTAAAAAGAGGAGGCAGCACGTAGTTTGCCTCTTGCCGGACCTCAGAAACACCTGAATATTCACGGAGATAATCTTGGAAATGTAGTGCAGTTTATGGAACGTGAACACCCCAAATGTTTTCAGGCCATTCTCGATCGGATTGCATAACTGGATTCTGGAATTGTGCCTGAAATAAGTAATTAAATGATATATCAAATTGAATGGTCCTTCGGCTCATGCACAACATACAACAGATCGAGTCGTCCAATCGTGTTGAGCCTTTTATAAATACGTTCCCACGCACAATCTTTTATCCTGTCAACCTCGCACTTACCATCCATCGAACCGCCGCAGGGTCCGTTCAACAACTCCTTCGCACACTGTGTGATTGGACACACACCTCCAAAATCAGAAATTGTGCACTTCCCACACATCGCACATAGATCATGCAATACAGCACCATGGCTTAATCCGCCAAGTGAAGTTGTATTATTGGAAGAATACACAGGAACATCTACTATCGATGCAACAACAGACGTACCACTTCCACATCCCATAACAAGGATCGCATGTGCATCTTTTATACTCTCATTTTTTTCAATAAGTGATTCCCACGAACGCACACTGCACGCTGCAGTTGGCAGTATCCATCCAACAACATTCTTACCGGCAGCCTTGAGCCGCTCACACATGGCAAGCACCTCAGGCTCACCCCCAAGATGCAGTTTCGCAGCGCATACATTGCAGCCGATCACAAACACATTATTTTCACGCCCAAGTGATGCCATTATTTCTTCAAAAGGTTTTGCTGATGATATTATCATACTTGTATTCCTCTTGTGTAACGGTATTCCACATCCATTTGAAGATCAAGCGTTTCTCGTATCATTTTTGAGACTCGCGGCAAACTGCGCGCCTGCCCGTTGAGTTTGGTGATCAAACGCTCAATTTGCAACAGGGTTCCTGTAATTATCACATCAGTTTTTTCAATCTCATGCGACACGGCATCGCGCGCAAGCGCAGCATCACCGCCCCTTGAAAGCATTTCCTGCTTAATTATCAGTGCTTCTGTAGTCGTTATGTCCCTGATATGTACAACGCGGTTTACGGTCTTATTTTTCATTACATTGCAGCCGATTCCGGTTGCACCTAATGTACGCATTGCTATGACTGCATCAGTAGGATGTGTTATGTCCAGTACCGATACCTCAAAATCCCCATCTTTTACAACAGGGCACTGGCTGCGTATAGCACTTGCCATCCTGATAACATCAAGTGTTTGTGCAACATCATGTGCCCTGATAATATGCGCGCCTTTGTGAACCACAATTGCTGTTGCTGCAAGGGATCCGAAAAGCCTGTCTTTGGCAGGTTTGCCAAGCACTTCACCTATGAATGATTTACGTGAGATTGCAGCAAGTACGGGTTTATTGAATATTTTCAAACGTCCGAACTGGTCTATTGTTTCAAGATCATAAATCGGTTTTTTTTCAGCAACCCATTTTCCTATGGCAGGATCAAGTATCAACTGATCGTTCCCGATTCCCCGGCTCCGGGCCTTTTTGATTATCACATCCAGCGATTCCATGACAGAATCCATGCCGATCGGGTCGCCTGTCGCCTTATCGGATGCCATCACCACAGCATGGCAGCCATAGTCTGCTACTATTTCTACCATCTTATTATCAGCGGTAAACCCGGATACATCATTTATGATATCCGCACCCAGTTTGAGCGATTTTTCTGCAATATCAGAGAACATCGTATCAACAGATATCAGGGCATCGACATTTTCCTGCAATATCTCAAGTGCGGGAAGCAACCTTTGCAATTCCTTTTCTTTAGTAACAGGTTGTGCAAGTGGCCATGTTGAACGTGCCCCTACATCAATTATGGTTGCACCTTCATCTACCATGCGATGGGCAATATTCAAGATCGAATCACTGTCTGCAACAGACGCCTTATAAAAAGATTCGGGGCTGAGGTTTATGGCACCCATTAATCTCACAGGATGCTCATCACCAATCTTCAAACCGCATATGTCAACATCAACAACCATTGTTATCAATAATTATGGGTTTTTATATATTAAATATGAATCGATTTTCGGGTTGAATGGTATCCGTTTCAAATCTATGGGTAATGGACTACATTTTGTAAATCGAAGGATGCTTTTGCACTTGATTTAGATAATCCGAATATGCACTTTACCCTGCTTTTTGAAGTGGATACGTTGAATGATGTTTCGTAAATCTGACAATAATATTTTCAAATGTTATTAAATACAAGAACGGGCCCGCCGCGATTCGAACGCGAGTCAATGGGTATCTTCATAACTGAAATTCAGTCATTTCGAAGCCCATTAGGATGTCCTGGCTACCCTACGAGCCCGCATGATACCTATTCATATAAATGAAATGTATTAAAGTTTTCCACACAAAAATGATATAGTCGGCTGTCCCATAAGTCAAAGCATGTGTATAAATGATGTATATTTCATTACAAATGGGTAAAAAAGACACAATTTTTGCCAATAATTACCGTATTGAGATAAGATCTAATAGATCTGTACAACGAAAATTGGTTTTGGGACAGCCTGTAGTGGAAGATTTTAATATATAGGTGTGTAATTTTCAGGTGAAAATTTTCAATCCGTAACGTTTTTTCCTTTATTTTTGTGTATGTCCATATCTCATCAATTTGCACTTGGTCAAACTCAATATCCGGAAAAAAATAATCGGTAACTTCTTTGCAATGCGTTCCTGCAATGTCAAGCCATCTGCATATTGTATCCTGATCATATCCAGTAGCTTTTGCCGTTCCACGTATGCTTCCTTTCTCAGGTATCAGTGCCAGTGCTCTAAGTATTTATTCATCCGGGGTATTAAGTCCAAAAAAGATCGTACCTCTGGTTTCACTGAAGCAACGTGTGCACGTGTTGCATATCAGTAGAGCCCGATTTATCGGTACGTATCTTTCTTTGACTCTTGTATTTTTTTTATATTTCTTAATGTAATTGGGCAATATTCATCCAAACAACAAAAATTTGATGAATTCAGTTCTGAATCCATTAATATCTCTCCAAAGAGAAGTTATATTTAAACTATATAAATATTTTCAACTGTAAATGGACACGACCAGTATTCGCATATGTGTGTTAAATCTTATGTTTTGATATTATGTGTAATATTTGAATTTAAATATTCATGTCTGACTAATTAAGGCAGAATATATATATATTAAAAGTGCATTGTTGTTACTGTTCAGATTGATTAATCTGTACAAAAATAGAGTGCTTGGGGTTCAGTCCATTTTACAAAAGTTAGTCTAAATCCCAAACATTGCCTGAAGGCATTACTAAATAGGTTTGAAGATATTTAAAGTTTGTTTGGTTTTGCCTACAGGGGAAATGTAACATGAAAGGTGAAATCGAATGAAAAGCAATATAAAATTTGGAATAAGTGCATTGCTTGCAGCAATGTTGCTGATGAGTATGGTATTTGTACCGACTGTGAGTGCAAAAAATAATAAAATAACCATAACAAACACTGATAAACAAATCATTTTGAATTTGGATAAAGATTGCGGGGTATTGGTCATTCCTTTCGGGAACCTAAAATGTGACTCCATATACACTGATTATACTGACTCTAAACCAGCAATACCTGACGTGCGAAAAACTGCTATAACTCAGTTATCTGGCACCATTGACG
>JBQVLY010000083.1:0-7219 GCA_052361065.1 Methanosarcinaceae archaeon | reverse complement strand
AAGGCGGTGTAGAACAGATTTTAAAAATGGCACGGTCTACCGATAGCGATTTTATTTCATAGTGACGAAGATGGGTTATAAACCCTTATGAAATATAACGATTATTTTTTAAGAATTACAGAATCCATCAGAACCAGACATTATCCTTTCCTGTAATCACAGAATACTGTCGTGTCAACTATCAAGTGTTAGATGATTTCATCGAAACTGAAGATATCAGAACAGGCTGTCCCAAAAGTCCAAAAGATGATGATTTTTGACCTTGGTTCTTGATTTAAAGGATAAATTTAACTCCATTTATATGGGAATTTTATTTTTGGGACAACCTGAGAATATCAGTTCACATAGTATGCGTTTCATTCCATTGCTGCCAAACCCATAAATCCCGGAATGCCATTTTCATATCTGCAAATACGACACCGCTTTAAAACCGTTTTGTATTTCATGTTCATGATGTAGAAACGTGCTGCGCTCTCGTGCGGTCGCATATTTTATGATCAAGTCCATTCGCTTCAATCTCAAGCAACCATTTCTTCAACTTAACCCCGCCGTTATACCCCCCAATTCCATATTTTGCAACCACCCTGTGACACGGGATTACAATAGGATATGGATTTTTAGACAATGCCTGTCCCACAGCTTGTGCACCACCACTGCTTCCGATTCGGTCTGCAAGTTCGGAATATGTAATGGTCGCACCATATGATATCTTACTTGCCTCACCGAGCACTTTTTGCTCAAACCCTGTTAAACTGGAAAGGTCCGGTTCGTATTTCAAAAAATCAACCTTTTCACCCATCAAGTATCTTAAAATATCCTGATGCAATTTATCAGCATTCATATATCATCATCACCAAACAATTCAATCTCAAGGTGTTGCCTTTTTCGCTTTTGACATGATATTTTTCAATTATTCATCTTTATCAATTGAGAGATCACACACATCGCACATTTCACCAGTATCTCCATCACAAGAAAGTTCAGAATCAAGTGCTCGCGTACCTTTGGCAAGCACAGATGCATTAGACAAAGTGCCCCCTATTAAAATAGCATCAAATATTTCCTCTTTTGTAATCCCTATACGGTTTGCAACTCTGATGTGCATCTTCAAACAGTGATCACAACGAAGTGCAGAGGAAACACCTATTGATATCAACTCAACTGTCTTTGGATCCATGCGCTTGAACTCACGCATGATGGAGTTATCATATAAGACCTTTGTGATCAAAAGTTCAGGCATACTTTTCATGAAATCCATGATATATGGGATTTCACCATATCTCTTCTTGACATCATCAAGAAGTTCATCTACAGCATCCTCAGGTTCTTTTTTCAAAATTTCCCTGATTTTTTCAATTTCCATAAACCAAATCCCCTACATATTTTGTGATAGATAAAAATGGGATAATTATATACAATCATACATAATATTATAATGCCGCATGATACAAAATATTATATTTGTATTATATTACAAAACCAACTTCAGATTTAAGTTTTATCTTAATCAATATATAATTTTTCATTTTTGATGGCATGACATTTGCCATTTCTAATAGTAGCGGACCCTCATCGAATTCGATATTCTCCAACTTCTCATGGAACTCATCATAAGGTAACTTTACGCGAAGTCCATCAAGCTGAATTGTAATAGGTGCAGGAGTTAAAACATAATTAATCTCAGGTATCTGATCTTTAATTTCTTTCATGACTCTTGCAGGTAAAACCGCGAGAGGATCTTTTGCAATACTTTTTCGCACCCTGCCGACCACTTCACTGACAATTTTATTCATCCTGTCAAGACCTTCTAATTCCGGCCCTTTGCGCAAACGATGAGACACACGTCCAATCCCTCCAATGTACACATCCGCCCCGGGAATATCTTCTGTCTTAATCTCAGGTCCACCTGTGACAACAATAGGTATTACAATGCCCTCAAACAACTTTGGTTTTTTATTGACAATACAGTCACGAAATGTCCCAAATGAAAATAATGCGATATCATGCTCATTAATGAGTTTTCGCTCATAATCAGCAGACATTGCAACTCTTCTGCCCATACCCCTTGCAAGCCCTATCATATTTGTATTTGCACCACCACGGCGCAGAAACTCGGCAATATCACATGCAGAATGGGGCAGGTGGTGATATGCCAGTGTAGGGGACACAACTGCAATTTCCGTACTCGTAAGTGGGGATTTGTTCAGTTTTCCAAGCAATCCGGTTGATAGATCTTCCATCAAGTGTACGTCCTTATCAGGAATTAGCATAACAAGTGTAACTTCTGTAGCTGCCGGAATCTTTTGTACCAAGTATCCACCAAGATCTTCCAAAAGTTCAAGGAGCAATCCGTGTTTGTGTATCCCGCCTTCGTAAACATAAGGTTCAAGAACTGCTGCCACCTGGCTCACCTCCTATGAGTTCATTTAACATCTTATGAGTTTTTTCAATCCAATCCTTTTCCATAATATCCTCAGTTGCAACAAAAATGAAATGATTATCCTTAAGTGAATGATATCTCACCCTGAATCCTTCCGGTGTAGCTCTTATTGCCATATCAACAAGCCTTGACTGCAACGTTCTCCGAGGGTCTTCAACAACCATCTCTTCGATCTCAGAGATGTGTTCAAGCGGATTTTCACAACTCAAAGAGATCGTTTTCCTTTCCGGTTGGTGTACATTGACACGCCCGCACATTGTCCAGAGATTCTCAAGTAACTGTGGAAGGTATGCCTCATTATCAATATCGATCACAACCTCACTCTCCCCGTACGTCCCGACCCCTACCTCTGCAAAATCAGTGACCTTCACAGGAGAAAGCCCTCCCCGAAGAACGATTGCCATTTGGAACAGGGAATCTTCAGGTTTAACCACTACCTTGATATGCTTGATCGCCTGTGCAAGCACCAGGTCACTAATCGCATCACTTACAATCTGTTTGTACTGGTCAGCTTCTTCAAGAATAGTTGACTCGACCACAAACGTATCGAGTGTTGACATCTCTACTCCTCCAAATAACCGGATGCCAGCAATGCAGCACCTACCGCACCGATCAATTGCGAATGTGGAGGCACGATAACATCGATCCTAAGCAGGTCGCCAAGTGCTTTTGGAACACCTTCAATAAGTGATGAACCACCAACAAGTATGAGGGGTTCTTTTACCTCAATTTCCTGCAATTGCTGCTCGAATATCTGCTCAACAACACTGTGGCATGCTGCAGCCGCAACATCCTGTGCTGCCGAACCCTGTGCAAGGGAATTAACAAGTGACTGGATTCCGAACACTATACAATAACTGTTCATCTCCACCTTTTCCTGCATGCCCTTTACTGCAATTTTACCAAGTTCGGTGATTTCAACTCCAAGTCTTTTTGCTGTCATCTCAAGGAAACGCCCTGACGCACCAGCACATATACCTCCCATAGTGAACATTCCCGGAATCCCGTCCTCGACCGATATTGCCTTGTTGTCCATTCCCCCAATATCAATAACAGTCGCAGGTCCTTTTTGACTATTGGCAAGATACACCGCACCCTTTGAGTTTACGGTAATCTCTTCCTGAACGAGTTGTGCATTGAAATGTTCCCCAAGCAGGAACCTTCCGTATCCTGTAGTCCCAATTGCCTGAATATCATCTTCTTTGACACCCGCCTGTTCAAGTGCTATATCATATGCTTTTCTTGCACTTTCAACTACATTAACAGTTGGAACCCAGCCCTCGCCTATAATCTCATTATCACGCATAATCGCAGCTTTTGTCGTAGTGGACCCCGAATCAAGACCAACCGTAAGTCCGGTCTGTTTTTCCCGTGCAAGCAAATGTTTACGTCTTGAAATGGTTGTGAGCGCTTCCATACGTGTCAGCAATGTCGCTGCTGTTGTGCGCTCTGTAAATGAATAACTGATAACAGGAATATCTGAATTCTGGTGAATATATCTTCGTATTTCATTCCTTACAATTGCAGCTTCTGCACACCGAAAACATGATGTCACAAAAACACCATCCACAGGAGCAGTTCCTTCGACAACAGCCTTTGCGCGTGCCATCATGAGTTTCAGATCTGCACTTGCAACCTGAAGACCAAACTCCATTTCAATAGTATCAAGACTGGAAATGTCCATCTCCGGATAAACCAGTTGTGCATTAACCTTTTCGGCTGCTAAGTCCAGTTGGGGTTGTACACCTGCAAATTCAGAACCACATGAAACAAGAGCAACTTTCACTCGCTGTACATCTTCACCGCTCATAACATAGCCTCCTTTGAAAGTGACTCCAAAAACTCACGTATCATATAGACAAACTCCCTTCCTTCTTCATCAGATTTTGGATATATCAGTTCAAGGACAGGAATGCCTTTATCCCTTGTCAGGAATTTTGTCAATTCGTTGGTACGTGCACATCCCATACAACCAAAACTAATAGCAGCATCATCAACAATTATCGCCGCTTCTGCTTCGTCAATTAGAGGTCCCACAATTGACATCCTGCCACGCACTCCAGCCGGAACTTCGACTGCTGCGTATTTTAAACCATGTTTAGGGTCTTCCGGCGTGATATTAAGCGGAGGTGAGTCTATTCCGATTGTAGTTATTTTATCATGCACCCCACCCATCATAGCAAGGGGCGTATGACCGGAACGTTCGATCAGATCAGATAGGATCAGACTGTTTGTCGGATAAATAAAAACTTTTGTCAATATCTCACCTCGTGATTTCAGATTCAATGATGTCTTTTAAATGCGATACTTTCAGTTTTTCAGGGCGTACAACTTTCTCAAGAGGTACATTATTATCATAATCATCCAATGCTTTTCCAATGAACGGTAATATCCCGATTTCGTTTCGCAGGAAATGGAATCCCGGTCTTGGACCGCCACCCCGACCTGCACGGCAACGTCTGTCATCACCCGGGGGAAATCCTCTCTCTTTTACGAAAATATGGTTCTTGTCGAGTTTCACAACTTCCTTTACAACCCTATTGACCGTATCCTCTGGACCAGTCACCATCGTACCAAAGCATGTTTCCTTGATCGTAATGTCAATTTCAGATTCGTATATCTCAAGTGCAGCATCAATTGGCAATACACTGTCAGAACTTATCACTACGAGTTTTGTGAGAGTCCCATCTTCATGAGTCGCCATCACTTCTCCTCCCTAATCGATTCTGCCACATACATTATATCGCCATCCTTGAAATGTTTAAGCTTATTAATATCCAGAATGCGACCGATGATATTTGTGCTGGTGAATTTTTCACCTGTCGGTCCAAACAGATCGTCATCCTCTGTCTTTACGCCAACCATTCCCATTCTTTTTGCAGATTGGTTTGTAACTCCGATCTCACCGGATAACACTTTATTCTTTGGACTATTCTCCGGCATGATCTCCTTGTATTTTTCCGCTTCCCTCTCTGCTTTGAATATATACGTATTCTCATACGTCATCAAAACAGGCAGGGGTCCAACCGGTTTGAACTGAAGACCCAGGGCATGCCTGAAAAAATCAAGGGTCTTTGGTGCAAGGTCGTCGTACAGTTCTATCATTACAAGTTTTGAGTTCGGTACTCCAAATGCTTTAACCTTTGCAGCCCCCAAAATCTCAATTGTAGTTGGCGGGGTCTGTGTTACAATAATCGCATCATCTTCAGTATGTCCATCCCGGACAAGTTTTACACCAGTTTCAGATAACTGCTCTTCCGCTTCCTTGAAACTCATTCCAAGTATCGTAATCGGACGGGGTATGGTTTCAACATCAAGTTGCTGGCCGGGTTGTGCCAGTTTTATAAGTTCTATCCCTTTTGTAACATGTCCCACAACCGAATGCATAATACTGGAAGTCCGATCATCGCAGGATATGTAAGCCCGTCCATTACCGTTACCAACTGTGCGTATCGAAACCGTGCCAACGACCCTTGGCTCAAAGTTCTCATAATCGCATATCTCGCCCTGTAGATTATCATCAGAAATAAATGAACTTGATACTACACCAACCTTAAATGTCCCATCACGCGTAAGTGACAAGAAATGCTCTGCACCATTAGGAGCGGCAGATACGAGTTCCACCTCAAAATTGGTGAATATTTTTACCCCATCATCGAGTTTTGTAGAAAGATCGGTCGTGCAAATACGCTCTGCCATTTGTTCCCATTCAATTACAGGTTCAATATGGATTATTGCATCACTTTTATTAAGTTCAAGTAAAACATTCTTACCACTTATAATCTTTGCAAACGCTCCGTTTTCAGGAGCACCATAATCAGAAGTATGACGGTTCTTTGTGAATATCAGATGAGTATTCTTCGGGTCAAATCCGCCTGCCCCGAAAACCACCTCAAAGCGTTCAAAATTCTTAGCACCCCGTGTTGGGCGCATATCAGTACCAAACGGTCCAAACGCCACAGCATCCTTATTTATCCATCGGATATGAGCACCTTCATAATCCTTATAATGTTGAGCCCATATTTTTTTTGATGTTTCATCCGTACCCTCTAATTCTATACTAAATTCGCCTTTTGGTGTTATAATAGTATAGGAGATAATATCATCACCTTTGCGCTCAGTGATTTCCTTGAGTATCCCGATTGCAGTGCCATCTTTATGGGGAATGTTCGAAGCACTTATTGCTTCTTTAAGTGTTGCCCCTTCAGGTAATGTTACCTTCTGTTCGTTAACCTCAACCGTTATTTTATTACTCGTATGAGTGCCTCCTTACTATAGTTTTACGAAAAGTGGTGAGGATAAAAAGGAGAGAAAATTATATAAGGTTTTCTTTAACATTATATGGGTAATTTCACAATTCCAAACAAATCACTAAAATATGGAATTACATTGTCCGAATTGAGACTGGATTTACAGGATATATAGAATTATACTCACTTTCCGCAGGTATCTGCAAATTTTAAACAATTTTTCCTGATAGCGGTTTTACACATTTCTATAATATTATATTTATATTGTAAATACATAGAATACATGTTTTGAATATACGATTTCCCGACTTCGACAGTAAATTTGCATGCATCTTTCTGAACCATTTGTCTATAAATTCAGAAAACCACAATCATCCGGCACCATTCATTGTTTAAGAAAAATATATGTTTTCAAAATATACCTGCGGAAAGTGCGAGTGCGACAAGGACCTGTAAATTGTGCAGTAGTGGAAGAATTATAAAAGAGGTTCTTGAGCGATATACATAACAAATAGCCTGTAAAGTTCAT
>JBQVLY010000082.1:0-7226 GCA_052361065.1 Methanosarcinaceae archaeon | reverse complement strand
TGGATCTGCTTGACGATATACCCGTTGACATGCTCACCCTCCCTGCAGATTTGACCATTAATAACTACTATACGCTTATTTACGTTTTTGGACCAGGAAATAGCCTGAAGCTTTAAACCGGCCTCGTCATTTATTTCTATTATTTCGGTGGGGGCCGGAACATCTGAGTGGATCGGTTCGGAATAGTATGCTTTCGATTCCGGAGGTGATGCCGATGGTTTTTCAACTCCTGTATGCGTGTAGTCGAGTTTGACTGTTTTGGCATCAATTCCGATACTCAGTGTTTTTTCAATTGTATCAACCGGTTTCGCAGATTCATTTGAGGGCGAAGGTGAGGTTAGCATCTGTTGAGGCAAACTCTCTTTGCGAATTTGATCGGTTTTTAACATAGCTTTCTCCATGGTCTTTTGCGAAATTCCGGTCTCAGGAGCTGGTGATTGCCTTGGGGATATAGCCGGTTTGCTGATGATAAATCCGATGGCTGCAAAGATTGCAATTGTCGTTACAATGATCAGGCTTTGGGTAATAATCGGTCTTATCCGCGGACGGTTAGTGGACCCTACGATTATCCTTGCTGGCACTCCTGACGTAGTATCAGCATCCTGTTCGAGTTTTTTCAGGGCTTTTAAGATAGAACTCAAAAGAATAACCTCCTGATAGCATAGAGGCAGCCGCTCGATACGAACCTCAAAACAGTGGGTTTCCGTTCAGGCACTAATTTTATATTAAAAAGTTTTTTTCTGTGTCCTCTGTGAGAGATCATTACCGTTTGGTTCTTTCTTTCATGGTTTGCCATAAATGCGGAATCGCAAAAAGTTTTTTTTCATTGTACAAAACTATTTTGGTCAGCGGTCCGACAATTCCGTCTACTGGAATACCGTGTTTGGCCTGAATCGCCTTTATTGCCAGTTGTGTGAATGAATCATAATTCGTATTTATTTCAATATTTTTAAACCCAATATCCCGTAAGTGCATTTTTAAGGCGATGATTGATTCTTTCGGTGAATTACGAGGTATGATTCTCTGGTAGTTATAAAAATTTTTCCAGAAAACAAACCCCGTGCCGGTCCAGTATTTGACGATATCATCATACAACACATTGATTTTACGCCCTGTTTTGCCGTCAGATAAGGTCAGTGCATGGTTTTTTGCTTTGATAACCGTCAGGTAAATCGGATAATGGTTTTCTGGAAGTTCAAATTTCAAGATAGCGCATAGATTTAAATTTAATATCAGGTTCAGGTTGTCGTCAATCAGTTGGAGGATGAGACCATTTTGCAGAGCAGCCAGAGAAAAAAACGCCTCATCATCTTCGAACCCGTTTAAATCAGGTGACATCCTTGCGTTGATCCCCCATTTATTCGAGACGGTTTTTACTGACATCGCCCGGGTGGTTTTTGCGGGTAAGGTTACAAGCATTTGTTTGAAATCCGGCATGGCATTACCCTTTTCCGGTTCAAAAATTCCAGTGGCCATCGCCGGCATTTTAGTTTTTGCAGATTCAATCGAAACCGGTTCAATAATCTCTTTCTGCCGGGCTTCGATTTGAGCCGTTGGCGTCGGAACCGGCAGGACTGCCTTGGGTAATGGGTTCGCTGTTTGGTAGAAAAAAGTTCCTCCAAGAGCGACACACAGAACGAAAAGCAAGATCAGGCGCTTTTGCCCTGCTTGAACAACGTATCGTTTTATTTCGCCATGGTTGGACAGCTCGATTATCGCCGCTTTGGCAATTCTACTTGATATTTTGTGGCAATTGAAACCATAAGCAGTCAGCAGAGCTCTGTCGCATGTAATGTTGATCAACCGTGGATTACCACTTGAATATTTGTATATTTTACGTATCGCATTGCGAGAAAATATGGCGACCTGTTTTTGGGATGCCAGATGGATTCGATGCTGAATATATGCGTTTGTTTCCTGATAAGACAAAGGCAGCAAACGGCACCTTAAGGATATGCGTTGTCCGATCTGCCGGAGATCATAGGATCTCAGCATTTCACCCAGTTCCGGTTGCCCCACCAGGATGATCTGCAGGAGCTTATCTTTTGTGGTTTCCAGATTTGAAAGGAGTCGGATCTGTTCCAGAACTTCTTTGTTTAAATTCTGGGCCTCGTCAATTAAAAGGATCACTTTTTTCCCCTCGGCCCTTTTTCCCATCAGAAATGCATTTAACGTATCAATGAGCGCTTTGATGCTGTCCTGGTCTGAGAGGATGTCGAATTCGTCGTTTATGGATTTTAAGAGGTCAATCGCATCCATTTTGGGGTTGAAAATATAGGCGGATTCCGTATTGGCATCCAGGTTCTCAAGAAAAGCCCGACACAGCATTGTTTTTCCACTCCCGACCTCTCCAAGGATCTCAACAAATCCTTCTCCGTCCACTGCTGTATATTTCAGATGGGCAAGCGCTTCTTCATGGCTTTTGCTCAAGAACAGGTAGTCCGGATTGGGTACCAGCTTGAAGGGTTTTTCTTTGAAACCGAAAAAATGATTATACATCGTATGACTTTATTGTTTTCAGACGTCGATTGTCGTGTCGGATGACATATTCCAGCAATTTTCTAATATACTACAGCACTACGATAAATCAATATACTTTCGCTGGCCTTTATCCCAAACTACGCACATTTTTTATTCCGAAGCAGTGGCGAAATATCAACCCTGATGAGAAGATTGCTTACAAGGTATCAGAATCAAGAAAGGCTTAGGAACGTGGACGAATTAACTTCCACAAGTAGGCGCACAGATTTGGGTCGAATTTGTTTGATCTCAGATCACAAAAGTTGAAGGAATAGCGAGCTATTTCAATATTTTTGGGATTTGAGATCGGACAAAGGCGGCCTGAAGCTGTGATGCATAGTTGGGGAAATTATTTCGTCCACGTTCCTTATACCTAAATTTAGCGATTTTTGGCTCGATCTGCACTGATCTCTTGCGCATCAAGGATTCGCAAAAATCCTCGACATATCCACGGGTATGCCTGCGGTTTTCGCAAACCCTTATGCATCAAGATCTCAGCACATTTCTTCCCCAAAAATCGCTCAACTTAGGTTAAATCCAGATGTCAGACCTACACATTTCACAAAACTATGCTGAATTGATAAAAAAATACTGGGGCAAAATCTTTGGCTGCACATCCCGATTGTAAAGAGCTGCTTGATTCAGCGACTCTATGACTGCATACAGAACCGTTTTGCCGGTGCCTTTTCTTACAAATATACTCATGCGAATATCCTGTCAGCTACATAATCCGCTGTAGTTCTGTACAGGCTGCCTGCAATGAAGGAGGAGCTTCCTGTTCAAGCGGTTGATTGCATTTCTGCGCTAATTCTTCTACCAGTGGTTTACACTCGCTTTGCTTTTTCAGCTTTGGATAGGCCGTATCTTCATCTACTATTTTGCCCATAAGGTAATGAATCCATGTCTCTATGTTACGCTTTGGGACAAAGATCCCGATCTTTTCATTTGACTGTCGCCTATCCAATTCAGCTTTGGCCAAGGATACGTCCAGCTCGTTCAGCCGGTCGACAACCCTTCTCATGTCAGCGTCTATCATAACCGCCAGAGCAATATTCAAATAATTGCACTTGCTGCGATAAGCCTTAACCTCTTCGGGATATTTTCTGCGAACTTGCTGTTCCCCGGAGCCTCTGCCTTCGAGCGCTATTTCTACCCTTATCCGGCGGGCGGGAATTCCGCGGCTGACCAGAAAAGCCCGCATGAATACTTCATGCTGCCGGTCTTCACAAAGTACAACAAATACGGAATAGTCATTCATTCAACCACCCCCTCGCCACCAGTTCGGATATGGGGATTCCATCTTTCTTGTCTGCCGTGACGGATTTGATCCGGGTAGGTCTGTTGCTTTGGCGCTCGAACCAGTATCCGACCGGTGAAGCCAGGAGGTAATTAATCAGCTCAGGATGGTGGGATATTAAAAGCGCCTGCACGTCCCCATCCATGCAGTGATCGTAAAGTGATACAAGCCAGGGTTGTATTTCAGGCAATGCAAGAAAATTTTCAGGTTCATCAAGGCAAAGTGTGTATGCAAACTTAGTGTCGGAGCAGGAGAAATGAAGCAGGCTGTACAGAGCAATCAGCATACGCTGGCCGTCAGACAGTTCTCCAAAAGTATATCCAACCGAAGCGTTTTTTTCCTTACTATTGAAATATGCCTTAAGTAAACGGTGCTTTTCTCCTGTAGCCTCAAATTTGAAGTATTCGAACCCCGGCAGAATTCCCTTTAGATCAGTCATCAGTTTAAAGGCCAGGCCCTGGTCTTGCGAAACATGGCGATACCAGGAAACGAAATTTTCAAAATAGTCGGAAGGTTGAGTTTCTTCCTTTGGACTGTCCTGAATCATCAGGCTCGGAATGATCTGAATAACCACGAGATGATCCATCCACTCTTTAAACCAGCTCAGTTTCGTATTGTCGCTACGCGGCAGAATAGAGGCGAGAGCCGATCGAGACCAGTCAAACGGGTATTCCGGACCTTCGGAATGATTATCCCTGTATAGCTGTGCGTTTCCGTCTTCAAATGCCAGGAGTGGCTTGTTGTCAAAATGGAGGCTTTCATGGTTTACCCTGGCTTTTTCTCCCCTGTCATCATGTTCAATAGTCAGCCTATATTGATAAGTTCCTCCGTTACCTGCTATGTCCAGTTCAAAGGTTTGAAGCAAAGAGCTTTGCCAGCGCGTGCAGTTATCAAAGGAAAATAACTCAATGACCTTGCCGTCTCCTGCTACAAGGCACTTGATTTTTCTTAATATCTCAAAAACTGCGGATTTCCCTGCCCCGTTAATACCGAGAAACAGATTGATTTGATTGAGGAAAACCTCAAAATTGACCAGGCTTTTATGATTATCAATATAAATACGCTTAAGCATTGTTTACCTCCCATAGACAGATCGATAACAACAGTCAAATTGAGACCTTTGCAAAACGCCCCCTTTTGTCTCCTGCCATCGGAGGGACCTCAGTCTCAAATTTTAAGCCTCGAAATATCCAATGTATTCCTGCATTTAAAATTTTCGCCTTGCTTGAACTTGAACAAAATTGAGCATTTTTCAAAGGTCTCAATTATAATGCATAAAAAATGAAACCAATTGTTTTTATACGTATATAGATGGGCAAATTTCAATCGTTTTCAATCGTTTTCAACCATATCCCTCAATAGATAACTAACAATTCCTCTGCTCAGGGCAATCTTATGCTGGAGCGAATCGTCAGTTAATAATTCAGATTGCGTAACCTCAGCTATGGTCAAAAATATGGTATCGTAGCCACTCGCCTTTGCCTCGATGCCGAAAGAGATAGCCTCCTCCAGAATTTCATGTTCATAAAACACATGAGCGGCATTTCGTCTGAGAAAAGATACCGCTTTTCTTGAGTCATCTTCATTATTAGTAATGCGAGATATGACTATTGCAGTCTCAATCAAGGCAACTGCAGGGATATACATTTCAGCATGTTTATCCCTGACTTTATCCAAGTAAGAGCGTGCTATTTTATGCATCTTTTGTTGCTTTTCCAGTATCTCATCTCGCTTCTTTCTTCGAGGAGGAACTATCCCCTTGACAGCGAAAGACGTATCAATTGTATATTTTACCACTGACGCCACCAGTCCTCTCCTTGCCTCCTCATTTTCATAAGTATCTCCGTACTATCTTCTTCTGTAACAGCGTGACTAACAATTGAGGAGGCTAATTCATCTATATCAACCTCTTCAGAGATAGCCTTTCTAATAACCTCCCTTAGGTCAACCACCTCAGCCTCCACCTTTTTCACCTTATCCTCTAACATTTTTATGTTTAATTGCATCGCTTTTTACCCTCCCTCTTGGTCTTGGTTCTGGATCAAGAATCCAGTGTCAAAGCTTGAATTGAATCCAGTGTCAAAGCTTGAATTGTGAATTAAAAAGTTTTTTCAACCACCCATTCCCCCACATTCTTGTCTGCAAACTCAACTCCGAACAGATAAATCTTTTTTCCTTTGCCCTGATATTTTTCAAAATATTTTTTCTCTTTTATCTGGTTTAATGCCCGGTCTTTGTCCCCATTAAATTTGAATTCGAAAATATAGATCTCTTTATCAATAATGACAGCATCTATCCTGCCCTTGTTTGTTTTTACTTCCGCTTCGACTTTTAAGCCAATAAGAGAAAATATCAGGTAAAAAACCGTTTGATAATATTTTTCTTTTTTTATGTGAAGATCATAGGGAATATCGGCAAAAAAGATTCGCAAGGTGTCAAAAAATGTTTCAAAATCGTCGTTTCTGAGCGTTCGTATCAAATCTATCAAATAGCCGTCCACGTGTATGCCGCTGTAACTGCTCAAAAGAGAATACTGAAAGCTGTTTTCAACCTCAAAATTTGGATACCCCAGAATGTAGGTCATAAAATCTTTGTCATATTCTTTAATCGTGAGATAGCCGGTTTGAAACAAAAGAGGAAGCACCGCGAGATTTTCAAGTTCATAGGTGCCAAACGATTCCTCCCTCACCTCCATTTCTTTCAACCTCGTTATTTCAAAGTCTTTTTCCTTCATCAGCTTTATCAGAAAACCTGGTGTAGCGCTTTCAAACCAGTAGTTTCCAAAATTAAGTTTTTTAAACAAAAGAAGCAGTGAAAAGGGGTTAAACACCTTTTCGCAACTTCCGCTGAAACAAAAACCATTGTACCAGTATGTTATCTTTTTAATCAGGTCGGATTTGCTTATCTCTTCTGATTTCGCGAATTGATTTATATATTCTTTGAAACTGTGCTCCATCTCCTCTCTTGTTATTCCGAGAAGCGATGAATGCCTTGTATCCATGGAAATATCTTCCAGGTTGTTCAACCCGCTGAAAACTCCTGCTTTGGAAAACTTGCTTACGCCTGTTAAAAGCACAAACCTGATATATTCATCACAAGCCTTGATGATGGTATAAAAGCCTTTTAATATTTCTCGAAGCTCAACAGCCAGTTCCGGATTTTCAATATTGTCAATTATCGGTTTATCGTATTCATCAATAAGAACAACAACTTTGTTGATTTCACTCAGTCTGGTCAAAAGTTCATCAAACTTAATGTCATATTGCGTCTGCTCAAGCTTGATTACATACTGCAGAGCTGTTTTATCAAGCTGGTATACAATATAGTTTATCAATTCATTGCTGTTTTTTGCCTTTGACTTGCTGAAATCAATCCTTACAACAGGATGCTTTTCCCACGCGTAATCAGC
>JBQVLY010000081.1:0-7463 GCA_052361065.1 Methanosarcinaceae archaeon | reverse complement strand
CCCACAGAAAAAGCTGTAATCGCAGTTAGCAATGTAGTGATCATTGTAATCAATATGTATAATTCTGTTTCAATCCCACCCCTGTTTGACATTCTGTCACGTCGGTATCCCCATTTATCGTTACTAAATTGTCTCTCGGATTCAGTTCTTCGATTCGCGATTCTCTCCAGCACACGCGGATCAGTAATTTCCACATAATCTGGATGAAATGTTTTTCCTTTTTCAGTTTTAATAAGTTCCTTATTTATCATTGGGCCAAATGGCCACCACAGTAATTATCCCTAAACTCCATCTATGGAATGGGATTTACCATGAAACAAATAGAAGACGAAGGCCATTTACAAGACTTTTTATTATCTTCTGGAATGGTTCGAAAAACCACAGAGAACACAGAGGGACACAGAGAAAAAAGCAATGTCTCCCTGTGTCCTCTGTGGTTAAATTTCTTTGTCATGATTCATTCATTCAGAATATATTAAACTTGACTTTCAAAGAAACGTAAAATCCCAACAAATCTCCCTTACTAATCGGAAGCAGTAGGCTCACCTTTAAATTTCATAATGTGTGGCCTAACTTTTCAAATCAGACTATTACCCATTCTGCTAGGCCATACAGCGATTTGGTCGTATGATATTGTTTTTCACTATATCTTTGAAAGTCAAGTCAAAGGAATGGATAAATTATATTTAATATTATGGGAATTTTATTGTTACGATCTCTTAAATTCATGAATTTGAATGTCAAATTGTTTTTTGAATGGTTGTTGTAGCAAAAAGTGTTATTTACTGAAATCTAACAATAATAATACCACAATCAGCATACGATCATGCCATAAGTATATCGAGCATTGCAAGGTTCCAGCCAACAGGCCCGATTCCCTTGACTTTGTTTATCCTGATATCCGTTATGGATGTGTCATATTCACCACCCGGCTTCTGGACAAGCAATGGAATATCCACAGCCTGGAGCATCGGAAGGTCATTCTGGCTGTCCCCGAGTCCGATTGTCCTTACATCACCAAATTGCTCACGGAATATTCCGGATAGGATCGTTACAGCTTTTCCTTTGTTATTATCACCTATGATGTGCCAGTACCTGCCCCCACGTGTATGATTTAAACCATGAGACTTGATAAGTCCTATCAAACGATTTACTGCATACGTCGAATCGCCGCCCTTGCCTAATCTGAATGCTTCATCATATTCCCGAATTTTTGCAAGCCTGGCGGACTCTATGTCAAGACCGGTATCTTCGCTGACACCAACAACGTCCATATCCCCAAACCCGATTATTTCAAAGTTCACAGACATACGGATACTGGCAAGGTTTTTTCTTAAGGTACCATAATCAGTCCCAAGTTCTATGATGTTATATCCCGCCATCTCTTTTGTGTAATCGTATTCCACATCAAAATAATTGTTCGGAATAAATATTGCACCACCGTTCTCTGATATAAACGGATGGGGCAGATCAAGTTCTTTCAAATATACCTCAATCTCTGCCCGCGTTTTACTGGTGCAAAATATGAGCGGAATATCCTGCTTTTTTAGTGCTAAAAGCGCGGGCTTTGCGGCCTTATAAGAATATGTATCATGGTCTATCAAAGTCCCATCCATGTCTGTAAATACAACATATTTCATGCTACTTTTTATCTCCTGATATATGTGGATTAGTTTTCAATTATGTCTTTTTTGTATATGATTGTTCTATACGGATATGGTATTTCAATACCCTCTGCATCGAATCTTTTTTTAATGGATTCAATAAGTTCACATCCTGTGATAAATGCTAAGGAGCGATTAGCCACCCAAAAAGTCAGGCGCAGGTTTACGGCAAAATCACCAAGTTCTGTCACAATAACTTTTATCTCCTTACCACCAACAATCTCCGGATGATATTTGCGTATTTCATTGAGGTGCAAAATATGTTCATGTTTCTTAGCCTCTTCGATCATTATGCGGCGTGCATGGTCAATGTCAGCGTCATAGCCGATACCGATATCAAGTGGCCAGAGTGTAGTGGGGTCGCTGATAGACCAGTTGATTATTGCCTCGTCACTTATTATGTGATTTGGTATGATGAGCCTGCGGTTATCCCATGTGGTAACTACAGTGTGCCCGAGCGTGATGTCTGATATTTCCCCATATTCATCATGAATGGTTACAATATCCCCTATTCTAAATGGTCGGAATAATGCTAATGCTACACCTGCAATAATGTTGGAAAGACTGCTCTGGGCTGCCATACCTATGACAAGTCCGGCAAACCCGGCACCTGCAAAAATGGCAAACGATATATTTTCAAGAAACGGTATACTGCTAACTATTATGATGATGCCGGCAAGATATACGAAAGCAACGGCAATGCGTCTTACAAGCCCGTAAACCGTTTCATCAATGTCAAATTTATCACTTAGCAGTTTTAACCTGGTCTTTAGCAGTTTGTCAACGGTTCTTGCAACAACGATGGTGGCTATGACAACTAAAAATATGAACAGGGCGTTTGCGATATTCAATGAGAACCATGAGATAAAAGTATCAAAAATTGTCATGTGCCGCCTCTTTATATCTATTTTTGAATGTATAAACAGTACTTTCGATTAGCCCGGAATCCGATTCGTTATCCTCAATATAATATCCTTAAAAGGAATGATTCAATTGATTTTCAAAAATAATGTCAGTTAGCATTCTGACTTAACAGTTTAACTATTTATGCGAATCAAGTATAATAAAGTTACCAAAAAGTGGCCCCTGTGACAAAATTTGCAAGATTCCATGCAATACAGTGATTAAAACGCTATTGATCGATCACACAATACATCGACTGTATCATAAACCCGAATGTGAGTGGGAAAGAGGGGATATATGGGTTTTGAGTGTTGGATTAGGGGTTAGTCAGGAGTGCCCCTGCCAGCAAAGATGGTAGTTAAGTACATATATGAGCATCCTCTATCTCATGCAAACAAACATTATAGGAACATATTATGGTAGATATTGAAAAAATTGTTACACCAAAAAATGTAATGTTGACAACCGTGCTTACGTTTGTCTTATTAACGGTGTTGCTGACAATAGGAATGATGACACCTCTTGTTGCAAAACTCACAACAGGTGTGGAAATGAGTCTGGATTCTCAATACTTCAATAACAGGTCAGCACTCCCGACCGCAGTGCTTGTAGTGCTTCTTACAACATGTTTATTGATGGGATACTTCGATGCAAAAAAATCCATAATCATTGCAGGTGCATCCGTTGCAACATCAATTGTTTTTGCAATAGTATCACCTTTTAACAACTTTCCTATGGATGTTACAATTCCACTCGTAGTAGTTGCAGTGGCTGCAACACTATACAAGATGTGGCATTCTGTTGACAATAAGTCCCGATTCAAAACGATACGCGGTGTAAGTGCACACATCATCCACTTAGGTGTACTGATGGTCTTAATAGGTGTTGTGATCAGTACTAATACACAAGTAGAAAGTTCAAACGTGGTTTCTGTAAATACCGCAAGCACATTTACGGATCAGGCTTACAGCATCAATATCACCAGTATGACGTCCGGTTATGAAGGTGAAATGTATCAAAACAACCCGGGCACGTCATATGTGACGAACATTAATTTTGATGTCTACAAAAACAACAAATATTTTGACAGCGGTCAGGTCAAATACATTACTGATTTTAAATGGGGACAAACATACACCAGTCACTATATCAAAAGGGGCTTACTGGAAGAACTTTTCATAGCCCCAAAGGCTGTTGATGAGGCCGGCGGCAGGGTTGATCTATATGTAAGGACTGTGCCTTTCATTACAGTATTGTGGGTTGGAATGTACATGATGGCATTCGGTATTGTAATTTTAGGAGCTGCTGAATACATAAAAGCCGGCAGGAACACTACAATTAAATCAGGATTTCCAAAGAAAAGTAAATCAGGATCATCGATGAAAAATGTACAAAAGAAAGTTACGCCGATATCGGACATCGAGAAGAAATACGAAGAGAAACTTGAGCGTGACCTGATGGATCGAAAAGTTGAACGTGGCGGGAAATGAGGAGGGTGATAATATGAATGTCGGAATGATTTTGATCTGGATATCCTTTGCCTTTGGATTCGGAGCCACAGTATATTCTGTTATCTCTTATTTAAACAGGAATGAATCTGCAAAAACTATATCCAAAAAACTGGAGATTGCCTGTGCAGGAACAATTTCGTTTGCAATCGTTTTGCTGACATACTACCTATTCATAGTCAATGCATCATTCAATTATGTTTATCAGCACTCCAGTACTGATCTTGAATGGTATTACAGGATATCTGCACTTTGGGCCGGTCAGGAGGGTTCCTTCCTACTTTGGACATGGTTCATTTTGTTGATGCTGCTCTTGATGCAATATACAGGACACACTAAACATCTTGCGAATACAAAATTGATGGATCTGACACGAACCATATCATTGGTCATAGCATTAGTTTTCCTGCTATTATTGGTACTCAGGAACCCATTCGCGGCTTATTATCATGTTCCGGGCGGAATGATTGAATTGACCAACTGGAATGCTTTTGCAGAACTACACCGGATCCCATACGGACAGGGCATGAATCCATTGCTCAGGAATCCATGGATGGCAATACACCCACCAGTCCTGTTCTTAGGCTATGCAGCATTTACAATTCCATTTGCAGCAGCGATTGGAAATCTGGTACTGAATGATGACAAATGGACAAGGATAGCAGCAGACTGGATGAGAATCTCATGGCTGTTTCTTACCCTTGGTATCGGTCTTGGTGGATTCTGGGCTTATGAAGTGTTGGGATGGGGGGCATGGTACTGGTCCTGGGACCCTGTTGAAACCTCATCGCTTATTCCCTGGGTTGCGTCAACAGCATACCTGCATGCCCAGATACGTGCAAAGAACGGGGAGTACAAGTTCATTGCACCAATGCTTGCTGTGCTGTCATTCATACTTGTTATATTTGCAACATTTGTGACAAGAAGCGGTATGTGGGCATCCGTGCATTCGTGGCAGGACTTTACGTTTGAAGCTATGGTAATCGCTATATTCCTAACAATACTGGTAGTCTCAAGCACAGTGTTACTGTCCAGAAGATACCTTGCAGACGAATAGATACATTTATTAGAAAATCATTTATAACGTTTATGAAACTTACACTTACTTCTCCTGTAGATTGTATATGTGATTTTACATACAACTTCATCTGGCAGCACAAAGGTAAAGATCTTAATCCGGATGCATCGATCCCCTGTCAGTTCGATTCGGATTATACTTATCGTCATCTTGTAGAAACACTTGTCAGTGATGAAGATGTGCATATATCCGGTTCTGTTGGAAAACGTTTTGCATCAGGTCTTGGAGTCAACCTCGCCTATTTTGGAGGTGAGGGAAAAACACTTGATGTAGGTTGTGTTTTTGTTGATGGAAATATAGGTACAAGAGCCGGGATCAGCATGGTAAGCGGTACCATATACGTAAGCGGCAAGATTTCTTACCCCATGGGAAATATCGTTGAGGTTATGTCAGGGGAAGATGGGTACAGGAAATATGTATCAATTAACGAAATATTACGGAATGGTGATTCTGATGTCGTATTTATGGATGCAAAAAACACATATGATGGTAAAACCCTTACACTTGGTGATGGGATATTACGTGATACCGTAGCTGCCCGTCTTGATATGGATGCAAAGGTAATAATTTCAGGTGATGTTGACCTGAGTACCGGTATCCTGATGCAGAAAGGGATAGTTGTTGTTGAAGGCAACAGTGGCATGAATACAGGTGTTCTGCTAAACGGTGGTCGTGTTGTTATTATGGGGAACACAGGAGAATTTGCAGGCACTGGTATGCGAAAAGGCGAATTGATAATTGGCGGCAAAGCGCAGGGATACCTGGGTGCCAATATGAAAGGCGGTAACATCTACGTAAAAGGTAATGTCATGGCGGTTCCCCCTGCAAAGGTTGGAGCAGTTGATGATATGGGATTGCTGCAAAAGGAACTTGATATCAACAGGATGCTTGTAATGATGTTTAAGAGAATCGGTGTTTAGTGCCTGTAATTAAATTAAGGTAGCATGTTTATATACAGGCACTTCCAATTGTTATATACAATGAATACAGAAGAAATCCGAAATATATACGAAACGGCGAACCAATTTTTGAATGAGAGGGACCGAAGGTTACTTGTCGCCGCGATGGCAAAGGCAGATGGGTATGGCGGAATCTCTAAAGTGTCTAAAGAAACAGGATTGTCCCGCAAATTGATTTCAAAGGGTTGTGCTGAATTAGAGAATCCAGATGAATTGGATAATACAAGGATTCGGAAAAAGGGTGCTGGACGAAGGAAAATCACAGATACGGATCATACTTTATTATCCGATCTGGAAAGTCTTATTGAGCCTGCAACTCGTGGCGATCCGGAATCAAACTTACGCTGGACCTGTAAAAGTACCCGCAAGATATCTAATGAAATTAACACCATGGGGCACAAGGTGAGCCACAATAAAGTAGGTGAATTACTCCATCAGTTGGGTTATAGTTTACAGTCCAATCAAAAAGTTCCGGAGGGGGCTGATCATCCGGATCGCGATGATCAATTCAAATATATAAACGAAAAAATGCAAGAATTCCAACAATCCGGATATCCAGTGATTTCGGTGGACACAAAGAAGAAAGAATTGGTGGGAAATTTCAAAAATGTCGGTAGTGAACTTAGGGCTCGTTAAGAATTAACCTGAACAACTATTAAGTACTATCGCAATCTATTATTATGCCATGGAAGAATGTGCCATCAAAAAAATATTTGAGACTATGGAAGGTCGCTTGAATGAGCGACAACAGAGGCTATTAACTGCTGCGGTAGCAGATGCCCTTGGTTACGGCGGGATCTCAACACTTTCCCGAATAACGGGCATGTCCCGTACCACAATTACGGCAGGTCATAAGGAATTGAAAGATTCGGAAGAATTATATGAGGGTAAAGTCAGAAAGAAGGGTGGTGGAAGGAAGAAAATCAGAGACAAAGATCAGACTCTTATGGATGATCTGGAAAGTTTGATCGAACCGGTAACTCGTGGCGATCCCGAGTCTCCTTTACGTTGGAGTTGCAAGAGTACGCGCAAATTAGCTGAAGAGCTTAACAATGCAGGTCATGATGTCAGTCATGTTACTCTATCGACTCTTCTTTCCGAATTAGGGTATAGCCTGCAGGGCAATAAGAAGACTATCGAAGGCGCAAGCCATCCGGATCGGAATGCTCAATTTGAGTATATTAATCGGATGACTCAGGAATATCAGCAGAAGGGGCAGCCTGTAATCTCCGTGGACACAAAAAAGAAAGAATTGGTCGGCAATTTCAAAAATGGAGGGCGTGAGTTGCGTCCCGAGGGATATCCGGAAAAGGTGCTGGTCAGACTGTCCCAAAACCAATTTCCATTGCAC
>JBQVLY010000080.1:0-7482 GCA_052361065.1 Methanosarcinaceae archaeon | reverse complement strand
AGCTAATCGTCCTGATGTTTGGTGGTATTACTGGGTTGCCGGTATAGTGCTTTTCATTCAGGTGGTCAACAGGCATGATATTATATTGCATTACGCGCTTGCAAAGCTTGGGCGATTGGTTGTACCTCAGTTTATTGAGTTGTTATTAAAGGTCACTTTAACTCTCGCTCTTTTTCCCTCTCTTGGCATTGCAGCTCCATTAGTCGCAGCATTGTTTATACAGGTATTCGGGTTAACATGGGTTTATCGTGCGTTAGCTCTAAAACAGGTCAATGTAACCTGGAAAGATTGGTTTTATAAGGTTGGCATACTAAGCTGTATATTGCTGATAATGGCGGGTTTCTGCGCTTTTATCATTCGTCTGTTTGTACCGGCGGCAGGGCTTATAAATTTTATAATATCTTTTTCGTTGTTTCTAATATTAGGGTTTGTGTCGATAATACTTATTGAGCGCTATCAGCGGAAGGACGGTCTTTTTAATCTGTATAAAATTCTTTCTATTGTTTGAATGAATAAGTAAATTCCGCTCTCCCGTCGTTGATCGCACGCAAGACCATGATTAAAACAGATATGTCATAGGAGGACTATAGGTGAGTAAAAAGTTTGTTCCAAAACCAACCGTGATGCCGGTGGACCGAAGTGATTGGGCCAAACAATTGGGGCTGAGTAATTTTATTAATGCTTTTTACCAATTCAATGACCTTCAGCTTTTCAATGATTGCCGTAAAGTCCTTGTAATCGGGCTGGGCCAGGGTCTGGAAAGGATCGTCCTAAAATGGCGCGGCTATGAAGTAACCACTCTTGATATCGACGAAACCTTTCAACCCGATTACGTGGGAAGTGTTCATGACCTTCAGATGTTCAAAGACGGGCAGTTTGATGCAGTCATTGCCTCCCACATCCTTGAACACCTTGCCGTGCCATATCTTGATTTTGCGCTTGGCGAGATAGCACGGGTTGGCCGAAACGCCATCATCTATCTCCCATCTGCAATGGCGTTTCATAACCGGTTCCCGGGTTATTGACCTTTCCTTTATCATTGATCTTTTTAATTATTTCAAAAAAACCAATGGGTTCAAGCCGTGTTATATGGAAAACCAGCATTTCTGGGAAATCGGAATAAGGGGTTTCAGAGTCAAGGATATGGTAAAACGGTTCTCGAAGTTTTTCGATATTATTCGTGTGTACAGAAACAGGGATTGGCTTCCAAGCCAAAATTTTGTCCTGGTGTCAAAATTTAATCATAGTAAGTAGGTGTGATGGCACATAGCGAAAAAACAACAAGCCAATACTGGGATTCATTATATTCCGGCAGTTCCAAATTGCGTCTGCCATCAAGGCTGTCCGTTGGGTCACGAAACCTGCAACGGCTGCTGGGAAATTATATATGTGCCGGAATGCGGGTTATGGAAATCGGTTGCGCCCCAGGAAGGCATCTCGCATACGTCGCAAAGCATTTCAAAGCTCATGTATCGGGCCTGGACTACTCGAAAAAGGGGATTGCAGCATCCCGCAACCTATTTAATTTTCACGGCATCACGGGTGATTTACGCTGTGAGGATATCTTTTCCACATCCTTTGTGAATGATAATTTTGATGTGGTTTACAGCTTGGGTGTGATAGAACACTTCAACGACCCCACAGATATCGTTAGACGTCATGTTCTGTTGCTTAAGCATGGAGGGACAGCTCTTATTATCATACCGAACTACAGTGGTTTTTATGGAGGGCTTCAAAAATATTTCGATCCAAAAAATTTACTTATCCATAATATGGATATTATGCACACCAAGGTTTTGATAAAACTCACCCCAACAGATCTTCATGTAGAAGCAAATGCCTTCCCTTACGGGCGTTTTAGCCCGTGGCTTATTAATCTGAGCAGGAAGTGGCCAGGCACCCAGTCCTTGGCGATAAGCTATTTTTTAAATTTTATCGGTTTGTTACAGCCATTTGATATCCCATTTTTATGCCCAATATTTGTACTGAAGATCAAGCGTTTGTAACCTTCGAAAATGTAAAAGTTTCTCCTTTGGAAAATTAAGGCTTCAAAGCCGACGGAGTTTTCGCTTTTGAAAGCGTAAAACTGTCTGAGAAAATTAGCCCGAATGTCTCATGAAGAACATCAAAATAAAGGGAAGAATACAACAATATCAGGATGTTGTCCCGAGGAAAACTATAATGGAAAAGCTATTATTAAAACAAAATACGGTTGTCAGTCGCCATGAAAATTATCTATTCATTTAATAAGGGGGGCTTTGAGGCCGAATGCTGGAACAAAGGGATTCGGGAAGCATCCGATGGCAGTTTCACCTTTGTCCCTTTCAACCATGAAAAATACCTAAAGCCAAAACAGTATATAAATGCCGTCAAGCTGGATATATTGTATCAAGCCAAACATCCTGAACTTATGCGGATGTATCGAGAATTTGAGGAATGCATTAGAAAACACGATGCAGATGTGATTATCGTTAACAACTGTCCGCCCTATCATCCCGACTATCTCCGGAAGCTGCCGGTTTACAAGGTTCTTTTCAGCGGCGATGATCCCGGAGCCACTTATATGCGAAACATTCCGTATCAACATGCCTATGACCACATATTCTATTTGAACCCGGATTATAGCGATGATATGAATATGAGCGAAAAAATGCGCTATTGCGAAATGTTGAACGAAAACTGGATACCCCATGGGATGTTTGACGAAGATTATGACCCACAACAAACTGAAGACACAATTTTAGAATGCGAACGGGATATTGATATTATTTACGTCGGCGCGCCATATCGCCAAAAATTTGAGCTTTTGGCGAAAGTGAAAAAGACTTTCGGGAGCAAATGCCGGCTCCACGGCAGATTCCGTCTTCACTGGAATCTTTTTTTTAACCTCAGATACGGCTGGCCCGGATGGATGAAAGCTATCTCTTTTCCGGAAAGGACCCGCCTTCATCAGAGGGCCAAGATTGGATTCAACGTGCACTGGAACGAGTATGGACTCGGGAACCAGCGTCTGTATTATCTTCCCGCAAATGGAGTGATGCAGATATGCGATAGTCAGCACTATCTTAACAGGATTTTCAAAGTGGGCAAGGAGGTCGTGGCATATAAAGGAGTTGATGAACTGATAGAAAAAATCCGATATTATCTGGAACATGAAGGCGAGAGAAAAGAGATTGCCTTAAACGGTTTTCGCAGGGTGGTAAAAGACTACCGTTTTAGTGATATATTGCGGAAGAGTGCAGATTATATCGTGGAGGGTATGGCCCGTACTGGAAAAACAGGCATTTTTTAGTTTGAAGTTGAAGGGGAACCACGCATAGCGGGGTAGATATCATAAAAGAGATATTCCACATAATAACGACGCTCTCCTCTGGTGGTGCTGAGGGTATGCTTTATAAACTTATATCGCATTCCTCAAAAAATGCTTTTTTTAAACACAGTGTTGTATCGCTAACAGGCATGGGCATTTATGGGATGCGTTTGAGAGATTTGGGCATTCCAGTTTATTGTTTAGATATGTTGCCTGGAATTTTAGGGTTTGGAGGTATAGCAAAACTATATCGTTTATTAAAAAAACAGAGGCCGCAGATTCTTCATACTTGGTTATATCATTCAGATTTGATCGGTTTAATAATTGGTCGACTAACGAGTGTGCCGAAAATATTATGGAATCTGCGATGCTCCAACGTTGATTTTAAATATTATGCAAAAACAACTCGATTGATTTTTGCTATGCTATCACGTCTCTCGCGTTTTCCAGATGCTGTTGTTATAAATTCCGAAGCAGGAAAGCTTTTTCATATTAAATCAGGATATAATCCTCAAAAATGGGAAGTTATACCAAATGGTTTTGATACAGAACGCTATAAACCTAATAGAGAAATTCGTGCGGGTTTCAGGAAATCACTTGGTTTAGGTGAATCAGCTTATATTGTCGGAATTGTAGCTCGTTATGATCCAATTAAAGATTATTTGAATTTTTTTGAGGCGGCAGGTACGTTAAGTGTTGCCTTTCCTAATGTCTATTTTGTTATAGCTGGAAGGGGAATAAATAAGGAAAATGATAATTTAAATAAAATGATTCTAAAAAATGGTCTGAATAAAAATGCATTTTTGCTTGGTGAAAGAGATGATTTGCCGGAAATTATTCCAGCCTTTGATATCGGAACATTATCCTCTTTTAGTGAGGGGTTTCCGAATGTTTTGGGAGAATATATGTCATGCGGTGTGCCGTGTGTTTCTACGAATGTGGGCGATTCTTCCAATATCATACATAATACCGGCATAATTGTACCACCAAATAATCCTGAAGCATTGGCTAAGGCATGGCTTGAGTTGCTTTCAATTACACCTGAAAAAAGAGCTAAGCTTGGCGAAAAAGCAAGAAAACGTATTGTGGAGAAATTTTCCATCTCAAAGGTGATGGAACAATACGAAAAACTTTATTTTGAAATATTGCAATGAACAATATAAATGAGCAAGTAGTTGAAGGTTTTGGTGAAGAATGGAGTAGTTATGATCAGTCCGAACTTTCTCAAAAAGAACTTGAAAAAATATTTGATACTTATTTTTCAATTTTTCCCTGGGAAAAGATACCGAAAAAAGCGGTTGGCTTTGATCTAGGTTGCGGTAGCGGGAGATGGGCTAAATTTGTTGCTCCACGGGTAGGTATTTTACATTGCATTGATCCTAGCCCTAAAGCTTTAGCGATTGCAGAAAAAAATCTAAAAGGATATTCAAACTGTCTGTTTCACCTGGCTGATGCCGATAATATTCCTATACCTGATGCGTCTGCTGATTTCGCTTACTCGTTAGGCGTACTTCATCATATCCCAGATACTATGTCAGCTTTGAAGTCATGCACAAAAAAACTTAAACAGGGCGCACCATTACTTCTATACCTCTATTATGCTTTTGATAACCGTCGACTATGGTTCAGAATAATTTGGCGAGTAAGTGATTTATTACGTAAACTTGTTTCAAGAACACCTTATTTGTACCGTTATTATTTAAGTAAACTTATTGCTTTGTCTATCTATTTTCCTTTGGCTCGTTTTGCTTTTCTAATGGAAAAATTGGGAATTAATGTCGATGCTTTTCCACTGTCGTTCTATAGAAATAAAACTTTATATGTAATGTGCAATGATGCACTTGATCGCTTTGGAACAATTCTTGAGCATCGTTTTACACGTAGTCAAATTAAGGGAATGATGAAAAAAGCCGGCCTGGAAAATATTAAGTTTAAAGAAAGCGCTCCATATTGGTGTGCAGTAGGAAACAGGATATGTGCGGAATCGTCGGATTTATAAGTAAAAGAAAATTCAATTCTTTCAAGAGAATGCTTCCACAAGCTTCTTTAAGCCTGTATCACCGAGGCCCGAATGATTCGGGCTTTTTTTATGATGAAGAGATGGGTATTGGACTTGCTCACCGCAGATTATCAATTATAGATCTTTCCAGCGCCGGCCGTCAACCCATGACAAGTAATGATGTTTCCATTATATATAACGGTGAAATATACAATTTTAAAAAAATAAGAAAAACCCTTGAAGGATATGGGCATAAATTTAAAAGTAATACCGATACTGAGGTCGTACTGAAAGCATATATACAATGGGGAGTTGACTGCCTCAAAAAATTTATTGGTATGTTTGCTTTTGCAATATGGGACGGCAGAATAAATCGCCTTTTTTTAGCAAGAGATAGAATAGGAATAAAACCACTTTATTATCATTTCAGCAATGGCACTTTTTTGTTTGCTTCGGAATTAAAGGCTTTCATGGCCTTCAGTATATTTAATAAGGATATTGATCCTGATTCCATTCCTCTTTTTTTGCATTACCAGTATATTCCAGCTCCAAGAACTATTTTTAAAAATACTTTTAAGTTACTGCCGGGCCATTTCATTACTTATAAGAACAATACTATAAAAACCCATGCTTACTGGCAGCACCCTGATATGAAAGGAAAAATAAGCAATTCCGCTCTTAATGAAGAAGAAAAATTACAGCAACTTGATGATATCCTTACTCAGGCTGTTTCAGACAGAATGATAAGTGACGTGCCGCTGGGTGCTTTGCTTAGCGGGGGAATTGATTCATCAATTGTTGTTGCTCTGATGCAAAAAGTAAATTCATCTCCTGTTAGTACATTCAGCATTGGTTTTAAAGAGAAAGGATATAATGAGGCTAAGTGGGCAGCTAAAGTTGCAAGGCATCTGGGTACAGATCACACAGAACTTTATGTGACACTAAAGGAGGCTACTGAAGTTATTCCAATGCTTCCAGAAATGTATGATGAGCCTTTTGCTGATTCATCTGCGATTCCTACTTTTTTAGTCAGCAAGCTTACACGTTCGCATGTAACTGTAGCTCTGTCCGGAGATGGCGGGGATGAGCAATTCGCAGGCTACGTGCGTTACTGGAGTACTAAATCCATTGCAGGAGGATTGCAATATTTCCCGGTGCCGGTCAGGGGATTTATTTCCGATCTTTTAAAGTCTATTCCATTGAGCTGGATAGAGTCATGCTACCTGCCTTTCAGGGGAATTTTGCCCCAACAATTTAGAGTAGCTAATTTCCCTGATAAGTGGCAAAAACTGACGGGCATGATAAGCCAGACATTAATTTCAGAGCTGTACAGAATGACCATTTGTTATTGGTCGAAAGAAGAATTATTATCACTTATTGGAAAACAACTTCCAGAGAGTCAATTTGAAAATACTTTCAAAGAAACCGAGGGCCGGCAAATTATTTCCAGACTTATGAGGGTCGATCAAAAGACATATCTGCCAGATGCCATGTTGACAAAGGTAGATAGAGCCAGCATGGCTGCAAGCCTTGAAGTCAGAGTTCCGCTACTTGATCATCGGGTAATGGAATATGCTGCATCATTACCGGAAAATTTGAAATACAGAAACGGTACAGGTAAATATATTCTTAAAAAGCTTTTGGCTAAATATGTACCAGGAGAATTATTTGAAAGACCCAAGATGGGTTTTGGGGTTCCGATAGGTCACTGGTTGCGTAAAGAGCTGAAAGACCTTCTTTTAGATTATCTTTCTCCTGAGCGTTTAAAAAAAGAAGGTTTATTTGATCATGTAATAGTTGAGAGAGAGATTAAAGAACACCTGTCCGGCAGGATCAATTGCCAATACCAGCTCTGGGCTCTTTTGATGTGGGAGATGTGGAGAGAGCAGTGGCTTAAATAAAATTATTTCTTTTTCATATACCTGATAATTTTTCTTAGCATTGTATCAAAATCGGTTTTTGGCTCAAAACCTATAAGTTTGTTGATTTTTTCAGTACCTGGTACTCTGCGCTGCATATCTTCAAAGTCTTTTCCAAATGCTTCATCATAGGGGATAAGTTTGATAGTTGATTTAGAACCTGTTGCTTTAATAATTCTCTTCGCAAGATCAATGATCGAAATTTCCTCAGTTCCACCTACGTTAAATACTTCTCCGACAGCACCATCAGTCTC
>JBQVLY010000079.1:0-7494 GCA_052361065.1 Methanosarcinaceae archaeon | reverse complement strand
ATTTCCAGGGACATTGTTATCACCAATGCTGTTTTGGTGACAAGGTAGGTTAACCTATAGGTCAAATGGGAGTATTTATATTTAATCTGTCTGTAACTTTGGAGTGCACTTAAATGTAAACAAAAACATTATTTCTTCAGTATCCTCACAATAATCACCAACCCGATGGCATTTATTAATAATATCAAAATCCCCCCAACCAGATGCCGTGTGTTCCGGGAAGTCCCGTTATTTCCGGATGCCACAATTTGTGGTTCAAATTCGATAATCATATCCGCAACTGCAAACACTTCCTGCTTTTTGGAATAGTTTTTTACGGACTGGCCAACATTGTCCGGATCACCCATATGTACGGTATAGTTTACCCCTGGCTCAATTCCAAGAAAGAGATATTCATCATCACCGGATGCAGATGCAATAGTCATCCCATCATGCATAAGTTCCACATCACTTATAAACGGCACATCGACTTTTATATTCACGTAATCTTTCAGCCCGATGTCACTCCCATCTACAAATAGTAATCCATTTGGGATGTCCAATATGGCCAGAATTGTCGGAGCAATATCTTCCTGCCCGTATTCACCATTGATTATCGATTTTTCCACATTAGGCGCATGCACAATGAATGGTATCATCTGCGCCTCAGAGGTAATCGAATATTTTTCAGACTGGTGGCCTCCACGGGTATTATCTGCTGCAAATGCCATCCCATGATCTGCTGTGAGTATGAATGCAAGGTTGTTTTCAATGCATAGTTCAAATAACGGCATGATTGCAGGATCGATCCCTTCAATATTTTCAATGTATCCGCTGTTTCTCCGATAGTGCCCGGAACTGTCAACCGCACCTGCGTTTATAGTAAGTATATATTTTTGTTCGGGTGCACTATAATTCATAGATCTTATGATATCGCCGGCAGTATTGAGTGCCCACCTGTTATATGCATCGTATTGTTTACCGGAACTTTCCGGATATCGGTCAACATAATCATGCGCATTTTTAGCGCTTAGTTCCATAACCTCAATAACAGCCTGTGGCACATCCACATCAATGTGTTTGTTCATTGCTATTTTGATAGTAGGATTATTAATGGAATTTGTTTCATCATATGCAACAATGTCTTGCTCTGCGCACATTTCATAAAAATCACCCCTTTCAAGCACTGCAATAGCAAGATATCCATTCTCATGTGCCATATCATATATAGTAGCATACGGGTAACTGACCACCTCAGCATCTGCATCACGATTCCCGGTCACAATAACAGAATGTCCTGCCTCGGTATAGGTCCGGGGAGCACGTATATCAATAACGCGCGCACTGTCATTTGCAATCTGTGAAATATTGTGTACTACTGCTTTGTCGAGTACCGTTCCATCAATTGCATAAGGAATAAGTTCAGGATAGATGTATGGGGAACCCAGTCCATCTATTATTAGGATGACTGCACCATCTGGTGTGTTAATGGGATTTATTTCTACAATTGTTGATGCGATGGCTGGTGAAGGTGCAATAAGGTACAACAAAAACAGGGTAGTTGCGACCAGTTTGATCATTGAAGGGATTTTGTATTTCATCGGGAGGAGGAATATCTGGCTCTGTATAAAGAAGTAACTATAATCATTGGTCACCGGTTAAGGAAGTATTGGCATGATCATATGCAATTAACATGTTTTCCAATAGGTGCGGGTGCTTAAACGATCTTGAAAAAAACGGCGCTGCTAACGCACGGCGCCTTGACCAGCCAAGAAACATAATACACATCAAAAAACCAACCGCCGCAGTCTTTGTATTTGCGCAGAGCTGCGGATAACATGAGGTTGTATGCCTTTAAATGCAGGTGAGGAGGCAGTAGATCATGTGATTGAAGCTACATTCGAACGGCTAAGGGCTTAAGCACACCAAAACAGGTGATGGGGTGCGGCTTTTGCGCTCGCATCTAAGTTTGCACCCCGCGTCAATCTCGCTGCCTGTGTGAAAACCGTGTGCATTGACAGCCTATGTGTGATATGAATAAATCGACAGGGAGTTAAGTACGGATTTATATAAGTGCCAAAGAAGTGCGGTTTGGATAAAAAACCTGGACTTAACATATTTCCTAAAAAATAGAGTTAAGGTTATATACAACTGTCAGAGATAGTAGCGATAAAAGTATCATTAATGAACACATTTGACACTAAAAAGTTAAACAGAGGATAATATGCGAGTTTCAATGGATATAGAATTAAAGGATATACCTGGACAGTTGATTTTAGCACTAAATCCGATATCGGAATTAAAAGGAAATCTGGTATCTGTGGTCCATCATCATGAAAAACATACACCCTGCGGTACAATCCCAGTCCAGCTTGTTTTTGAGATCGATCCTGATAAACTTGATGCGATAATATCACGATTTGTGGATAGTGGAATAAATGTTGTAAGGTCGGGAGAAGAGCGGTTTCTTGAACACGGCGCAGTTATTATGATAGGGCACATCATTCACACTGATATACAGGATACTATCGATAAGATCGATAGGACAGGGTTTGCAGAGGTTGTTGATCTTTCTCTTTCAATGCCTCGCATAGATATGCCTTCATCAGCACTACTCAAGATAGATGCTATCGGAAAACAGGAACTAAGCGATGCGATTTCGTTGTTAAATGCAGTGGCTGATAAAAAAGATATTCTGGTCATTGAGCCGATCGACACTAAATGATATAAAAGGTGATTTAATGAAAACGATACATACATCTATTATCGGATTTGGAGCTGTCGGTCAGGGTGTTGCAGAGGTGCTGTTACAAAAGGAAAAATACCTGAAAAACATTGGTCTTGACATCAGGGTTGTAGCAATCGCGGATTCAAAAGGGGCTGCCATTAATCCCGATGGTCTGAATCTTTTAAATGTCCTGTCCCAAAAACGTGCCAGAGGTAAAGGCAAAGGCAAAGGCACAGTGGGATCCGAAATGTTAACAGGACTTGAGATAATCACAAATATAGATCATGAACTTGTGATTGAGACCACTCCTACTGATATCGAAACAGGTGGTGTAGGGCTTGTAAATATGCGTGCGGCTTTTGAGCATGGTCGTGATGTTGTCACTTCGAACAAGGGACCGCTTGCCCTGAAGTACAGGGAACTTTCAGGGATTGCAAGTGAAAACGGATCAATATTCAAATTTGAAGCAACAGTTGGCGGTGCGATGCCCATAATTAACCTGATCAGGGACGTCCTTGCAGGCAATGATATCATCAGTATCGAAGGAATACTAAACGGGACATGCAATTACATACTGACACGCATGATGGAGGAACAGGCTTCCTACGAGCAGATGCTTGCCGAATCACAGGAACTGAATATTGCTGAGACTGATCCGACCTATGATGTTGAGGGAATCGATGCGGCATGTAAACTGGTTATCCTCGCAAATTCCATATTCGAAATGGATGCCAATTACAAGGATGTTGATGTTACGGGGATCACAAAGATTACACCTGAATCCCTTATGCTGGCACAGGATGGCGGATATGTAGTTAAACTGATAGGCGAGGTAAGAAAAGACCTTATCCGGGTGGGACCAAGATTGGTTCCGGTTGGGAATCCGTTGGCAGTAGGCGGGACACTAAACGTCGCATCTATTCAGACAGACCTTGCAGGAACTGTAACTATCACAGGCAGGGGCGCGGGTTCAATAGAGACTGCAAGTGCGATAATAAGCGATATTATAGCGATCTATCGATAATCGGGCAGTTGTATGCCGAAAGTTTATTTTTATAAAAAGCGTTTTCCAACTATAGAAGTGAAATTCCAAGAACAGCGAAAAAAGACTGCATGGAGGTGATGTACATGCTTTTGGGTTCATTCTCACCTCAATTCAGGCATAGATCCCTACCGCCAATTGAATTTGAGGAAGCGTTGATTATTAACGGTGTTGCTTAACTGCCTGTCCGCTGGAAGGGGTGCACTCCACTATCTGCTGCGTTGAGGCAAAACATGTTCCAGTTGTTATTGTCCTCAAATATGTGCTTAACAGTAATGGTTGGTTTAAATAGGGGGTTAGTAGTCTGCAACAATTAGATGAATATTGGCAAGAGGTTTATACCATTCACTACGTTGCAGTATAAGAAGTTATAAATTATGTGCCATAAAAAATTTATTTATGTGTGAGGCCAAGTAATAACATAAGTATATAAGCAACAACACATGAAATAATCATAAGTAGCAAATATTTATATTTCAATTCCACACTCATTTTTTTAAGTATTACGAAATAAGTTATAAATACAGCAAATACAAACAATATTATCCATACATTAACTGTTGTCGGATTATAGAATATTCCTACATTAAAGAGATTAATCATTCAAAATCATCCTTGATTACTTAAATTTTAATTTGGTCATACAATAAAAAGATGAGGAGATAAGTATAATTTATTAAATTCTATTCTATATAAATTATTACAAACCTCCTAATTTAATAACAGATTAAAACACAATTTAAGGTGATACATATTCCCAATTCGTATTAGTAGTGCCAGACCATTCAGGAGGGTTGTACCCTGGGGGAGCTATGATATAGTGAGAACCTGTCACGCGGTACTCACCCGCTGAGTCCACAGAATATGAACCACTTGTATATCGATTCCAAAATAATGCAACAATGTTTTCAAATGGAAATACAAAGCGTTCGGGGTATTTTGGCGGAATGGTGGCCGATTCTATAGCAATACTATTTTGGAATCGTTACACTAGAAACCTTGTTAAACATTGTTTTTGTAGGATTACGAGTAAAACAGGTGAATAGTATGGAGCGGCCCTATACATTTATAAACTCAGCAATGTCTGCAGACGGTAAGATTTCGACAAAGAGGCGCAAACAGGTCAGGATATCTGGTAGTGTGGATTTTGACAGGATGGATGAACTTCGTGCAACTTCGGATGCTGTTATGGTCGGAATCGGTACTGTTCTTGCAGATGATCCCAGTTTGACCGTTAAGTCCAAAGAGCGCAGGGTGAAGCGCAAGGATGGTGGATATGAGGATAATCCAATACGGGTAGTTGTTGATAGCAAGGCAAGAACGCCAATTGATGCTGATATTTTCAAAAAGGGTGAGGGAACGCGGGTTATTGCAGTATCGCGGTCTGCTCCTGATGAAGAGGTTAGGGCTCTGGAGGATATTGCTGTAGTGATCGTTACAGGTGAGGACAGGGTGAATTTGCCTGAACTTGTTATACAGTTAAAGAAGATGGGCATCAACCGTTTAATGGTCGAAGGGGGTGCAGGTTTGAACTTTGGTATGCTCTTAAGTGGTCTTGTAGATGAGATTTATAGTTTTGTGGGGAATTTGATAATTGGCGGTGTATCATCACCTACACTTGTTGATGGTGCGGGTTTTGGTGAGGATGAAACAATAGGATTGGAACTTGTTTCATGCGAGAGAATGGATAAAGGGGTGCTTTTGAAATGGCACGTAAATACGGCAAATGCATTTGATTAACTCAAATGAAACTTTTAAATATTAAATGAAAGCAAAACTGCAACGCTACGACATGTTATGCCATGCAGATTTTTTGAAATTGGGTGTGTTGTCGCAATGTTTTACTCTTAATGGGTTATTTGATTTGAAAAACAATGAATTCTGTGCTATAGCTTGACTTAAAATAGTCGAATCGGCTTTATGCTGTTTTTAATAAAGGCTACATCATACTAATTACTATATTTGTTTCGCGCAAGATTGATTTACATATAGACATTAGTACATTGGAAATGACAACATTAAACACAGACAATTTCAGATCAGTTTGCAGGGAACTTCTGGAGATGGTACTTGATGGTACCATCAAGGACGAGTTGCAGTTGAACATTCTTAAAAAGAAGGTAAGTGGACGCTATCGACTTTCGACCCTGCCCAAGAATTCTGATATTATCACGGCAGGGAATGATGAGGAACAGGGGCGAGTAAGGGATATTCTTCGCAGGAAACCTGTGCGTACCATTTCCGGTGTTGCGGTAATCGCTGCAATGACCTCTCCTGCCCCTTGTCCCCATGGTGTTTGTGTGCCGTGCCCGGGCGGACCGGATTCTGTGTTTGCCTCGCCCCAGAGTTATATGGGTCGTGAACCTGCAACTATGCGGGCTATCCAGAATGAATATGACCCATACCGACAGGTAACATCACGACTGAAACAATTAAAAATGATCGGGCACGATATTGACAAAGCTGAACTTATTGTAATGGGGGGCACATTAACGGCACGTTCTATCGATTACCAGGAATGGTTCATAAAACGGTGTATCGAAGCTATGAATGATTTTTATGATACAGGTTGGCGCAGTAATGTTCAGCTAATCGGAACGAAATATCCTTATGTAACTATTGGGGATGTGCAAAAAGCCAATGAGACCGCCAGGATACGAAATATCGGAATTACCTTTGAAACCCGACCTGACTGGGCAAAAGAGGTGCATGCTGACAGGATGCTGGCTCTTGGTGCTACAAAGGTCGAGATCGGCGTGCAGAGTGTTTACGATTTTGTGCTGTCCGGAATAGATCGGGGGCACACTGTTAACGATACCGTTGAGGCGAATCGTATACTACGTGACAGTGGTTTGAAAGTGGGGTTCCACATGATGCCACAACTGCCCGGGGTGGATTCAGAACGGGATTTGAGGGGTTTTAAGAAATTATTTACAGATTCGCGATTCATGCCGGATTATTTGAAAATATATCCAACGCTTGTTACTGAAGGTACACGCCTTCATGATATGTGGAAGCGCGGCGAGTATAAGGCACATGATCTTAACGAGACGATAGATCTAATTGCAAATATAAAATCAATTCTTCCGAAATGGGTTCGGTTGCAGCGTATCCAGCGCGATATTCCAGCGCAACAGATATTCTGCGGTGTTATAAAAAGTAACATCCGCCAGCTTGCAAAAGAGAGGCTACATGAAAAAGGTGGAAGGTGCCGCTGTATTCGCTGTCGTGAAGTCGGGCACAGTATATTGAAAGGGGTGGAACCGAACACATATGATGTTGAACTTATGGTTGAGTCATACAATTCCTGCGGCGGGGTTGAGCATTTCATTTCATTTGAGGATGTGAAACAGGATATCCTGATCGGGTTTTTACGATTGCGTTTCCCCGGCGCGCCGCATCGGAACGAACTAAAAGATGCTGCACTTGTTAGGGAACTGCATGTTTATGGATCAATGGTACCTGTTGGTGAGAATGCAAAAGGAATGGATTGGCAACATCGCGGCTATGGTGCAGAACTTCTTGCCTGTGCAGAGCAACTCTCACATGAAAATGAATACCGGAAATTATCCATATTAAGTGGAATCGGGGTTAGGGAGTACTATCGTAAACTTGGGTATATGTGCGATGGTGTGTATATGTCAAAAAAGATGTAGATGTTATGGTGCAACAGCAATTCCCGATATGAATATAAACGCATGCAGTAAAGACATCACTTTTTTATGTTTTCGTAAAGATTATATGC
>JBQVLY010000078.1:0-7502 GCA_052361065.1 Methanosarcinaceae archaeon | reverse complement strand
TGAAATTTCGGTGGAATTGGTGTATTTCCATGTAGAATACACATTTTTTTAAAAAATTTGGTCTGAACTCCAAGTGTCGGAAATTCATAGGACTTTATAATGTCATCGAAAATTGTTTTTTGGGACAGCCTGTGTTAAGCCTTTCCAATTACAAAATCGGATACCAAGATTTAATCCGGACGCCATAAAAATTCATCGGCACCTTTTAGTGACACATACTTTTATTTTATAAATAGTTATAATCACAATATTTATAATATTAGAGGTTACTTTTATTAATAATAGTAATAATAGATAATAATAGATAATATAATAATATGGTATACATTTATAAAAACCCCACAATTTTCGAAGCAACATCTTTGCTTGTGTTGGTGGCAGTGTCGGCGTTTACAGTTTGTCATACATGGATTGTTGACTTGCAGAAAAATGTGAAAACGTGTTTGTGGTATAGAATTACTGGTAGAGAGTGATCGAAACAAGCAAATCCGGTTCAACGGCAACAAACCAAATAAATAAACAATTAACAAGACAAAGGAGGGAGCATACATTAGAAAAGTAATCAGATTTGGAATGATTATAAGCTTAATAATTCTGGCATCAATACCATCCGTAAGTGCAGAGCTTTTCGGAGATGCAAATACAGATACTCATATTAACATGCAGGATTTGACTAAGATAGAGCGCATAATCCTTGAATACGATTCTGAAACTACATCAGCCGATGCGAATATGGACAATGATGTAACAATGCAGGATGTGACCTACATCGAATTAGTCATCATTGAACAAAAACCATTTCCAGGTGGAAATCTGAATGCGGTGATGATCTTCGGACCTACGAGTACACTTGACCCGGCGACTAAATGGAATGGTTGGTATGTAAGGAAGGCTGGTATCTATGAGACATTATTCAAATATAATGATAAAATGGAACTTACACCTGAACTTGCTACAGGGTACACACAGTTGAGTGACAATGTGTGGGATATCCATCTGCGGGAAAATATTGTATTCCACGATAATACCCCCTTCAATGCAGATGCGGTGGTGTATTCCTTTGAACGGGTCATGGATGAATCGAATTCACGTAGCACCGAGTATGATCACATCGGATCTGTCGTTGCAAAGAATGAGTACACGGTAACGATCATCACAGTAGAACCATATGCTCCGACAATAGCAAGCCTGACCGATCCACTCGTGTCCATAGTGAGTCCTGATGCAAGTGATCTAGATAACGATCCGGTGGGCACAGGTCCTTTCATGTATGATAGTCATGAGTTTGGGGCAAGTCTGTCAGTTGTCAGGAATCCGAATTACTGGGGTGGTGGAGTAAAACTTGAAAGCGCAACTATATCGTACATCAGTGATCGCGCGACAAGGGCATTACTGCTGGAGAGTGGTGATACTGATATATCGCAAGGTCTTCCGTATCCTGAAGTGAGCACAATAAAGGATAATCCTGATCTGGACATTATCAGCAAAGAGACAATGCGCATGTACTTCATTTTCGTGAACACTGAAAAAGCACCTCTAAACGATATCAGGGTCAGACAGGCCATCAACTACGCTATTAATCGTGATGAGATTGTTGATGTGGCGCTTGAAGGCGTTGGTGGCGTGCCAGCCATAAGTATGTTTCCATTGCTCTTCCCATGGGTAAATGACGGACTCACAGGATATCCATGCAATAAAAATACAGCATTATCACTGCTTGCTGATGCAGGGATTACAGATAGCAATGGTGATGGTATGCTGGAATATGGTGGGGAGGATTTTGAACTTAACATAAAAACATACACCTCCAGAGCTGCAATGCAACCCAGCACAGAGGTAATAGAAGCACAATTGGAGGATATCGGTATTGATGTGACTGTTGAACTTCTCGGATCATCTGCCGTAAAAGAAGCCATGACCAGTGGAGATTATGACCTGGCGTTCTATTCATATGGTGTGGCTCCAAGTGGTGATCCTAACAACTTCCTTACCCAGCATTTTGATTCGACTGCCGGTTACAAGGAGAATTTATGGATCAGGTATTCAAATTCTGCAGTTGACACACTGTTAGCATCCGCAAGACAGGAAATGGATCCGGACAATAGGAAAGACTACTACGACCAGGTACAAGAGATCATCGTAGAAGAATCTCCTGAGATGTTCATTTTCCATGAAATGGAACTTGTGGGATATAATACCAAGGTGATAGGTTATGTCATATATCCAAACGAGATAAGTTTCCTCACCAAGGACATTTATATCGGACGATAAGGGTAGCAGGCATACGAATGCCAGACAATATGGTGTGCGATCATTACTATCTTGCCTGTATTTTTTTCAAGGTTTGAAAATATTAAGTTGTATGGATAAACAAGCAAATGACGTTATGACAAAAAAATGCTCCCTGCGGTTGCATTTACCTAGAGTACGAAAAGTTATGCTTTATGTACAACACGAAAATATTTCCGACGGCCGGATTAACCCGGACTACATAAGTACGTGACTCACACCATTTATATATTTCATGTATTATTTAAAAGGAGTTTGCTAATGGACACGAAAAGAATTGTCAGACTGTATTGGGATAAAAGGTGCCAAACTTATGATAAAGGTGGATATAAATCGCAGAACAAGGCTCAACACTTCTGGAAGAGCATACTAAAAAATGCAGTCAGAACAGATGAAAATCTCAGGGTTTTAGACGTTGGAACTGGTACTGGATTTTTAGCTCTGCTTTTTGCAGAAATGAAGCATACTGTAGTAGGAATAGATATTTCCAGGGGTATGTTGGAAAAAGCACGGCAAAACGCTGACAAATTAAATTTAACTGTTGACTTTATGCATGGCGATGCGGAAAACTTACCATTTGAAGATGAAACCTTTGATATTGTGATTAACAGGCACCTTCTGTGGACTATACCAAATCCCAGGATCGCTGTTGAGGAATGGAGTCGCGTTGTGAAGTCCGGTGGTCAAATTATGCTGATCGATGGAAAATGGTACGATTCTTCAATAGATATGCGTTTACGCAGATTTATTGGTAAAATATTTGTTTATATGACGGAAAAACGAAATCCGTGTATGTTTACGAGTCACTATGCTAAAATAAAATATCAATTGCCATTTTATAATGGAAGCAAACCAAACGATGTCGTGGATATATTTACTGAAGCCGGATTAAAAAATATATCAGTGGACAATCTTGAAAAACTTAAACAATTTGAAAATGAAAATCGATCTTTATCATATAAGATTTCAAATAAACCATCTCTTTTTTTAGCGCTTGGAAATAAATAGCACAAAAATCCAGCAGATATAATATACCAACATCAAAAAACAGGGTAAAATGCATATTAGGATTATACAAATCAAGTGCCTAAGCAACTCTCGATTTTAAAATAAAGTTCGTTATACTTAGAATGTCATATAAGATTTAAAGCGAATGACTTAACAATAAAAGTCAAAATGACATGCTTAAGAGGCACAATAAAATGTATAATTATATCTTAAAACGAATACTTCAGTTAATCCCTGCGTTACTCATAGTTTCGGTGGCAAGTTTCTCGATAATATATTTTGCACCAGGTGATCCTGCGGAAACAATATGTACAGGACCGGATGGCAATATGAATCCGGAATCAGTAGAGAAATTCCGAATCAAGATGGGGCTTGACAAACCGCTGCACACTCAGTATCTGATATGGCTCAATAATGTTGTGCACGGCGATTTCGGATACTCATACCGGAGTGAAAAACCGGTTTTTGAGCATATAATAACCGCTTTTAGAGCTACATTGAAACTTTCAATTATAAGTTTATTTGTTTCATTGATAATCGCGCTTCCTCTTGGCATCCTCTCAGCAATCAAACAGAACTCGCTTATTGATGTGTCCTGCATTATTGGTGCATCGCTCGGGGTTTCCATGCCGAACTTCTGGCTGGGACTCCTGCTCATGCTACTTTTTGGAGTATACCTGCAATGGCTCCCCGTAGCCGGTTATGGAGCAGGTGGCGATATCGAGCACATCATACTGCCAGCTATAACACTTGGAACAGGTTCTGCCGCAGTCACTGCAAGGCTTATGAGGTCAAGTATGCTTGAAGCTCTCGGACAGGATTATATACAGACTGCCCGGGCAAAAGGCGTCTCTGAACAGATGATCATTGGAAAACACGCCCTCAAAAATGCCTTAATCCCGGTTGTGACCATGATAGGATTAAACTTTGGTTACCTGCTCAACGGTTCGGTTGTGGTCGAGACGATCTTTGGCTGGCCCGGTCTTGGCAGTTTAATTGTTGATTCAATAAATATGAGGGATTATATGATGGTTCAAGGCTGCATGCTATTTGTAGCCTTTCTTTTTGTGGCAGTCAACCTGATAGTTGATATCTCATACAAATACATTGATCCGAGGATACACTATGGTGCAGCATAATAGTCAGTTTATGGACGTTGTCGCAAGATTTAAAGAGAGCCGATCAGTTACACTCGGTGCCACTGTTATTGTGCTACTCTGTCTTCTGGCTATCTTTGCGCCCCAGTTATCACCAAACAACCCCACAAAAGCATGTCTGGATGATCGCCTGATATCACCGTTCACTGAATCCGGGTATCCACTTGGAACAGATCACCTGGGAAGATGCTTTCTCTCGAGACTGTTATACGGTACCAGAATCTCGCTTACGGTAGGTATTACCGTTGTTAGCATATCTGCAACGGTTGGAATTATTCTCGGGGTAGTTTCAGGATATTATGGTGGGTTTCTCGATGCTTTGATAATGCGTCTTGTTGATGCTACTCTTGCGTTTCCGAGTATATTCCTGGCTGTGGCGATTGCTGGTATTCTCGGACAGGGGCTGGTAAGTGTTATGATCGCCCTCGTAGTAGTAGACTGGACAAAATATGCCAGGGTTGTACGAGGTTCGGTGCTATCGTTAAAGGAGAAGGAGTTTATAGAATCCTCAAGATCACTTGGTGCGACCGATCTTCATATCATGACCCGCCACATACTTCCAAACATTGTAGCCCCGATAATTGTGGTTGCAACGCTGGGTATGGCTTATGTGATACTCTCAGCAGCGGCATTGAGTTTTCTTGGTTTTGGTCCGCAGCCTCCGACACCTGAATGGGGTGCAATGCTAAACGCCGGACGTGTGTATATGCGAATAGAACCGCATCTTACAATATTTCCCGGACTTGCGATAATGATCATGGTACTGGCGTTTAATCTACTTGGGGATGGACTCCGGGATGTGCTTGATCCTAGAAGGTCGGTGATCGAGTGAATTTGCTTGAGATAATCGACCTGACAACTTACTTTTCTACTCCCGGGGGTACCGTGCGGGCAGTTGACAAAATTGACCTATCGGTAAGAGAAAAGGAAACATTTGGCTTGATAGGTGAAACGGGATGTGGAAAGACGGTACTTGGACTTTCAATTATGCGTCTTTTACCATCAACCGTAACGATGGGTGGAGAAATTATATACAATGGGAAGAATCTTCTTGAAGTAAGCAAGGCAGAGATGCGAAAGATCAGGGGAGAAGAGATCGCAATGATTCTCCAGAACCCGACGACATCCTTAAATCCGGTCTTAAGAGTGGGCGAACAGATAGCAGAGGCGATTCGACTCCATCAGGGACTAAATAGACGAGATGCAAAAGAAAAAGCAATCGATATGCTCGATTCTGTCAAAATTTCATCTCCTTCCAGACGGGCGAATGAATATCCACATAAGTTTAGCGGTGGGATGAAACAGCGCGTGATGATTGCGATGGGTCTTGCATGTGATCCCTCACTTATTATCGCAGATGAACCAACAAAGGGGCTTGATGTCACAATAAAAGCACAGATCGTTGAATTGATGAAAGAGATGACAGAACAAAAAGCGATGCTGCTTATAACCCATGATCTTGGTGTTGCAGCGGAGATGTGTGATCGGATAGCTCTTATGTATTCAGGAGAACTAGTAGAATATGCATCCATAAACGGGATATTTGAAAAACCACTTCACCCATATACTATAGGATTTTTAAACTCGCTCCCGAAGAAAGGGCTTGTGCCGATACCGGGCATGAGTCCCTCACTCATCAATTTTCCGGATGGATGCAGATTTCATCCTAGATGTGACTATGCAACAGGTATGTGCACGCAAAAACATCCGGAGATGGTTGAAATGGGGAGTGGGCATTTTGTGAGGTGTTTCCATGCTCGAAGTTGAAGGACTAACCAAATATTTTCCATACGGGATGATTCGAAAACAGTATGCAAAGGCGGTTGATGGTGTGTCATTCAAGATTAAAAAGGGTGAGACACTGGGACTTGTTGGGGAGAGTGGGTGCGGAAAAACAACGATTGGCAGATCGATTCTGCGATTGATAGAACCAACAGCTGGAAAGGTGTTATTCGATGGTATTGACCTTTTAGCGTTGAAAAGAAAGGAACTGCGGGCGATCAGACCTAGAATGCAGATGATCTTTCAGGATCCGGATTCTTCGCTCGATCCAAGGATGAAGATTGGAACAAGCATAGCAGAGCCTTTAAAATTACAGGGTATGATTCCGAAGGATAAAATAGAGGATAAGATTTCAGAACTGGTGAAAACTGTTGGGCTTCATCCCGAACACATCAATCGTTATCCCTACCAACTAAGCGGCGGTCAGAACCAGCGTGTTGTGCTTGCAAGGATCCTTGCTATGAATCCGGATCTTGTCATCGCTGATGAACCCACATCATCCCTGGACGTTTCGGTTCAGGCGCAGATACTGAATCTTATGAAGGATTTGCAAGGAACGTTTGGTCATACGTATCTTTTCATCACCCATGATCTTGATGTTGTGCGGATTATGGCTGATCACATCGCAGTAATGTATCTTGGGAGGATAGTCGAGATTGGTAAAACCTGTGATATATTTAATGGCGCAAAGCATCCGTATACACATGCGCTACTGTCTGCTGCCATGATTGGGCTGGCAAGTGGACAAAAAAAACGAATAATTCTCGTGGGTGAGACTCCGGGTCCGAGCGATATACCCCCGGGATGCAGATTTCATACACGATGTTTGCACAGGGAAGAGATATGTGTGCTCATGGATCCGGAATCTGTTGAAGTGGGAGAAGGTCATTATGTGGCATGCCATTTTGTTTGATGATGTGTGTATAGAATTTGGTGGTAGAAATTAATACGGGCGTAGCGGGGATTTTTTCGTTGTACACAAAGTATAATTTTTTTGTTTTGTATATCTGGTTTCGATAAAATATTAATGTATAGCCCAAATAGCAAGGCCCCGTGCAACAATCCCGCTGCAGGCGGCGGGTTACACTGCTACCACCTATCTGTATTCACAAAATACACAGTTTTAACGCACCGGGTAATTCGTGTAAATGTGGATGCACTAAGTGCTATTGAAATATCAATATGAGTGCAGCAATTCCCGTTTTATAATTTTGTTTATATCCAAGCTGTCTAAACTATACTGTCGCTCGTCGTTGATTTGCCTTA
>JBQVLY010000077.1:0-7568 GCA_052361065.1 Methanosarcinaceae archaeon | reverse complement strand
GTTTTTGTTGAGTCGTTCCTCTAATGATTTGATTTGTTCTTCAAGTTTTGTAATTGTTGCAGCTTGTTGCATTATTAACTTAATAACTGCATCCGGACCAGCTTCATAAATTGCAAGAATTTCTTCGCGTTCCATGTCAATCCCCTCAAATTAATAGAAAATTTATTAGTTTTGAATACTATTTATGAGAAGGTCATTGTATATTGATTTTTCGTTTCAATGTTGTTGAAAAGTAATCGGTTTATAGGATGGCTGAATAGTTACAAAAAGTCTCCTATTTGTTTGGCGATCTTTGACGCCGAAGCAATCCCCCGAAGACTTCGCATTCCCAAATCACTGGCGCGAACGATGACGTTTTCAGGGCATTTCAACTTATATAATCAATGTGGGGCAACGCAGCATAGCGTTTTTACACACCAATGTTATTAAAAATGTTACGTTTTGTCCGATCGATGTGTATGTGTACATTTTATAATGTATGGAATCCGCCGCCTGCGGCGGTATTGCTGCGCGGGGCATTGCAATATGGGCTGTGTAAGGGATTTTATCGAAACCATATATACAAATACGGTTTAGATAATACTAATCTCATTTTCCCCTGTTTTTTGAAGTGGATACCTGTTTTGTAATCATGAATGTATATGCACTCTTCCAGGGACAGGTAGTTAAGCAACACCATTTAAAATTAACGCCTCTTCAAATTCTATTGGCGATAGGTATCCTATTCCCGAATGAAGTCGTTTTTCAGCCGATTTTTCAAATTCCACAAATGTGAGATCAAGTTCTGCACTGGATTCTGCTGCCTTTTAAGATAATCATCCATTTAATGCTCCCATGTTTATGTTATAATCAGTCAATCTCACACATAACAATATCTGTTCCATTTATATAATAATCGAACCATGGCGTTGGTTTTGGAGTAAAACCTACAACTCTCATTGCATACCCGTCTCCATTTACTTTGATCTCGATCATCCCATCAAAAAGTTGTTTTAAGGTGGCAATCGTTTGTGGATCGTGTATCTCATCCTCAATAACGTATATTCCAAGTGCGTTTGCAGCTTTTATGCGTCCTGTGAAAACATGAATGAACCTGAAAACAGTTTTAATATTTGAATACATAAGAATAGTGGAAAGAGAGTTAATGCAAAATCTTGTATTCGGTATATTTTTTCTCACAAGAAACTCTTCAAAGAACTGGCTGATCTTCACCCCAATCCCTGTAAGATCTACCGGACTTGAGGCACGTTTAATATTTTTAGTATCTGCTGCACCCATTCCAAATGTTTTTGTGACACAATCCACAACCCCGATATTTGCGTCTGAGATATCAAGGTTGTTTCGCTCAAACCAATCAAACACACGCTCTCCGGATTCATGGGTAGATACAACGATTGCGGAATCATTCTTTTTTATGCCATTGTACACAATGGTGTTTATTATATCCTCCTTGCCACTCATAGGGGGGCCTAGCATCATGATATTACTACCCCCCCTGATTTCATCCATAATGTCATCAATTTCCTTAATACCCAGCAAATACCCTGACATTTTTTACCTTCCTGATGATTAATAATAAAACCACAATTTAATTCAAATATAATATAATTTAAAGTTTTATGTTAAATGTTTAATAAATATATTCGATATCATATATTAAATAGCATACATTCAATTTTATACACCCGAATTTATATACGTGTTTATATATTGAATATTACTATAAATTCCGTTTATTATTATTATTATTATTATTATTATTATTATAATTTAAATACTAATGAATTCATTCTAAACTTCAACATTATTGTATAAATACAATATCAACATCAATCCCACACATGCCATGTCCTTCTTATTCTTTTATGTGCTTAACTAAATGTCCTGTTTCCGGTATGATAATCTCTTCAAGTGCAAGCCGTGCCGCGTTGGGGGAACCGGGCAGGCAGAATATTACCTTGTTTTTAATAACACCTGCAATTGCCCGTGTTAATATCACAGATGTTCCTATTTGTCGGACGCTTTTGTGCCTGAAAAGTTCCCCAAAACCCGGCATTTCCCTGTCAAGCATCGGTGCAATGGATTCAATTGTAATATCCCTGGATGCCAATCCCGTACCACCGCTTGTAATTATTATGTTTGTGTCGGTATTAGTTGCGAAATTTACAATATCCCGAATTTCATTGACTTCGTCACTTATAAGAGAATAATTCGACACATGATGTCCATTTTGAGTAATAATATCACGCATAATCTGCCCCGAAATATCCCCTGCGTCTTCTGGTTTTGTTACGTCATCATATTTTCCTGCTCTTGATGTTGAAATTGTTACCAGGAAAAAGTTATATGGGCCATATGTATTTTTTTTGTGTTGATCTGTAGTAGAATTGTCCATACAAAGTATTTATACATTAGTAGGTATATGAATTATGCGATTTAAATTATGAAAATAATAGCAATAGATATCGGAACAGGAACACAGGATATCCTGTTGTATGATGCGAAAAAAGAAGTTGAGAACAGTCTGATTATGGTTATGCCTTCTCCCACTGTAATAATTGCAGATCGGATACGCAGGGCGACTGATGCGGGCATACATATTGTGCTTACTGGTGGGATAATGGGAGGAGGTCCATGTGTTCGCGCAATAAGAGAACATGTTAGCAGCGGTTTATTGGTATATGCAACAAGAAATGCTGCACTAACCATTAATGATAACCTTGATAGGGTATGTTCAATGGGTATCACACTTATTGATGAGAAGGAAATAAGTTCCTTTCCGGATGATGTTTTGAACATAGTACTGAAAGATATTGACACAGATGCGATTTTTGGTGCACTTTCGAATTTTGGGGTGAATGTGGGAGCAGACGAACCTATTAGATTCGCTGTTGCGCTTCAGGATCATGGTGAATCACCAGACATTAGTAATCGAATTTGCAGGTTCAGGTACTTCGAAGAGCAGATTAAAAAAGGGGGAGATCTTAATCTTTTCACGTATTCTGGCAATGATATTCCTTTGTATCTTACACGCATCAGGTCTGCATCAGAAATGCTTGACCTGAGTGGTTATGACAGCAAGAACAAGGCTGAGGATAATGAAAATAATAAGGATCATTCGATATTTATGGACACTGGACCTGCTGCAATATTCGGTGCACTTTTGGACACTGCGGCAGAGCAGCCGTCAATTGTTGTAAACATTGGGAATGGTCATACTATTGGTGCGCTTGTCGTTGATAATCAGGTGCAGGCATTGTTTGAGCACCACACTTCAAAAATGGATGTTGAAAAATTACAGGATCATATATTAAGACTTGCAGAAGGTACACTTACATTCGAGGAAGTATTCAATGACGGTGGACACGGGTGTTATATTGATAAAAATGTAGGCTTTGATGCGATAAAATCCGTTATGATAACCGGACCAAAACGTGGTGTCTTGCAAAACAGCAGGGAATCACAAAGAAATACGGAGTTGTGGGTAAAGTTGTATTTTGCAGCACCGTTTGGGAATATGATGCTTTCCGGATGTTTCGGATTATTGTCTGCATTTTTGGAAAATGAAGGGATTACTGATAAGACTTATAAACTCATAGGTAATTAGGGATGAAACTGTGATTGGTAAATATTATAATCAAGCATATATTCAAATTCGATCGAGAAAATCCCTGCTACGCTCGGATTGACCCGAACTACATAGTTTTGTAAATTATATACTACAAAAATACTCGGTAACACTCACATTTACCTGAAATACAAAAAGTTATACTTAATGTACAACAAGAAAATCATAGTTAGCGTTTATTACCCCATAACATATAATCTCGTATTATTATTTATAGTAATTATATTATTTAAAAAAGATCAAACCGCATTATTTAATGGATAACAGATGTTTGATTACAATAATCAATATCATGTTTTTCTATCAGATTTTGCGAACCATTCAAGGAGGCTCCATTTCATGGTACGAAAACCAGCAAGTATGTACAGAAACGTAAAACAACGTTCATTCACAAGACGTAAATATATGGGCGGTGTGCCTGGAAGTCAGGTAATTCACTACGACATGGGTAACAAAACAAAACAATTCCCTATAAAGGTGACATTGGAAGCAAAGGAAAAATGCCAGATACGCCACACTGCACTTGAAGCCGCACGTATTACTGCAAACAGGGCAATGACAAATGCGGCAGGTCGTGAAAGTTTCCATCTCAAATTACGTGTTTATCCCCATGAAGTACTGAGGGAAAATAAACAGGCAACTGGTGCAGGTGCTGACCGTGTGTCAAGCGGTATGCGTGGCGCATACGGTAAGAATGTGTCTACTGCAGCACGGGTTAACGCAGATCAGAAGATATTTACAGTTTCTGTTGAAAAGAAACATTTTGAAGCTGCAAAAAATTCAATGTGGAGAGCTGGACAAAAATTACCAACACCTATCCGAATCGTTGTCGATCAGGGTCAGGAACTGGTACTATAAACACTTATCAATTTAATACAATGAACAACCGGAGGCTGTGACAATGGATGATTATGAAGCGCTTTTAAATCGTGCGATAAAAAATTTACCGGATATGGAAACTACGGATGTTCGTTTTGTAATTCCTGAACCTAAGATTTTCATTGAGGGTAAGACCACAGTTTTGGATAATTTTAGTAATATAGTAGATGTATTAAACCGGGATTCCGACCATCTTATGAAATTTCTAACCCGTGAAATGGGTACAGCCGGTAAACTAGAAGGCGGTCGCGCGATATTTCAGGGAAAATTCCCGAAAGAATTGATTAAATCAAACATTGATTCTTATGTAGAGGAGTATGTAATATGCTCTGAATGTTCCCGTCCCGATACCCAACTTATCAAGATTGAAAGAGTACTGGTGCTTAAATGTTCAGCATGTGGTGCACACAGACCTGTTAAGAAAAGAAGAGCTATTGCTTCAGCACCCCGTGATGCAGTTGAAGAGGGCAAGGAATATGAGGTCAGGATCGATGCGGTTGGTTCAAAAGGTGATGGAATCGCAAAACTTGCCAGATTCACGATATTTGTTCCCGGTGTTCCGAAAGGTGAAGTTGTGAACATCAGAATAAAGCGCATAAGCGGTACTCTTGCATTTGCAGAGAAGATATAGTGTTCGATTGTATCCACTTTAAAAAGCAGGGTAAAATTCATATTAGGATTATCGAAATCAAGTGCCTGACAGGCTGTCCCAAAACCAAATTTAATTGTACAGATTTATTATATCTTATCTCAATACGGTAATTATTGGCAAAAATGATATTTTATTTACCCATTTAGACTGAAATATACATGATTTGTACACATGCTTTGACTTATGGGACAGCCTGCTGATAACTTTTTATTTCAAAATTTGATCGGTTATTTCAAATTTGAATCGGATACGTCAAATTTGAGGTTAAATTTAACCTATTGTGCGAGTTTTGTTAATACAAAACCCTCATGCTTTTAATCTATTAGATATATTTATATTTTTGATGACTTGCGTACTAAATTCAGTCCATGAACTTTATGAACCAATTAAAAACGGTATTATTGTTCCAAACAGCTCTGATGAGGGCTGGATATATTCTGGAACTGTTTTTTTTCAAATATGTACATTTATTAGCATGGATAACAAAGTCAAATCTAAACTGCAAAGCAATGGCACTTCATGCCTCGCAGCTCTGTTGCGGTTGTGTTTATTGTCTCAACATTTGAAAATGTTATTCCCTTGTCAAACGGAGGAACGGGTTTAGGTAAACCAACTTTCAGGATACAGTATGTTTATGGTAGGATTTCGAGTTACAGCGATCCTGTTACTAATAAAGAGGCGATATGTTTGCATCAATATTTTTTGTATAATTATATAATTAAGGGGTATGCCATGTGAAAACCGATATTTCAGTCAACGATGAGGAAAAAGATATTAATATTTTTACGATTCCCGGATTGTCCATTAATTTGAAACACTCAAGTGGTATTTTGCAGATGGAGGCATCAGGATATCTGCGTGGTGTATGTTCTTTGTTTTTGAACAAGATCAACTCCAGTCTCAAGGATGAAAAACCGGCATTGGTGGATGGGGACAGGATTGTAGCTTCAACATGGTTACCTCCTATTCCCGGAAAAGTGTTTAATAGGCTTCTTTATGCAGAAACCCAGATAGCACTTGGGAAATTTGTTCCTGAAACTGCATCGTTTGAGATTACGCGCGAGTGCAAGTGCAATTGTGAGCACTGTGTTGTCAGCGGTGGGGAAGGCGATATGGATATTGAATCCATTAAGCGCGTGATAGATGAAGCGCTTGATATGGGTGCGTTCATTATTACATTTACCGAAGGCGATCCACTATTGCGGGAAGAGATCTTTGAACTTATTGAGTATGTTGATAAAGATCGTGCAATTGTCAATATATTCACGCCAGGTACTGAAATAACGCCATCAGTTGCAAAACGGCTCAAAGATGCCGGACTTTACACTCTACTGATCAGTATATATTCAACTGATCCGAAGAAACATGATGCAGTACGTAGGCTTGACGGTGCTTATGAAGCGGCAACTGCTGCAATAAAATGCGGACTTGATGCAGGACTTTTAGTTACGATGACCACGCACGTATCGCCGGAGAGGATCGATGAGTTAACTGCTATGTATGAACTAGCTTCGGAACTTGGAGTTCACGAGTTCTCCTTGTGGGAATCCGTGCCGAAAAAACAAGGGGATGCGATACTTTCTGATGATGATCGAAAGGTGATACTTGATATGTATCACAGGATTAATTCTACAAAAGGCGGACCACGCATATTTTCCAATACATTCTTTGAGGGAAAGATGTTAGGGTGCCTTGCCGGGCAGCGATGGATGCATGTGTGCGTGGACGGTTCTGTAAAACCGTGTCCCTACTTGCCGTTTAAGTATGGTAATATTGAAAATGTATCACTTAAGAGTATATGGAATAAGATCCGTTCGTATCCGCAGTTCAAGGGTGAGAGGCATGTGTGCTTGATGCACGATCCGAAATTTATGGAACTTGTTTCGAGGATACCTGAGGATGCTAAGGTGCCTTATGATTTTGATTTACTGAAGCAGTAAGATTTTGGGACAAACTGCCAGGCCGGATGTATATATGCTTATAATATCACATGCATACGAAAAAAAAGTAATTATTCAACCATACTTAAAACCGGATGACGATGACGAAAATCAGTTTATTTGTGTCTATTGAGGTACATTTATTAGTTTTCAATACTGAGTCTAAGTCCATCGATTTCAAAGGTGTTTGACAATTGTGCAACAATTATCTATTTGTGGACGATTCAGTCTAACGATAACATTATCTTGTGTTTCAAAGATATGCCTAAAATCAATAGCAAGCGAATCAGTATATATAGTCCCTATCAAAAGTAAATCATTCCGCTATCGATTTTCCATGTATACTCCCATATCCAGCAAAGAGAATAATCCGGCCTGTTTTGAATTCATCCCTTCAACCACCAATTCGACCTTATTATTCGTTTTCTCCTTTACAAGAGCAAGGCGAATTCCCTCTAACTCTTCCACA
>JBQVLY010000076.1:0-7641 GCA_052361065.1 Methanosarcinaceae archaeon | reverse complement strand
GTTAGCCATGTTTTTATTAAAAAATGTTACGATTCGGTTGGAAATGGATACTGTGCCCGAGTAAAAACTGGTCCCAATATATTTCACATACATTAAAAGAATCACAGATTTTACAGTTGAATTTCGCTATCCTGGCTACCGGATAATTCCGGAAGATAATAGAAAGTTACTTCCTTATGGGGTTTCCGCTTTTGTAGTATTTAGATAGCGGTTGTATGTTAAACGTTGTGACGGCAAGTCATGTCCCTCAACTGCTACAGTTGATTATGCCTTAACAACGTTTAACCTTTAAACCAAAAATCGCGGTTACAGCACTCGTGTCTTATTTTCCGGTCTTGGTGTCTTTACGACAAGGAAACGAAATACAGAATCACTCTTATTCAGTAAGCGATGCGGAATCCGTGCAGGACTCTCTATAAGATGATCTGCCACGACTTCCTCTTGCTCTTTACCAATCTCAACGATGCCGCGTCCTTCAAGTATGTAGAAAAATACATCAACCGGAGTTGCGTGGAGTTTCAACGCCTCCCCGGGTTGCAATGTGATGTGCACTGCCTGTGCATCCTCTGTATCGTAGATCATCGACACATTAACCCCATGTGGGTTTGGATGCAGGGGAGCTGACAACACATCGACTATCTTCATCCCAACACGTCCTTTTTGAACTCTTCAAACCCGATCCGATCAATAAAGTCGCCTATCCGCTCTTTTTGCTTTGCGTTCTCTTTATAGTAATCGAGGATGGCCTGAGTTACTTTCTTCGCATCGTCAATCGACTCAATATGAGTCAGTTCCTTTGCGATTCTCGGTTTCTTGCCGGCTTCCCCACCTACAACTACCTTGAAGCCATTCTTAAATCCGAAAAACCCGATATCCTTTACCCATGACTCAGCACAGCAGTTAGGACAGCCTGATACGCCGATCTTGAACTTTGCAGGAAGGTTCATGCCGTGATATTCATCATGGAGTGCAAGTCCAAGACCAAGGCTGTCTGCGATGCCTTTCTTGCAGAAAGTAGTTCCAGGGCAGATCTTAACACTCCGAACGCAGAGCCCTATTGCAGCACCCGGGCTCATCCCGAGGTCATTCCATACGTTATCGATATCCTCTTCTTTTAAACCCACAATAACCATTCGCTGCGCGCTTGTGATCTTTATAGCGGCGGCGCCATATTTCTGTGCAGTGTCAGCGATCTTGTGCAGGGTTTCAGGTGTTACCACACCAGCAGGAGTGTCGGGTGCAATTGCATACGTCTCCCGGTCCCTCTGCAGGACTGCTCCTTTATCTAACAGGTCTGTTTTCTTTTCATCACTCATTGTGTCACCTCTTTTTAAATTTACCAGCCATGCGCATCAAATCGCATGAGAATACCTTTAAGCCCGGCTTTGTGCCGCCCCTCATCTTTTGATGCCCGTTCGAAGAACCGGGCCGCGTCAATGTTTCCTTCCTCTTCGGCTACCTTTGCAGCATCTGCTTTTTCGGTTTCAGCCATAGTCTCGCCTTTGAGCATCATTTCAATGTTCGCCTTCGTGCCCTTGATCATTCCGAGAAGTTCAGCAACCTCTGCGCCATGCCATGCCTCATCCATAGCAAGCTGCCTGAAGTACATGGCGGCGGTGTGGTGTCCCTCACGCTCTGCCTGCTTTGACATTGCAAGATATAGCGCTACCTCCGTAGTTTCTCCCTTTAAATTTGCTTTAAGTTCACTTTCTGTGGTCATTTATTAAGTTCTCCACGTATTGTTGTTTTATATTATCGGGTAAACTTTGTAGAAGTTTACTAGTACTGTGATATATATTGCGAGTATATAATATTATAGTACGATAATCGTATACAAATCGATGGCGTCATTCTAGCATCTGTGTCAATAAAGTAAGACAGCCACATGCCAATAATTGTAACTATTCAGCCATCTTTAAAATTGGACGGCGATACCGAAAATTCGCTTATTTGTGTCTATGCAATATATTTTTTAGTTTTTAATACTGAGTTCAATTCCATCGATTTGAAAGGTGTTTGACAATTGTGTGCAAGTATCCATTTTGCGATCTTTGCGATGAAATTAAAGAAAAGCTGACATTGTAACGCAATGCGCCCGCCTGCAATCGAGACTGCACTTAAACGGTGGCGGCCCGGATGTAACAAAACAGGCAGATAGGGTGCGGCTTTTGTGCTTGTTTCTAAGTTCGCACCCCACCAGTCTCGCTGCATGTGTTAAGAACGCGTGCTGTTTTATCGTTTTTTTAGAAGTCGATTTACGCAGATCTGAACTTAAGAGAGGAGGTGAATTATGAATTGGCGCGCAGGATTGTTTAATAAGAAGAACAACACCGTTCTAAAGCCATGCCATAATTGTGGCGATAAGGCATAAGCTTTTTAAGCATATGATGCATAAACATATTTAATTAGTTACAATGATTTGAATATTAAAACATAATATTAAAATCACATAAATTGAATTATATTAGCTTGTAAGAACCGTAATTATCATATCAAATAATTGTAATACAATCATACATGGAGATAACAATGGCAAAAAAATCAAGTGGCAATGGCCTCATGTCATCCGCAGGTCTTATGCGATATTATGATGCCGATAAAAAAGCAATACACGTTGACCCAAAAACAGTAGTTATGTTTGGGGTTTTATTAGGGATTGCACTCTTGTTTTTAAGTGCAAGTTTTGGCCTCTGGCCGTAATTGCCACATCTGGTCAGGATTTTTGAAACTTTTCAATATATTCCGGATAAATGGAATAATGGCAACGTAAGTTAACCCAGAGGACACTCACCTATATGTAGTTGAGTGACTGCTGCGCTCGTAAGGCGTGCAGGACAAGGAGAACATAGAGGAGCATTGCTTTTTTTCTTTGTGTATAATTTATGCTTACTTCATTTACGTATCCGGATGTCATTTTTTCTGGTTAGTTAATTAATCAGCAATTCCCGCTTTATGATTTTGTTTATGTCCCAGCTGTCTAAAACTATACTGTCGCTCGTCGTTGATTTGGCTTATGATGTGACGAATAAAAGCACGTAATATCATAAAATTATCACGAAATATCAAAAAAATAAGCATTCTTTTGTATGCGTTTAAAGTCATAACGGGAGTCGCTGTTAATTAATTGCTTTTGGAAAAAAAGAAATCACGTCCCGACCGTGAATCGAACACGGGTCTAAGGCTCCGCAAGCCCCAAGGATATCCTCTACCCTACCGGGACAACGTGTTTTAATCCCTTTAATATCGTTTCATATTATAAAGGTTATTGTAGGGGGATGCCAAATCCATTGGCAACCCACCTAAATTACAATTTCTGATGGAAAAACAGGTTTTATTCCGCATCATCGCTTGTTATGCCTGTTATACCGATGTTTTCCTTTTGGTTTTGGTTTTTCCATCCATTTTATTGCCACTTGCTGAATTTTTGGTATATCCTCTTCAATAATATTCACATCATTATCTTTTAACACCCTGTCAAAATACCCGTAGTCCCGTTTTGAAAGTATGCTGATTGCTTTGCCTTCTTTACCAGCCCTTGCCGTTCGTCCAATCCTGTGAACATATTGTTTGCTTTCATTCGGAATATCGTAATTATACACATGTGATACATCCGGGATGTCAAGACCGCGTGCTGCTACATCAGTACATACGAGGACATCGGTTTTTGCTGAGTGAAATTTATTCATAATGCTGGTTCGCCTTTTCTGGTTCAGTCCACCATGTATAGCAACAGCAGCAATATCATATTTTTGAAGATTTTTTGCAATGAAATCTGTATTTTTCTGGGTATTACAAAAAACCATATTAAGCCCGGATTTTTCCTTTTTAAGTAGGTGAAGAAGAAGTGAAAATTTCATTTTATCGGATATCCGGTAATATATTTGTGTCAATTTTGAAGGATCAACATAAGCTTCCACAGAGACATTAACAGGGTCTTCCATATACTTATTGGCAAGACGGTTTACTTCTTTTGATATTGTGGCTGAGAACAGGAGAATCTGCTTGTCCAGTGGACATGCCCTGATAATCTTTTTCACATCATCTATAAATCCCATATCAAGCATTGTATCTGCTTCATCCAGTACAAGGGTCTCAACATTATTCAGATTAATCGTACCTCTATTAATATGGTCAAGCATCCGCCCCGGAGTTCCGACCACTATCTCGGTTTTACCAAGACTCTTAATCTGCGGTCTGATCGGCACGCCGCCGTAGATAGCAGTAATCTTTGCATGTTGGTATTTTCCAAATAACCGTAGGGCTACTGAAACCTGTTCTGCAAGTTCTCTTGTCGGAGCCAATACCAAAGACTGGATCCCTTCTCCCTTTTCTATATTCTGTAATATGTGCGAACCAAAAGCAAGCGTCTTGCCGGATCCGGTTGCGGATTCTGCTATGACATCTCTCCCATTGAATATATGGGGAATTGACTGCTTCTGAATTTCAGTAGGTTCGCTAAATCTTTCTTCTTCAATCACTCTTAATATAGGTTTAATAATGCCAAGTTTTTTAAATTGTTCCATGATCTTATACCGATAATAAATAAATTGATAGATATTTCATCCAACAGGTATTCGCTTTAAACTCGCGTGTTTCTACAAATAAATATAATTACTTAATATCGGTTTTGAATATATGAAATGCTTTTTATTTTCACATGTAATATAATTGTATTATCTGTCAAATTTGATTTAAGTTAAATTTTAAATTGAACTTAAACGACAGAAACGCATACATTTTCATGGAGCAATCATCTTCAAATACTCAAAATAGCAATCATCAGCCATTATCGATATTTACAAAAATAGTCATTCTTGCGAAAATACCTGCGGTCAATAGACTTACATCTATTTTACACCTTTGGTCGCTGCTTTTATAAATTCAGCAACAACCATTACTGCAAATGCCACAGATATCGGAATCATCCAATCCATTACAGATAAGTGAGTAAGATCAAATATATCAGCAAAAAATGGGATATACATAACACCCAGCGTCAGCAAGAATGTACCAAATACACCGATAATCAAAATTTTGTTTGTGAAAAGACCTATTTTGATAATTGAATCATCCAGCGATCTGAAAGCGAATGGGATAAACAATATCATACTCACGATGGTGGCAAATGTCAGTGTTCTTGCTTTTTCGATATCGGTAGTTGGGTTATTAAGCACAAATACCATAAATGCCGCCAACCCCATAACAGTGGCTATGCTTACAATAATGACTAGGTTCCTCTTTTTCAGGATCTTTTCATGAGGATCTCTTGGTTTTTTGTCCATGATCCCATCGCTTGCCGGATCAAGACCCAAACCAATAGCAGGCATTACTTCATCAAACATATTTATGAACAATATCTGCAATGCCAGAAGCGGCAGAAAATCAAAACCAAGCAGGATTATTCCAAGCATGATTAATATTATTTCCGTAAAGTTCCTTGATATCAAATAACAGGTAAATTTCTCAATGTTTGCATATATCGCCCTGCCCTGTTTCACTGCATCAACGATCGTTGCGAAATTGTCATCCTGCAAAACCATGGTGCTTGATTCCTTTGCTACATCAGTCCCCTTTATACCCATTGCAATACCTATATCTGCCTTCTTGATCGCAGGAGCATCGTTTACCCCATCACCTGTCATAGCAACTATGTGCCCTTTCTTCTGCAATGCCTCGACGATCCTTACTTTTTGCTGCGGCATCATCCTTGCATAGATACAAATACCCTCAACTACATTTTCAAATTCCTCATCGTCCAGTGAACCAAGTTCACTGCCTGTTATCACCCCATCTGCAACTATCCGCCTTAGTTTTTCGTTTTTGAGATTACCTAAATCCTCTGCCCCATCGAAGAGACCAATATTTTCTGCTATCGCTTTTGCAGTTGCATCATTATCTCCGGTTATCATCACAACCTTGATGCCGGCTTTTTTGCAGGTCGCTATCGCCTTTTTCGCTTCTTCCCGCGCAGGATCGATCATGGCAACCAAGCCCAAAAATATAAGGTCCTTCTCAATGTTTTCAGGAGTCATTGGCCCTGTCATCTCTTTATGGGCAACGCCAAGTACACGATAAGCAGAACTTGCAAGATCATAGTTTGTTTTAAGTATTCTCGCAACCTCGTCAGTAGTGAGTTTATCGACCCTATCCCCTTTTCTAATAAAACTGCATTTCTCTAACAAAAATTCAGGTGCACCCTTGGAGAATACCGTTTTACACGTCTCGCCTGTTTTTTCGTGAACGGTTGACATTAATTTCCTTTCGGATGTAAAAAGTATCTCTTCGATCATAGAGTAATCGTTTTTCAGTTCATCCTGCCACAGGTCTGCTTTTGCTGCAGCAACAACCAGTGAGATCTCTGTAGGATCTCCAATGAGTTTCAATTTTTCCTGTTTATCAACAGATCCCACATTTTCCTCAAATTCTGCATTATTACAAAGAGTGGCAGCCTCCAATAATATGCCCAGATTTCCATGTTTTGTCACATCGATTATTGCACCATCTACTGAAAAATCCCCTTTTATTTCATATCCAACCCCTGTTATATCAAAAAACGTATCGTCCACATAGATCTTTTCAACTGTCATCTCGTTTTTTGTTAATGTGCCCGTTTTATCCGTACATATGACCGTTGTGGAGCCTAACGTTTCAACACCGAGCATTTTTCGTATGAGTGCATTTTGTTTTGCCATTTTGTGCATGCCATATGCAAGTGTTAGTGTGAGTGTAAAAGGCAATCCTTCAGGAACGGCTGCAACAGCGAGTGCCAGGGCGATTATTAGCATTCCGCCCAGAGGTGCACCTTTCAGCAAGCCAAACGCGAATGTGGTAGTACACGCCACCAGTGCGATTATTGCAAGGCTCTTTGAAAGATCTGTTATCTTTATCTGCAAAGGTGTTTTTTCTTCAACTTCCTGTATTAGACCTGCGATCTGGCCCAATTTTGTCTGCATGCCTGTTGCTGTAACCACGGCCTTGCATTTTCCATTAACTATCTGCGTTCCTGCAAACACCATGTCGTTTTTATTTTTTTCAACCGCACCGCTTTCACCCGTTAGGGCCGCTTCATCGATCTTCAAGCCAATCATATCAAATATCTTTGCGTCCGCAGGGATGCTGTCACCGGTTTCCAAAAGTAGAATATCACCTGGTACAACCTCTTTTGTCATAATCTCCCTTCTTCGTCCGGTCCGGAGTACTCTTGTGGTCGGCTCAACGATTCGTTTCAATGCTTCCATTGCCTTTTCTGCCCTGTATTCCTGTACAAAGCCCAAAACGGTGACAAATACGATGATAGACGAGATAACCCCAAAATTGATGGTTTCCCCAATTATAAGTGAGATAATGGCTGCTGCAAGCAAGACCCAGACTATGAAGTTCGAAAATTGGTTCAAAAACACTTTAAGAGGTGTGATCTTTTGTTTTTCCTCAAGCTCGTTAGGTCCGTATTTTTCGAGCCTGTTATTTGCATCCTCAGATGCCAATCCATCTTTAGAGGTATCTAAAGCCACGAATACGTCGTCGATATTTGATTGGTCATAGTCCATTTGAAAACCTCAGGATTTTTCGCTATGTAATAACTGATAATTAGTAGTAAAGCCTTGCGACATCCCATATTCTCCAGTATCACACCCAAATTCA
>JBQVLY010000075.1:0-7677 GCA_052361065.1 Methanosarcinaceae archaeon | reverse complement strand
AGGGTGGGGCGAGCGTGCTAAACGTTTATATCTAACTATCGAATTTTATAGATACAGATGCCGGATTGACGCCATAGCTACAAACTTCATATCGCCAAGACAACAAATAAATACTTACCCCACTTAATATAACTATTAAACAAGTGGAACGTGTAATGAATCCAACCCGCGTTTAGCCTGAGATGAAGATATGAATGTAAAAGATGTGATGAATTCAGATGTAATTTCCTGCAGACCGGATGATGAGATTAGCAGTGCAGCACAGCTCCTAAAGGAGCATAACATAAGTGGTCTCCCCGTGGTTGACGAGAATGGGGTAATAGGGATTGTGACTGAAACAGACCTTTTGAAACTGCTTGAAGTGCCGGAGCACGGTGGATTATGGCTGCCGAGCCCATTTGAGGTAATAGAGATTCCCATTCGTGAACTCATAAACTGGGAAGATACTAAAAACATGCTCACAGACATCGGATCAAAGCCGGTCAGTGATATAATGAAATCCAGGGTTTACACAATATCCGGGGACAGTTCGATTGAGGATGCCTCATCAATAATGATAAAACATAAAGTAAACAGGCTTCCGGTAATGGATGATGGGAACCTTGTAGGTATCATCACACGCGGCGATATAATTCGCGGGCTTGCAAAAGCTTAGGTTTACATTTAAATATCCAGTTTATAATTTGAATTCTATTCAGGATCGGGTGGCTTAAATGAAACAGCTGAAAGGTGGGATATGTGCGGTAAAAGGCGTTCGAGCCAGTGGGATTAAAACCGGGAAAATGGGACTTGCCGTGATTGCTGCAGAGGGGAGCGCAGCAGGAGTATTCACACGAAACAAGATAATTGCAGCACCTCTAATAATCACCAGGAATAAACTGTCAAATAACGGTAAACTCGCTGCTGTCATTGCCAACAGCGGAAACGCAAATGTATTCACAGGTGAACAGGGAATTGACGATGCTAATAAAATGGCGCATATCGTTGCAGAACAGATTGGTGTGCCAGAGGAATTGGTCGCTGTGGCATCAACAGGAATAATGGGTCGAAAACTCGATATGCATTGGATTTGTGAGCACATCGGCAAAATTGTAGGAACACTTGACAGTACGCCGGATAGTAGCAATTCAGCAGCACGTGCGATAATGACTACTGATCTTGTTTCTAAAGAATCAGCTGTGGAACTTGACAGTGGCGTACGCATCGGTGGAATTGCAAAAGGTTCAGGAATGATCGAACCGAATATGGGCACAATGCTTGCGTTTATCTACACAGATGCAGTACTTCCTGCCAGTGTGCTGTACAGTTGTCTTAAAAAGTCGGTTGATAAAAGTTTTAACATGATAGTAGTTGATGGAGATACCAGTACAAATGATGTCGTGCTTCTAACAGCAACTGGCGCGTCATCGATAAAGGTGCAGATAAATGAATTCCAGGCCGGACTTGACCATGTCTTAACCGATCTGGCAAAGATGATCGCGCGCGATGGCGAAGGTGCCACAAAATTGATCATGGCGCAGGTAAGAGGTGCAAGAACAGAACATGATGCACGCATTGCTGCAAAAGCGATTGTGCGCTCGCCGCTTGTAAAATCCGCGGTGTTTGGTAATGACCCGAACTGGGGACGAGTGATTGCGGCGGTGGGTTACTCAGGTGCGGATATTAATCAGGACAAGATTTCACTGGCATTTGCAAGTGGTGATGATGTTGTACACCTTGTAAAGTGCGGGAATATTTTTGAATCGTCAACTGGTATACTGGAATCATTGAAAAATATTATGACACGGGATGAAATTATTATCATGATTGACATAGGTCTTGGTGAAAATATTGCAACTGCATGGGGTTGTGACCTGACGCATGGATATGTGAAAATCAATGCCGAGTACACGACATAAGTCATCAATATAATTTAATATAGTGTAACACCATTTTATGAACACATAAACAGATAAAGTCAGGGATATCTATGTATCTTGCACAATGGGAAAAACATTATAATGAAGCTTTTTCTGATATCAGGAAGTCACTGGATAACGTAAGTGGTATGTTCGTTGCTTATAACAGCAATATTGATGCAATAAAACACATAAGTGAAAAAGATATTTCTAAACTTTTTACACTTGTTGATCCGGGCGAGGTTCATGAAAAAATTGTGACTTACCCGCGGGAAATTAAATCACCTGCCGACTTCCTGTCACGTTTGATAATAGCAATGCGTGACGGCAAAGCCGCGGAAGTTCCTACATACACATCCGACATTCATGAATGGCTGACAGATAACCTTGTTTTCGATGATGCCCGCATGGGCGGCCAGGCAGGGATTATTTCCAATCTCCTGGCACATCTTGGTGTCAAGAAAGTTATTACCTATGTTCCCTGGCTTTCCAGCGAACAAGCTGAGTATTTTGCAGACCTCCCAAACCTGATGCACCCTGTGATTGAAGATGGGATACTGATGCTTAAACACCCAACGGAGGCATACAATCCGGAATTCAAGCCAAGAGTGAACTGGATAATCGAGTTCTCAAAAGGTCTTGAGGTCAAGTATGGAGAAGAGCACTTTATTGTTCCAAGGGACAACCGTTTGATAATCTCGTCACGTCCACTTTGGATACGCATTGACATGAGCAGGGAATTATATGATCAGATCCCGAAACTTGAAGAGGATGTTAACGGCGCGATCCTTGCAGGATACCAGATGATCAGGGAGAAATACGAGGACGGTGCAACGTATCATGAATATGTGCAGAGGGCTGTCAATGTTATCGAACGGCTTAAAGAAGGCAATCCCGACATACGTATACATGTGGAGTTTACATCGATCCAGAATAAAACCATTCGCAAAACACTGCTTAAGAATATTGTGTGTCAGCATGTTCATTCGCTTGGGCTTGACACTGTCGAGGTTGCAAATGCATTGAATGTACTCGGGCATGAGGAACTTGCATATTCTGTGATCAATAAGGGAGAAAATGCCATAGCAGCACTGTATGAAGGTGCAGTGCGCTTGTTGCATGATCTGAAACTTGAACGTGTGCATGTCCATTCACTCGGGTTCTATATATGTGTAATATCAAAAGATCATCCTTTAAATGTTAAGGAACACAGGACTACACTGCTCTTTGCATCAATACTTGCAGCGGCACAGGCTTCACATGGTTCTATCGAAGATTTTGATGACGTTGCGTCAGGACTTGATACTCCTATTTCGGAAGATGGATATGAGGAACTTGAAATCCTTGGTAAATATCTGGTCAGAAGGGACATCTGTTCAATGGATGATTTTGTGGATGGATGCATATGTACTCCTACTCATGATGTTATCGTTGTTCCGTCAAAAGTTGTAAAAAGTCCGATTGCGACAGTCGGAATTGGAGATGCGATCTCAGCAGGCGCTTTTGTGGCTATGCTGGCGAAGATGGGACCTGCGAAATGATCAATGGTAAGTATTTACTGGCAGAGGGTATGTTTTAATGAAGGTACTCTGCGGATACAATGTTAATATCGATTCGGTATATAGCATTAGTGGAAATGAAGTATCCGGTCTTATCAGGTCACAGGATGCTGTACGGATCACTGAAAAAATTCAAAACCCGCCGAATGTGGTGAATTCGGTTTCCGATTTTGTTGCCGGACTTGTTCTATGTATGCAAAGTGGAAGCGGGGCTGAATGGTTGATACACGAAAAGTCTGTCTTTGATTTTTTGAAAAATCGTTTTTTTGACCGTTCTATCATAAGAATGGGTGGCAATGCCGGAATAATGGCAAATGTTATGTCTGAGATGGGGGCAGAACTGGTCGTTCCCAATGTGGTAGCGCCTTCAAAGGCACAAGTGTCCCTATTTTCAAAGAGATCTATCATGCTGCCACAATACGGGGAACTGGCATCCGAATGTTTTGGTGAGCTTGTACATTTTGTTTTCGATTTCAAGAAAGGCGAGACGTTCTTTCTTGATTATAATACAATTGCAATTACAGTGCCAAGGGAAAATCGTTTTATAGCAACATACGATAGTGCAAATATTGAACTTGCTGTGAATCCTGATTTTGGAACCTATGCTCTTGAGAACATAAAAGAAATGGATGGTGTTTTGTTGTCCGGGTTCCACATGCTTCTGGATACATATCCTGACGGGTCAAAGTATGTGGAAAAGATAAACAGGGCAGTTGAGCAATTGAAAATATGGAGGAGATTAAACAGCAGGTTAAGGATACATGCGGAATTCGGGCATTTTCTGAACAGGGATATTGCTTATTCAGTGTTTTCAAAATTGGCGAACCATGTTGATTGTATTGGCATGAACGAGGATGAACTTGCAATGCTTGCTGATGTGCATGGTGTGCCTGTACAGTGTATTTTGCAGATGGATGCATGTTCAGTAATAGATGCTGCAATCCGATGTGCGGCTGATTTTGGGGTCAGGAGATTGATCATACATACGCGGGAGTTTGTGCTCAGCGTTTGTGAAGCAAACATTGCAAATCCTGTTCTGGAATTTGAGGCTATGGGTTTTGGTTTGAAGTGTGCGGCTGCGTTTGCATCATCCGGGAAACTGGTGAACCGGGAGTTTGTTGAAGCAGAAGCGTCTGTCCTGAATGAAAGCGTTTTTGGCAAGGTGCAGGTACAGGAAGTACTGGATCACATATGCGGAGAACAATATGGCAATGGGGTGGCTGGTAAATATGAGGAATACATGTTTTGTATTCTGCCTACAATTCTTTGTGATGATCCCATAGCAACAGTTGGACTGGGTGATACATTTTCATCCGCTACATTTTTAAGAGAACTCGAACTGCATAAGATGCATGCATAGTTTTTCAGGTGTCGATTTTAATCTTGACCACACGCTTGACTGCGGGCAGGTTTTCAGGTGGGAGCGTGAGTGTGTGGATGAGTGTGAATGGTGGACAGGTGTGTTGAATGCTAATTTTGTCCGCACGAGGCAGGATACGGAAAGCGGCACCGTTTTTGTTGATTCGTCTCTGCCGCATGAATTCATTGCTGCGTATTTCAGGCTTGATGATGATTTCTCGCAGATATTGACCAGTATTGATAAAGACTGCTATATAGGGAAGGCGTTGCAGAGATATCGCGGGCTTCGTCTTATACGCCAGGATCCGTGGGAGTGTATGATCTCATATATGCTTGCGACGGCGTCAAACATACCGACGATCAAGAAGAGGATATCATTGCTAAGCCGGATGTTTGGTGAGGAGATTGCGGAGGGTTACTACAGTTTTCCAGATGCGACTTCACTTGCAGATGCTGATGAATCGGACATATGCGATTGCAAACTGGGATTTCGGGGCGGAAGGATCCAGAGGGCGGCGCAGCAGGTTACTGATGGTGAATTTAGTTTCGGTGAGTTGTTCAGGATGGATTACTACGGCGCGAGGGAAAAATTGATTGAGATCGAGGGGATTGGTGAGAAAGTTGCAGATTGCATACTGTTGTTTTCGCTTGATAAGATGGAGTCTTTTCCTGTAGATACGCATGTCAGGCAGGTAGTGGAAAAATACTATGCAGATGATGAATATTTTATTGAAAGTATGAGCAATCATAAGATGGGAGAATGGGGGCGCAGTTATTTCGGGGAGTATTGCGGGTATGCGCAGGAGTATTTGTTTTATTGTTGGAGGTTACAAAGGTGATGAACAGTTCCATCCCTGATGTTATTGTTTATCGCACCACCACATTACAATCCTGGTGAAACACCAAAGGTTGGGGTTGGGATTTTTAAACAGCCGAAAACGGGAAATGCTTGATCGCCATTGACAGCACCATTGCTTTCAAAACATTATTAAGCAAGAATCATATACTTATGACTAATAAACGACAATAAAATAACCACATAACAGGACGAAATCAAAAATGGTAATGGATAAACTTGGGGGTTCTTTGCAGGACGCCCTCAAAAAACTTGTTGGCGCCGGACGTATCGATGAGCGGATAGTAAATGAAGTTGTAAAGGATATCCAAAGAGCACTACTCCATTCAGATGTGAATGTGAAACTTGTGATGGAAATGTCCACGCAAATAAAAAAGCGGGCAATGAAAGAAGATGTGCCTTCAGGTATGAATCCGAGAGAACACGTTGTCAGGATCGTCTATCAGGAACTTATTGATATTCTCGGTAAAAGCACCGATATCCAGCTAAAACCCCAGACCATCATGATGATCGGGTTGCAGGGTAGCGGAAAAACTACAACAACTGCGAAACTCTCGCGTTATTTCCAGAAAAAAGGTCTTAAACCTGCTGTAATCTGCGCAGATACGTTCCGCCCTGGTGCATACCAGCAATTACAGACGCTTTGTGAAGGTCTCAATGTTCCGTTCTATGGCGAGAAGGGAAATCCGGATGCAGTAGGTATTGTGGAACGGGGACTCAAAGAAATCGGGAAAAATGATGTGCTGATCGTGGATACGGCTGGACGCCATTCTCTTGAATCTGACCTCATCGACGAAATGAAACAGATACACGCCGTCACAAAACCTGATCACAAATTTCTGGTGCTTGACGGTGCTATCGGCCAGCAGGCAAGCGGGCAGGCACGCGTGTTCAATGATTCTATAGGCATAACCGGAGTTGTAATCACAAAACTTGATGGTACTGCAAAGGGTGGCGGTGCACTTTCTGCGGTGTCCGAAACCAATTCATCGATTGCCTTTATTGGTACAGGGGAAACACCAAATGATCTTGAGAAGTTCGAACCTGACAGATTTATTTCACGTCTGCTTGGCATGGGGGATATAAAAACCCTTATTGAAAAGGCTGAAGAAACACTAACAGAAGAAGATATGGATATGGAAGCCTTGATGCGCGGGAAGTTTTCGCTTAAGGATATGTACAAGCAATTAGAAGCTGTCAATAAACTAGGACCAATGAAACAGGTGATGAATATGCTGCCACTTGGTGGATTGGGATTAAAAATGTCTGATGACACATACAAGGTCACAGAGGATAAACTTGGCAAGTACCGTGTCGTCATGGATTCCATGACCGATGAAGAATTGTTGAATCCAAGACTTATTGGCAGTGCAAGGATAAGGCGGATTTCAAGAGGGTCAGGAAATGGTCCTGAAGTTGTGCGGGAACTTTTAAAATATCATAAGATGATGCAAACCGCTATGAAGGGATTCCGTGGCGGTAAGTTTAATATGCAGAAAATGATGAAAAAAATGGGTATGTGATCGTGCATCGCTTCGATTATGTATGCACCCAATTGATTCATGATTATTCAAGAGTGTGAATATGTTATTGTTAACACACGCCGGATAATCCGTGTTAATAGGTATGCTGAGCGTGATTTGGATGCCATGGCGTCAAGATAGGCCTGAATTTCATCTGCAATCATCAACAAACTGCTCCCACACTCGCTTCTGTCCTTAAAAATAGATTGAGGCATGGGTTATGCTCCAATTTGTGGCACCGCCCCCCAGTTGTATGATGGTAGACATTACCACGTACCAATTTCGGTATTCTGATTTGCTGTGCGGTGCCTGCGACCATCGCCCCACTTCGCGCGTATAGGCGCGCATTCACAAAACTACACGGCGCGCCGTTCGCACCTATTCAATACGAGAACGTGCGCGGGTTTGCCCTATTGTTTGCAAGCGGCGAGGGCGATTGCAAGAGCGGTGGTGAGGAAGGTGAAGGCGGGGATGGAATTGGG
>JBQVLY010000074.1:0-7780 GCA_052361065.1 Methanosarcinaceae archaeon | reverse complement strand
CAGGCGAGAGCCAGACAGCCAGAGATCGGTAAAGACGTTGATGGCGCAATGGACGCAATCGAGAAGGAGAACCCCCTGCTCAAAGGGGTTTTGCCCAAGGTTTATGCAAGAGGCAACCTTGACCCGACAAGTCTTGGCGGTTTGATCGATCTGGTGAGCAACATCGCGCTTGGCGATGCAAAAGACAGAAGCGCCGATGTTCTCGGTCATGTTTTCGAGTATTTTCTTGGCGAGTTTGCGCTTGCTGAAGGAAAAAAGGGGGGGCAGTTCTACACCCCCCGAAGCGTTGTTCAATTACTTGTAGAGATGCTGGAACCCTACAATGGCAGAGTCTTTGACCCTTGCTGCGGCTCTGGCGGTATGTTTGTCCAGTCGGAAAAGTTTGTAGGAGATCATCAGGGAAAAGTAAACGATATTTCTATTTATGGTCAGGAGAGCAACCAGACTACCTGGCGATTGTGTAAAATGAACCTTGCCATTCGCAGTATCGACAGCTCGCAGGTTAAATGGAACAACGAAGGCTCTTTCCTGAATGATTCCCACAAAGACCTGAAAGCGGATTATGTCATCGCCAATCCCCCATTTAACGACAGCGACTGGAGCGGGGATCTTCTCCGTAAGGATGGTAGATGGAAATACGGCGTACCACCCACCGGAAACGCCAACTATGCCTGGATACAGCATTTCCTGTATCATCTTAGCCCGAGCGGACAGACCGGTTTTGTTCTGGCAAAGGGGTCGCTCACCTCCAAATCATCCGGAGAGGGTGAAATCAGAAAGGGGCTTGTGGAAGCCAGACTGGTTGACTGCATCGTGAACCTGCCTACGAAACTTTTCCTGAACACGCAGATACCCGCCAGCCTGTGGTTTTTGAGCCGGAATAAAGCCAATGGCAAGTTCCGCAACCGTACCGATGAAATTCTCTTCATTGACGCCCGGAACATGGGGCATCTACTTAACCGCCGGACACGTGAGTTCTCGGAAGACGATATTCAGCATATTGCCGGAACATACCACAACTGGCGCAATCCTGACGGTGATTATGAGGATGTCAAAGGGTTCTGCAATTCTGCTTCTATTGAGCGGGTGCAGGAACTTGATTACGTGCTGACCCCGGGCAGATATGTGGGGCTGGCAGTTGAAGATGATGATTTTGATTTTAATGAGCGATTTAGCAGCCTGAAAACGGAGTTTGAGGAGCAGTTGAAAGAGGAAGAGAAGCTGAATGCTTTGATTGCTGAGAATTTGAAAACGGTGAAACTGGTATGAGCGGAAGTGAATTGATTAAAAATGAAGAAATTCAGAACAGGATTTATACCATCCGCGATGTTCAGGTAATGCTGGATAAGGATTTAGCCATTTTTTATGATGTAAAACCAATCAGACTAAGAGAACAGGTAAAAAGAAATATCAAACGTTTCCCCTCTGATTTCATGTTTCAACTCACGGAAGAAGAGGTCAATCTTATGGTATCGCAAAATGCGATACCTTCAAAGCAGCATCTGGGCGGTTCACTTCCCTTTGTTTTTACAGAACAGGGTGTTGCGACCATTTCCGCAGTACTTACCAGTGAAAGAGCGATTGAAGTTAATATCCAGATTATGCGAGCTTTTGTTGCAATGCGTCGTTTTATTGCTTCAAATGCAGAGGTTTTTCAGCGTCTGGATGCTGTGGAAATACGGCAGATAGAGCATAAAGCAGAAACCGATCAGAAATTTGAACAGATTTTCAATGCCATTGAAAAACGAAGCATAAAACCAAAACAAGGTATCTTTTTTGATGGCCAAATTTTTGATGCGTATCAATTTGTTTCTGACCTTATCAGAACAGCACAGAATACAATATTAATTATTGATAATTATATTGATGATACTGTTTTGACGCATCTCACAAAAAGAAATAATGGTGTAAAAGTTACGATTCTCACAAAAACAATATCAAAACAACTGGCATTGGATATAAAGAAATACAATGAACAGTATCCGACCATCGAGATAAAAGAGTTCAAGAACTCCCATGACCGGTTTATGATCATTGACAATACCACAGTCTATCATTTCGGCGCGTCCCTGAAAGACCTCGGAAAGAAATGGTTTGCGTTCTCGAAGATGGATATCGGAGCGGTTGAGATGCTTACGAGATTAAAGGAGATGAATGCATGAGGGAGTGGAAAGAATATAAGTTATCCGAATTAATGGAATTGGTTGGTGGTGGTACACCAAAGACATCGATTCCTGAATATTGGGGTGGGGATATTCCTTGGCTATCCGTAACAGATTTTAATAATGGTAAAAAATTTTGTTTTGATGCGGAAAAGAAAATAACAGAAAGAGGTTTAAGCGAAAGTAATACTAAACTATTAAAGAAAGGACAAATAATTATTCCGGCGAGAGGGACCGTCGGTGTAATATCAGTACTTGGTCGAGATATGGCATTTAATCAATCAAGCTATGGAATAGATGCCATGGAAAGTATAACTTGTAACGGTTTTTTATACTATCTATTAAAAGATAATATCGCTAATTTTCATTCCGCTTCATATGGTGCCGTATTCGATACAATAACAAAGGAAACATTTAATCAAATTGTAGTCATTCTCCCCCCTCTACCCGAACAGCGCGCCATTGTCTCAGTTCTTTCCAGCCTCGACGATAAAATAGACCTACTCCACCGCCAAAACAAAACCCTTGAAGCCATGGCGGAAACGCTGTTCAGGCAGTGGTTTGTGGAGGAAGCGGATAAGGGGTGGGATTCTGTCAGAGTTGGCAACTTTGTTCATACAAATGTTGCAAGCATTAACAAAAACAACGCTCTCAAAACAATTCGATATTTGGACACGGGTTCACTTACGGAAGGCAAAATTGACGGATATCAAACATTAGATATTGCTGATGCACCAAGCAGAGCACGTCGGATTGTTAAACATAATGATGTTTTGATATCAACTGTGCGACCCAATCAAAAGCATTATGGCATATTAAAAAATCCTGCAGAAGATGTGATAGCCTCTACGGGGTTCTGCGTGATAACATGCGATAAAATCAACCCCCACTTTATTTACATTCTTTTGACCACAGATGAAATGACCGAATATCTGCATTCAATCGCAGAAGGATCTACGTCAACATATCCGTCTTTAAAGCCATCTGATATTAAGGGGGTGGAATTTCAATTACCACCTCATGAAAAGTTGGATGCTTTTTCTGAATATGCTGATAACGCATGGAGTAAGATTGAATACAATCATACTCAAATCCGCACCCTTGAAAAACTGCGGGATACGCTGTTACCGAAGTTGGTGAGTGGGGAAGTGAGGGTTGAGTATAAGAATAATTGAGGAGCGCTGATTTATGCAAAGGCTGAACAAGGTTATTGAGCAACATGGGCGGTGGGCGGACTTAAGGATCTACACCGACAGGATAGAAGCCCTTGTTCAATCCGATTTCAGCCAGTCATTGGAAAATGCAAAATCATTGATCGAAACGATCTGTAAACAAATATGCGAATCAAAAGATGTTGAGATTAAAGCAAATACAAACATTAATCAATTGGTGAAGAAGGCATTTACCGCAATTGGTTACCCAAGCTCCACTCCTGTTACTAAGATTTCTTCCTCGTTGGCTACTATCGGTCAGCAGATGGGTGAGCTTAGAAATGAAATTGGATCAACATCACACGGTAAAACCCTGGAAGAATTGAGGGAACGCAATAACAAAGTTGATGAAATGACAAAAGAACTTCTCATTGATACAACAGTGATTATTGCTTCGTTTCTTATTAGAAATTTTGAGAATGAAAACCCTAGAACTACCCCGGGAACCTCGGAACAGAAAATCCTATTAACTCACAATCAAGATTTCAATGATTTCTGGGATGAGAGTTTTGGTGAGTTTTTCATGGACGATTATTCGTACACCGCAAGCGAGATATTATTTTATACTGATAATGAAGCTTATTTAACAGAGCTTAAAGCATTTGAGGATGATGAAGAATGAGCCGAATCACCGAATCCGCCATTGAGGAATTCGCCATTGAGTTGTTGGAAAAGTCCGGCTACCAATACACCTATGCCCCTGACATTGCGCCTGACAGCGAAACGCCGGAAAGAAGCTCTTTCGAAGATGTCCTGTTATTAGAGCGCCTGCGCACCGCCGTTGGCAGGATTAATCCCAGTATTCCGGCAGATGCGCGGGAGGACGCCATCAAGCAGATATTACGGCTGAACTCGCCAGAACTTATCGCCAATAATGAAACATTTCATAGAATGCTTACCGAAGGTATAAAAATAACATACCTTAAAGACGGGGCCGACCGGGGTGACTTGGTCTGGCTGATAGATTTTAAAAATCCCGAGAATAACGAATTTCTTGTAACCAATCAATTCACCGTCATAGAAAACGAGGTGAACAAGCGCCCCGATGTAATCCTTTTTGTGAACGGCTTGCCCCTGATTGTCATAGAACTTAAAAATCCCACTGATGAGAACGCAACCGTAAAATCCGCATTCAAACAGTTGCAGACCTATAAACAGGAAATACCCAGTCTCTTTACCTACAATGGCTTCATGGTAATCTCCGATGGTCTGGAGGCAAAGGCAGGCTCCCTTTCCACAGGTTACAGCCGGTTCATGGCATGGAAATCAACTGATGGCAAAACCGAAGCGTCGCATCTAATAGGGCAAATGGAAACACTGATCAACGGGATGCTCAACGAACGAACCCTCCTGGACCTTATCCGAAATTTTACCGTCTTTGACAAATCGAAAAAGGAAGACAAGGAAACGGGTGTTACATCAATCCGGACCACTAAAAAATTGGCTGCGTATCATCAATACTACGCTGTGAATAAAGCCGTAGAATCCACCTTGCGGGCATCAGGTTATTTAGTGAACAAAAACGAAACATTCCATGGTTGCCCGGTGACGGAACCGCCCGAAAGCTACGGTCTAACCAGTGTAAATGCCCAACCTGCAGGAGATCGTAAAGGCGGCGTGGTCTGGCACACCCAGGGAAGCGGTAAATCCTTGTCGATGGTGTTTTACACCGGTAAAATCGTTCTCGCCATGGACAATCCGACCATACTGGTAATCACCGACAGAAACGATCTGGACGACCAGTTGTTTGATACCTTTGCCGCGTCAAAGCAACTTCTCAGGCAGGATCCGGTCCAGGCGAAGAGCAGAGAACATTTGAAGGAGCTTTTAAACGTCGCATCGGGCGGAGTTGTATTTACCACCATCCAGAAGTTCCAGCCCGAAGAAGGGAACGTTTACCCGAAACTATCAGACAGGCGAAACATCATTGTAATTGCTGATGAAGCCCACCGGACACAGTACGGATTCAAGGCAAAAACCATCGATGCAAAAGATGAGCAGGGAACCGTAATCGGAAAAAGGATAGTCTACGGCTTTGCGAAATATACTCGCGACGCCCTACCCAATGCGACTTATCTTGGCTTCACCGGCACGCCGATTGAAAAAACAGACGTGAACACGCCCGCTGTTTTTGGCAATTATGTCGATGTTTACGACATCTCTCAGGCGGTCGAGGACGGCGCAACTGTAAGAATCTATTACGAGAGTAGACTGGCAAAAATCGCTCTCAGTAAGGAAGGTAAAAAACTGGTAGCAGAACTGGACGAGGAATTAGAAAAAGAAGACCTTGCCGAGACACAAAAAGCCAAGGCAAAGTGGACACAGCTTGAAGCTTTGATTGGCAGCGAAGACCGGATAAGACAGGTTGCCGAGGATATTGTAACCCATTTTGAGCAGCGCCAGGAAGTGTTTGAGGGCAAGGGACTGATCGTTGCAATGTCAAGACGGATTGCAGCCGACCTGTATGATGAAATTATTAAAATCAAACCCGGGTGGCACAACGACGATCTTAAAAAGGGTGTTATCAAGGTGGTAATGACATCGGCATCTTCCGACGGCCCAACGATCTCAAAACACCATACCACCAAAGATCAGAGACGAGCCCTGGCAGAAAGAATGAAGGACACAGAAGACGAATTAGAATTAGTAATTGTGCGTGATATGTGGCTAACCGGTTTTGATGTTCCTTCGCTGCATACGATGTATATCGATAAACCCATGAAAGGTCATACGCTTATGCAAGCAATTGCACGGGTGAACAGAGTCTATAAAGACAAGCCCGGTGGCTTAGTGGTTGATTATCTCGGAATCGCCTCCGATCTCAAAGAAGCCCTATCATTCTATTCTGACAGCGGAGGAAAAGGTGATCCTGCTGTTCTTCAGGAACAGGCGGTTCAACTGATGCTTGAGAAACTTGAAATTGTTTCCCAGATGTTTCATGGATTTCCTTATGAACATTATTTTGCTGCGGATACATCAACAAAGCTATCAATAATACTCGCGGCAGAGGATCATATCATTGGCATTGAAAACGGGAAGAAACGGTACATTGATGAAGTGACCGCATTATCAAGAGCGTTCTCTATAGCCATTCCGCATGAGCAGGCAATGGATATAAAGGACGAAGTCTCGTTCTACCAGGCGATAAAAGCCAGACTGGTAAAATTTGACAGCACGGGAACCGGCAAAACCGGCGAAGAAATTGAAACTGCAATCAGGCAAGTTATCGATAAAGCCCTTGTTGCGGAACAAGTGATAGACATTTTCGATGCTGCGGGCATTAAGAAACCGGATATTTCCATCCTATCAGAAGATTTCCTTTTAGAAGTCCAAAACATGGAACATAAAAACATTGCTCTGGAAGTTCTTAAAAAATTGCTCAACGATGAAATAAAATCCAGGATGAAAAAGAACATGGTTCAAAGCAGATCGTTAATGGAAATGCTGGAAGATTCCATCAAGAAATATCATAATAAAGTTGTTACAGCGGCAGAAGTTATTGAAGAACTGATTGAGCTCAGTAAAGAGATAAAGAGGATGGACAAAGAGCCACAGGAAATGGGGTTGTCAGAATATGAATACGCTTTTTATACGGCAATTGCAGATAATGACAGTGCAAGAGAATTGATGCAAAAAGAAAAACTACGGGAATTGGCTGTTGTTTTATTCGAGAAGGTGAAACAAAATGCATCAATAGACTGGACGATAAAAGAAAGCGTCAGGGCAAAATTAAAAGTAATTGTAAAACGGACTTTAAGACAATATGGTTATCCGCCAGATATGCAGGCACTCGCAACAGAAACTGTGCTCAAACAGGCGGAATTAATAGCAGATGAAATAATAAAGAGGGGATGGTACGATTAAAATCCAGCCACTTTTATTTGAAGAAATGAGAATAATGCGGGGTTAAAAGAATGATATGTAAAACCATCGGCACGTCGCATAACAGGCGGGTATCTGGCGCCTCCTCCTTCGATTTTAAAGCAACGCTGTGCGTTTTGGTAGACACGAGGACTTGATAACAATGCTTGACATTACTCTGATCTGGGACTGCGAACTGCTCTTCGAGAAACTCTTTGTCGAGCACGGGCTGTCGTACCAGCGCACCCCATCAAGCGCGATCGGAACCCCGTTCCTGCCCGGGTCCAGGGTCATGATCGTCCCGACAGGATTTGCGAATCCGCAGTACACCAAAATATTGCGCGGGATCGAGGCAAACAAGAGTTTCTTCGACGGTTTCGTGAATAAGGGCGGTGTGCTCGTCGTCTATGGTGCGCTGGTTCCCGAGTACACGTACAGGTGGCTTCCGTTCACGCTTGAATACAAGGAGCAGTATGGCGCAGTCGATATCGAGGCGGCAGAGGGGGTGGACCCAGATCACGAGTGCTCCTGCATCTTCGATGGCAG
>JBQVLY010000073.1:0-7971 GCA_052361065.1 Methanosarcinaceae archaeon | reverse complement strand
CATTTTGTGATAGAACCGATGTAGCAAAGTAAACCGGTAAATAAAAGTTACAAAAAACTGATGCGGGTTAGTATATAATCTTGAAAGAAAATAGATGTGAATAGTGATCTAAAAAATAGCAAATCACTTTTTGGAATAAATCATTCTGTCCTATAGTATAAATAATTAAAAATCCAATTATCAAATATGGAATTTACAGTAAAACTTGAGGAATCTGATGAAGGTGGATATACCGTTCAATGTCTTGAGCTTCCTGCTGCGATAATTGAGGGGAATACAAGAGAAGAGGCTCTGAAAAATATCAAAGAGGCAATTCAACTGGTTCTTGAAGTCACGCAAGCACAATCACAAGCATATACCGAAGTCTCTAAAGTGGAAATTACAAATGCCTAAGTTTCCTTCGATATCTGGTAAAAAAGCCATCAGATCCTTAAATAGAATGGGTTTTATCATAGTACGGCAAAGAGGTAGCCACGTGTTCATGTATAGGGGGGATACGAGTGTTACGGTGCCATTACAACCCTTCAAGAAATCCACTCTAAAAAATATATTGAATCAAGCAGAGGTTTCATTGGAAGAATTTTCAGAACATCTTTAGATTTGAATGGTAGTATTGCGCTTGAAAGAAATACTAATATCATGAGCATCAATTTTGATGCCACGTTTTTACAAAACGGGGTCCTTGACGTTAGCGAAAATATTAATACAAACTAAACCCAAAATGAAAAGAAAAATTATGAATAAACAGGAGGAGTGACAAAAAATGAAAAAAATGATTATATCAGCGATGCTTGTTGCTTTAATGATTGTTTCTATAGTCCTTAATTCAACACCCATTATTGCCAGTGCCGAAATATCAGAACCAGAACTTGTAGCACCTGTAATTCCTTCTTATCCGCCTCATGATTTTGAACTAAAACCAATTGCTGATGCATCAATAGAACCTGGATTCACTTTTTCTTCTTTGATAGAATGGTCAGAATTTTATGATAACTCAAGAGGTGTTATTAAAATTTGGTTAGAGAATACAGGAAATAATGCCTTATTTGTCTATAAATACGGAGTGCAAACACAGGGCTTAGCTGAAAGTGAATGGATTCCGTCTGTGACCGGATTGACAATTAATCAGGGTGAGAAGATATGTATTGGTACGACCAGTGTTTTTGTAGGTGGCGATGTTGACTCTTTTTCTGTCAAACAGGGTTTTGCCCTAATGGCAAAGGATGATAAGGGAAGATGGTATGACTATAAAACAGTATTTATGGACGAACCAATTGAAATATTAGTTAATTCTACAATAACAAAAAGAGAATCAACTTATCAAACTGAACATGGAAGTCAGTTCGTGCAGATAAATAAACTGATCTATCCAATCGATCCAACAGTAAGAAATACTGCCATACAAACGGCAAAAAAACATCCTGGGTCGTACAACATCTATCAAGTTTGTTATTTATTTGACTATGTGGTAGACAACATTGAGTATGTTAGCGATCCGAGAGGATTGGAGTACATGGCAAAACCCGGTGAAACGTTGACAGCAGGTGGAGGAGATTGTGATGATTATGCAATTTTGCTTACTGCGCTTATTAATGCTATTGGGGGTACACCAAGGATATACATAACCGAAGACCATATGTTCACATCAGTTTATATTGGTGATGAAAATAACATTAATGCCGTAGAATCTTCTATTAGTAAATATTACAATACTCCTGTCACATTGCACTATTTAACTGATGACTCCGGAGTATGGTTATTACTTGATCCTACCAGCAGTTTCTTCTATGCAGGTGGATTACCAACAGGAGCTAAACTGACAGGTATTTGTTGGACTTTTGAGAATGCTATAAATATCTCAGTTATTGATGTAACCCCCAATTTTAAGGATATCCAAGAGGGACTGAACATTACCGATATAATCTTCTGCTCTTATGTAAGAAACGACCGGGATTATGATGAGCAAACTGATGCAACTTACGACTCCGGGGATAACGTTTGGATGTATTATGAAACATCAAACTTTGACATAGGAATACAAGATGGAACATATGATATATGGCTTAAATACTCCCTAAAGGTATATGATAGTGATTATAACATTGTGTATGAGGATTTAGACTGGGATGAGTTCCATGAAAGTAGTACAACTGTGCCAGGGATTATCTGGTCATCCGGTAGTTTGGAGACATCAGATTACCAAAAAGACCAGTACAAAGTTGAAATGACAGTAAAAGATATGATCACCGGAGATTCAAAGACTGTTAGGAGCGATTTCAAAATTGCAACAGCACCGGAAGGTCCGGGATTCGGAGCAATATTTGCAATCGCCGGATTGATAGCAGTAGCATCTTTTTTGAGAAAGAGGAAATGAAACAACAAGAATAGGACTGCCCACATACTACCGTTACATAAACAACACACATAAAACCGGAGTCATTTACATGGTAAAAGTCGAAAAATACATACTCAAAAGTATAGATAGAATCAAAAAAGAGGCTAACGGAAAAACAATAATCGCACTTTCCGGCGGGGTTGACAGTTCAGTCTGCGCAGTGCTTGCAAACCGTGCAATAGGTGATAAATTAACACCTATATACATCGACACAGGCCTGATGCGAAAAGGCGAGACAGAGCGCATAAAGGAGCTATTTCATGATATTAACCTTCAGGTGGTCGATGCAAAAGACCAGTTTTTTGCAGCCTTAAAAGGTATAGAAGACCCCGAAAAAAAGCGCAAGGCTGTAGGTGAAACATTTATACGCGCCTTCGAAAAAAAAGCGAAAGAACTTGAAGCCGAATACCTGATCCAGGGTACCATATATCCTGACAGGATCGAATCAGAAGGCGGGATCAAATCACATCATAATGTTGGTGGACTACCGTCAGTTATTGACTTTAAGGCAATAGTTGAGCCAATCGATGACCTGTACAAGGATGAGGTGCGCGAAATTGCGCGGGCGCTTGACCTTCCTGAAGAGATATCTGAGCGCATGCCGTTTCCAGGTCCCGGACTTTCAGTCCGTATCATTGGAGAGGTGACTGAAGAAAAGGTAGAAGCTGTTCGAAAAGCAAACGCGATCGTTGAAGAGGAACTGCTTGAGAAATTTCATCCATGGCAGACCTTTGCTGCTATTCTGGGCAAAGGAACTGGTGTTAAAGGTGACCAGAGGGTGCATGGCTGGATCATTGCCGTGCGCGCGGTCGGTTCAAGGGACGGCATGACTGCAGAGGCAATGGAACTTCCATGGGATGTCCTGAGGACAATCGGATCAAGGATCACAGGCGAGATCGTATCGGTTGCCAGAGTGGTCTATGACATAACGCCAAAACCGCCTGCAACCATCGAATTTGAATGAGTTTAAGCAGATGACACTCAACAAAGCAGTATCAGATATTCGGGCACGCCAGCGTATCAAACCGTCAGCGCTTGACAAGCCGTCGGCGGTGTGGACAGGTGTTGACCTGCTTTATGGACAAAAGATAAAAACACTTACAATCATCTTTAAAACATCAGGTTGTCGGTGGGGACAGGCAGGCGGCTGCACAATGTGCGGTTTCGTTTACGACAGCGCGCATACCCCGCCTTCCCCTATTGATATTGAAGCACAACTTGACAGGGCACTCCGCAAAGCAGACAATCTTGATGAGTTTATGCTAAAAATATTCACATCAGGGAGCTTTTTTGATGAACGTGAAATAGTGCCGCAAGTTCGCCAGAGCATCCTGCGCAGGCTTGCAGATGACAATCGTATCTTGAAGGTGCTTGCCGAAACCCGCCCTGAATTTGTGACAGATGAGGTAATGAGGGAGTGTGACAGTATCCCTGGCGATACGAAATTCGAGATTGCTGTCGGTCTTGAAACAAGTTCCGATATAATACGCAAGGATTCGATAAACAAAGGCTTTAAGTTCACGGATTTTGTCCGTGCGTCAGAAACAGCCAAAAAGTATGGAGTGACAACAAAAGCGTACCTGATGCTAAAACCTCCATTTTTATCAGAAGGTGAAGCAATAAACGACATGCTGCAATCCGTTAACGATGCCGCACAGTACACAGATACAATTTCCATCAATCTCTGCAATGTCCAGCGCGGCACATTTGTCGAATCACTGTGGCAAAAGGGACAGTACCGCCCTCCCTGGCTTTGGAGTATTGTAGAAATACTCAAAAAAGCAAAACTGGCACATCCGGATACAGTGATCATGTCGGATCCTGTGGGCGCAGGCTCAAAACGCGGACCTCACAATTGTAAAAAGTGCAGCCATGATGTCGCAGACGCAATACGGAAATTCTCGATAACGCAGGACACAGGTGTGCTTGGTGAACTTACATGTGACTGCATAGAATTATGGAAAAAAGTAGTTGAACTGGATGATCTTACATATGGTTCAGCGATTACCGATTAGTAATCTTGATACTGGCGATACTGGCTTCCACAACTATCCGATTTGCTCTGTAATGTTACAATTACAAGGTAAAGTTGTATCCAATATCAATTACAATAAATATTCCATTTGTCCTCACAATTTAGCAATGATCCCAATATCTTGATCAACTCATCTGTTTTGGGTCAACTTTCATATACTCACGCAGCAGGGTTGTCGCATAACTTCCCTTTGGTAATGAAAATTCAAGGATTGCTTTTGTTTTCCCGGGATTTAACTCATCTTCCGATACGGCATATCCGGGCTGTACATGCAAAATAATCTCGCGTCTTAATCCCTTTGATGCCAGTTCAGGCATAAGGGGGACCTTGAATCCATCAATTGGAACTCCGCTTTTCTCAAATATACGGTGCTCGATCTCACCTTGCTGACCGGATGCCCATTCTGTATTGTAACCAATTAGTGGAGCAGTCACAAAAGCACGCCTGCGCCGCAGCAGGTTATTCATCCCATTAAGGTTTTTTGATGTGACATACTCAGTCCTTGAAATATCAGGAAGTCCGTCCCTGTTCTTGAAACAGACTATATCACCCTCAACAGTACTGTTTAACGGCAGACCCTCTTTTATCCTCTCGCACAGGATCTGGTTTAAAAGATATGACTGGTATGCATGTACGAAAAGCATACGTATGCTTTTAGAGAGTATCCCAAATGCACCCGTAAAATCATTCGGGTCTGTGACAAGATGATGCATCATCGAGCGTTCATACCGTAAATTCAATGGATACCGCTTAAGTCCCCATACGTAATCCCTTGTATTGAATACATAATCACGCACGTGTTTGTTTTCTTCGGATTCATCCGGGAATGATCTTGCAATGTATGCCAGTGCAGCTTCCTCCAATTCACTGCAAACTATCGATTTTCCCACAAGGTGCGTAATGGGACGCATCGCGCCAAATCGTTGTATCCCGAAAAAGTTAGGGACACCACCGGTTTCCTGAATTTCACCTGTGGTTTTCTGAAGCTGTGTTTGCAGTTCATTTTCTCCCTTGTCAATATTCCGAACCGTTATCTTGAACTTATTTCCGGTAAGGTCGCCTAACTTTACAGGTTTGTTCGACCTTCCTATGACCTTTAGGTCTACATCTTTTAAGTAAACGTTATCCACAGCATGTGTTGTCATATTATGAATGCTGATCTTCTGGGTGGTAACAGCTCGCTTGTCCTTGGTGCCTGCAAAACCTATTCGCTTTTGGCTGATGCCAAATTTGCGTGAGAGATCGCGAATCACATGATGCATATCCCAGTTGCGTTTTGTGATTTCAAGTATCAGTTGTTTCCCACTATCGCCTTCTTCCCGGTTGGTGATTTCCATTACAATAAAGTCATCGATCTGCTGCTTTAATGTTCCTCCGATACCTTCGGTGTTTGTGGTGTATATGTCGATACCTGTTTGTTTTTCAATTTCCGGAACTTTCATGTGTGATGTTCTCCCCGAGTTATAACAGTTTCAAGTACCCTGTGATCTTGTCAAGTTCATCTGACTTTGCAGGTCCTATTCCAAGTACCGTAATTGTGCCGGGTTTAATCTCGGTACGCCCCGCATCAGTGATAAGTGCTGTTGGAAGATCATGTCGTCTTGCAACTTCCTTAAGTTCAAAAAGATCCTGCAATGTCGGAACCCTCAGGACCACTTTTTTCTGACCGCTATCCTTCCAGTCTTCAAGTGCATTCCTTCCTGCCCACTCCGATGCAGATACAGCAGCATGTGCAACCTGTACCGCAAGTTTACCTTTTGAAAGTTTGAGGTCATCGCGTATTACAATACATTGTTTGTATTCAGTCATATTTATTGTTCCTCATAATACCTGCTACAAAATACTACTTTATTCATATATCCCCATAGTCACGTAATCTATTATTTTTTCAGCAGCATTTATTCCCCATGCTTCATATATTCCTGCTCCCGATGGTGTTCCATTGATCTCAAGTATCACTGCATCATCCAAGCTATTTTCTCCTTCGATAATGTCTACGCCCGCAAAGACCGTACCAATTGTTTCTGCGGCACGTATGCATGTCTCTATTTGTGTTTGAGATAGGATACACCGGGCGGCAGTGCCGCCCTGGCTGAGATTGTTAAGCCATGTCCCGTCTGCTGCTTTGCGATATATAGCACCGATCACTTTCCCGTTGATTACGAATGCACGGATGTCTCGCCCCGGGTTATCAATGAATTCCTGAATGTAGAGCATCTCTTTTTCAGTGATGAGTTTATCTATGAGTTGTTCAACTGGTTTTGGACACGGTTTGTTGTCCGGTTTTAATGCTATGCCATCTTTCACTCTGATAATTCCGATACCTTTGTAGCCAAAGATTGGTTTTATGACCGCATCGCCAAATTCTGTCAATGCATCTAATGCATCTTCGGTGCTCTGGACTGCTCTTGTATCCGGAACCGATAGGTTTGCATGTGCCAGAAGGCAGGTAGAGTGGTACTTATTTGCGGCGTTTTGTATGGATTGCGGAGTATTTATGACCAGTATACCGTTTATTTCTAACTGCCGGAGGATATCGAATCGGAATGAGACCCCTTCAAGTGTGCCTGCACCTACATCGCGGACAATGACTACATCAAGTTCGGATAGATCGGTGCCGTTTGCGTTGTACAGAACATCATGCTGTATTTTGACATTTGCAGTCTTAAGGTTTATTATAGCAGGGTCGAGTTTTTTTTGTTTTGCTGCGGCTACAAGGGCTCTGGTTGTCCAGTCGGTTTGGTCGGTTATGGCGATTCCTATTCTCATTCTTTGTATTGTAGTTTCCATTTTAATCTTTATTTTTTTTAAAAAATGGTTTTGACGTAAGTGAAATAATCCGCGTCAGTGCATCCAAGCATTACTTATTCATATTCTAAACATGCAATCTATTTAATAGATTTTATATAGATTTTTTTGATATATTTCGGAAAGATATCATATATTGTCGGTGGCGGCGGTGTTGATACGCTCCGGATCGATTAAGCGCTGATCTGCGGCACGGAACTTGTAAAAGAACAGTGCATGAATAAATAATTATGATCTTATTGGTGTCCACTTCAAAAAGAAGGGCAAAATGCGTATCCGGATTATTTTATCCAGGTGCCTGAGCGACTTTTGATTTCAAAATGGTGCCCGTTAATATTAGATTAGATTAGATATGACTTTCAAAGATATAGTGAAAACACTATCATTCAACTTAATTAATGTATGACCTATCAAAACTTATACTTTCTTGCCATCGATTTACCCATTTTTCCATAAATCCTGTCTGGAATTGACGGTATAATAGTATGCGGTTGCCAAACCTCACAGTCGGGGTGCGGTCGGCGCTTTGGGCGGGCGCGGCGATAGTTTCATTTTAAGGTTATGATCATTGCGGTGGGACAATTTAAAAAACCACAGAGGGCACGGAGGGACACAGAGATGAAGGTGCGGGGTTTGGTTGGTGCGCAGCCGACGTTTTGCGCTTTGTGCGTGTGCGGATGAGTGAGAATACGGCGCGCGTCCTGTCACTCACTTTCCAGTCCCTGCGCCGTAT
>JBQVLY010000072.1:0-8091 GCA_052361065.1 Methanosarcinaceae archaeon | reverse complement strand
TTATTAAATAAATCTAATTAATAATTGGAATTATTCTCTTTATTACTCAATTATTGCATATAATCTTTACGAAAACATAAAAAAGTGATGTCTTTAATGCATGCGTTTATATTCATATCGGGAATTGCTGAACAGCCTCATCAATTCAAATCTTTTTTTTGTGGATGTCAACCATACGATTGCCATGCGAGCAGGAGAACTGCGCCTTAAATATGATATTCCGACTGTTGACTCCCTCATTGTAGCGACAGGAATAATTGAGAACGTGAAACATATTTTAACAGATGACCATCATTTCAAACCTCTAAAAAATCACATAAAACCTATTAACCTAAAAGCTGCTTTGAAACTTGCAAAGTGAACTACTCTCCCTGCCTATTGTGTGGTTAAATAACACGCTTGCTGTTTCCAATCTGCTAAAAACAAGTCCGTTAGTCCTCATTTCTGCTTAAGGAACAGCCAGTTTTCACTCTTCTGCCCACCGAGTCCGGTCTTAATGAGCGCGTATCTGTCCGGTATTTTGCTGCCTGACAGTTCGAAGAGTATCTTCTCGCCCTCCTTGAAGTCTTTAACCACAAGCCCGCCCCGATCCTAGGGTGTTACTGTTCCTGCGCCGTAATATTAAAAAGTTCAAAAATTACGCTATGCTGGTTTGCCGGAACAAGAAAGCACCTTTCGGGTGCAAATTTAATGTAGCTACGGCTGAGCATTGACCCCACACCAATCCGCTATCTTGTCATTGACTTTCTCAATTTCCTTTGGCGGTCACTTTTCATATGAATCAATAGTACTTTCGAAGATGAGATCAAAAACAGCACCTTGCGACCACATAAGTGTATGGCCTATCAAAACATAAATCCCATTCATCCGGCACTGCTGAAAATGGCTTCCAGGGTTACTACAGTTGATAGATTATAATTATTTAGTTCAGTTACGGATCGTATGGGGGAAAACAAGAACAAATACCCTCATTGCTTTCCCTCTACATTCCTATTATTTTCAAAAATCCTCTCCGTATCGGTCAGGTATTCCTGCCAGTCCGCTGTTGGTCTTGATAGGTGGATAGACAAAGATACCATACTCGTTTAGATCGTAGTCCAGCCCCTGGAAGTCATTCAGGTATTCCTGATGTATCGCCTCAGGATTAAGATTCGCAAAGAGATCAGGGTGGAACAATCTTGCCATGTATGCACTGCCCACTGAGCCACCGGTCGCATCGTTTCTGAAATTGCCGCTCATCAGGTAGACGTTCCCGGTCTTAACAGCACTAACGTTTGCCATCTCAGGACGACTCATAAGTTTATCGATCAGGTGCTCATTTATCCCGCCCGGATTATCCTCGTCATAACCATGTGAAGGTTCCATTGTGCTTCCACCCCACGTATAACGTACCGCGTGTATTATGATAAACTCCGGATCCTTTTCGATAACCCATTCGGGATCGACCGTTATTCCATTTTTAGGTCCGATAAATTCGGGAAGATCTTCTGCTATGTTTTTTCCTCCGGCCACAATACTCATCTGAGTGAGCGTATCAAGCATGGCATAAGTCCTGAAAGTACTTTTTCCCGCGATGATATCACCATATGAACAAATAAAGACTCGAGGCTTCTCGCTTTCAATAATATCTTCAGTTTTAGACCTTATATCGTTAATCAGGGTAATACGCCAGTCAATATACTCTGCCGCCGCCCCTGTTGCATTGAGGAGATATCCAAGTTTTCTCACACCATTTGTAAATCGCGATTCATCCGGGTTGAACAGGTCCGGATAATATAAACCAAGATGAACAACAGCAGTATCCGGAAGTTTCTCCTTCTTTTCATCAATATCATTTGAGAATGCCAGTAAAAGATCGGGATTTCCGTTAAGTACTGCCTCGTAATCCGGTTTGAACATGTTTCCAACACATGGCACTTTGCTAAGTTCAGGGAATTGGATTTCAGTCTGCGCAATGAGATAGTCAACAGCAATGACCCTGTCCTTTGCATTTAGTATCCGTACAAGTTCAGCATTATCCGTATACTCCACCAGAATACGTTTCACTGGCATCTCCACAGTTACCGCATCTCCAGTACCATCATCAATCGTAAGCTCCTTTTCCCTCCCGAGTATAATCAACTCGGTCTGTGTCACATCTAATATATCAACTTCACCATCGTACTTTGCATCTGCAAGTCGTGCCCGGTCATCAAGTCCTAAAATAACAGATGTGATACATTCCACGTCTTTAAGGTCTATGGTATCATCCTCATTCGCATTACCGAAGATGCCAAGTGTGCGTTCCACTGATGCTGATACTGGCAAACAAGCCAGTAAGATCACAGTTATGGTAAACCCAAGTAAGAAATAATTACCTTTCATTTAAACACCGCCTCTATGATTATTGACTCATGTGAATATTGTAGTGTTAGCAGGTGATGAGATACCTCAAGACCTGTCTGGATTCCGGAATGTATGAACCGCCTTCTCGCCGAATATTAATAGTTTCATCAGGTCCCTTTAAGTCCCAAGACCCACCAGATCCCCGGATATTTTAAATTTTTTTTTTCAATTTTAATTTTAACTTCAATTCCCATTGTCACTCACATTTCTTTAGTATTCATCCGATGTACCGTCTATTTTCTCCAGCATATCGAAACCGATCTCATTATATTCTTTGACCATAGTGAACCATCTTCCTTGATCAACTTCGCAGTCAGGTGTGCCCGTATCACATCCCCTGCCTCGGGCGTCGATATACCAAGATTTTCCTTCCATTGTTCGACAGCTTCTTCCAGATTTGAAAATCGCTGCTTATGTTCGGTAGTTGATATCTCAACATCTGCTAATATGCCAATCTGGTAAAGAATATTGTAGAGATAAATATAATCAGGTCCTGCCCGATATTCCTCGCCGTATAATTTAGGCCAGAGATCGGTATAATCCCACATACGGTCCCCTGCAAAGGTGAACAGGTAAACGCTCCGTTTTGCAACCGTATCCATTTTTGAAAGGGCTGCTGCCATATCCGGCATTGAAAGTGAGTATGATGCAATCACAACATCATATTCACCAAGATCCTCTTCCGGGTAAACATCTTCCCATTTCTTATTAATGCAGGTTATATTCTTAAGGCCTTCATTTGCCGCATTCTTATCCATACAGGCAAGCATTCCACTCGATGGTTCAACAACTGTCACGTGTTTTACGATCTTTGCAAGCGGGATGGTAAGCGTACCCGGCCCTGCACCAATATCAAGTACACTACATTCCGAATCAACATCAAGTTTTGATAATATTTGTGCAGGGCGATTATCATCTTTGACGGATTGGTTGAACCGCCTGGCTCTTTTGTCCCAGAATTCAGTCATATCCCCACGACGCTTTTTCCATGAAGACTTTTCCATCGCTTCTGTCCACATTCTATTCCAGTCAATTCCATGAATCATACTTATATACCTCTTTTTTTCTCACTAAAATCGCATATGAACCTGTTTGAGAGGTCATGTCCAAAGCCAGGAACATTAACCCAACAGCAAGATGTAGAGCACAGGTTACCAATCCGCATTTTCGAATTCTCATTGTTTTCAACTTAATCCCGGATATACGAATACACCATGATCACTCACATCGAAATCGATGTAACAGAACCGGTCTACATATTCCTGATGTATCGCCTGCGGATCGATATCTGTGAAGAGATCGGGATGCATCAGCTTTGCAGCGTATGCGGTGCCCATGAGGGTCTGCCCGGCACCGCCAAGCAAGTTTTCATCTACAACAAAAACACGTCCGTTCTTCACTGCATTGACGTTAGCAAGCTCAGGTCGGTTCATGAGTTCTTCCCTCAGTGCTGCCACCGTTGATATATTATCTGTTTCGTAACCGCGTTTTGTGGCTGGAAGTTGAGATGAGGCATGTATGAAAATGTAATCCGGGTTCTGCACTGCCACCCATTCGGGGTCAACATCAATGACACTTGAGTATAGTAGTGAATCCGGACCTATTATGTCATCAGCGATGTTCCTTCCGCCACCCACCATATACCATTGAGAGTATCTATCACCTGAACCTTTGGTTTGATAGCGGCGATACTCGAAATACACACGCTGCAGTTCTTCCTCCGAAAGTTCCTTTGTTCTGGATTCGATCAGATCAAAGTATCCTTCAAACCAATCAACGAACTCACAAGCCTCGTCTTCCCTGTCAATGATGTAACCATACGCTCGTATATTTTCTGGTAAGGTTTCTGGCTCACGCATATTCAGGGAAATAAGCGGCATATCAGGGAGTTTCTCTTTGAACAACCTCTTTTGTTCTTGTCCTGCATCACCCGATGCCCATTTTGCCTCCAGGTTCGTCTGAACCGCATCAGGTTTCAAGCTGAGTATCATCTCAAGATCACATTTAGCCGGATCTGAAGATAAAACAGCTGGCAACTTACTGATCACTGGATATGATATTGGTAGTTTTGATCGGTAATCACCGCAAGCACAGACGAGTATGTCCCTTGCACCAAGTGCCCGTGTCATATCAATACCATTCCAACCCAGATTCACCAACCGTTCAATCGGCTTATTAACAGTCTCGGCATTTCCAAAAATATCAAGGTATGTAAGTTCCTTTTCCATTCCAAGAATGATCATCTCGGTTTGTGTCACATCAAGAACATTGATCTCACCATCGTATTTAGCATCTGCAAGATGTGTTACATCTTTGTATTCCATGACAATCTGTACGGTGTAGGTCACATCCTCCATGTCTATGGTGTCATCTTCGTTCGCATTCCCAAAGATACCAAGTGTGTATTCCCCAGACGCTGCTGCCGGGAGCATACAGCAGAGTAGCAGCAAACCAATGTTTACTCCAATCACTATTGCATTCATCTTAACCACATATTTTATAGTTTTATTCCTATTTTTGTTCACATCAGCTTTAATTCAGGATACACGAATGTCCCCTGTTCGTATACGTTAAATGATATATCCATGAGGTCCATATATTCCTGGTGAATAGCCTGTGGATCCATATCCTCAAAGCGAACCGGATAGAACCACTTTGCCATGGTTGCAAGTGCTGATGGATAATTAGGTGTAATTGCGTGATCATTCGTGATCAGGTACACGCGGTCATTTTTAACTGCTTCAACGTTTTTGAAACCTGGCAACCTTTTGATTTCATCGTAATATGCTTTCAGCAACGTATTATCATCCAGTTCATATGGTTTTACACCACTGCCCATTGCCCTGCCCAATATCACATCCGGATTATGGTCCAGGATCCACTCTACTTCAATATCACCATATTCACAACCACTGCCACCGGAATCCGATGGGATACATCCGGCTCCTATGTTAATTCCACCAGCCAACAGGCAGAGCCCGTGCGCTGGATGTCCTTTTCCAATTCCCGTACGGGATATTTCAGTTCCTCCTGAACTCTCTACGAATACTCGTAGTTTTTCATCATCCGGAATTTCCGAAACTCTCTTTGATATTTCACCGACATACCTGTCGTGCCACTCAAGATAGCGTTTTGCCTCATCCATCGCGTCAAAGATGTATCCGAATTTTATCGCCTCTTCTCTCATTGCTTCTATATCTTCTATCCCGCCAAGTTCCCCTATTCCAGTGCAGCCCATACGAATTACCGCTATATTACCTGGCAATTTATCATCGAGTGACTCATATTCGGGATAGAATGTATACGCCATGATGACATCTGGCTTAACTGACAGTATCGCCTCTATATCCGGGGAACCGCCATTTCCAATACTGGGTTTCGTACTGATTAATGGGAACCGCCTGAATTGTGTCTCGAAGGTGTCCCTTACGCCAACCACTTTATCATCCACGTTCAATATTTGAAGCATCTCTGCACATTGGTGATGATATATAACAATTCTGTCAATCGGCTTATTTACAGTTATAATCCTGTCATCAGCATCAACCAGTGTAAGCTTTTTTTCCATACCAAGAACTATTAACTCGGTCTGCGTCACATCAAGGATATCAATTTCACCGTCATACTTCGCATCTGCAAGTTGTGTTTGATCATTAAGTCCCAGAACGATGGATCTTGTATATTCAACATCATTCAGGTCTATTGTGTCATCTTCATTTGCATTGCCAAAGACACCAAGTGTGTAGACTGATGATGATGCTATTGGCATGCAGGTCAGTAAGATTGCAGTTATGACCAGCCATAATACTAAACTGTTACCTGTCATGATTAAACACTACAATTTTCTATTGAGCCTGATCAATCCTAAAACAGCGATCAGGCCCATAAGGGCAAACACAGCTTCAAATCCAGGCGTTGATTCAGGCATATCTGTCGCAGTAGTAACTCCCCAATCAGTATTAATCTGATTGGCTTCAATGTTACCAAGCAGTCCATTGGATATGAGCAGATCACCAGCACCATCGCCGATGACTTCAAACTCGATCTTTGCAAGTTGTCCTAAACCGCTTATTCCGGTGACACCTTCGAGATTAAAGATCACCCTGACCGTGTCAGTATCAATTGAGCGCCACTGTACCGGTACTGTAGTACCTTCTATGCTACCGTTCTCAATATTCACAACTTTTAAAGCACTTGAGTTGAATGATAGGTCAAACTGACCTGCATCAAGGTCAGTTACATTGATAATCTCTACTGTAGTATAAACCGTACTTCCTTTTACAAGTTCAGGAGTGTTCAGGTTGACCGTTGTTTGCTGACCCTGGACGGGAATTGCTGCAAACGCGATAATAAACACAGCAAAGCATATGCAAAACAGAGCACTTTTCTTTAAACTAATCCTGTATATTCTTTCCATTTGATCACTTTTTATAATCCTTTAATTTTTACAACAAATCACTTTTTAATTTATCTACAATTCATAAATGCCAATATCATAAGCAGACCGGCCAGTGATACCACACCAAGTGCAGGTAATGTTTGCGTTGTGGTTTCGCCATCTTCTGCGGATGCAATCATTAAGGGCCGATTCGTTTCCGTTGTCAATGCAGAAGCGGCGTTTGATGAATCGCCAGGACTTGCGGGCAGGGCAGCAGTAACCGTATTGTTTGTCCCTGTATCGTCAGAAACATTTGATGCCGTGGTATTCTGTGCGGTTGAATTAACATTCACAGATTCTGTAACCGGGGGTGCAATCACGGGTGGACATTCCAGTGTTTTTGTTGAATACACATATCCCCACTCTCCTTTCTCAGAAACTTTCAGATCAAGCCATCCATCCATAAGAACAACAGTTTCATCACGCGAGCAGGAGATTGTTTTTGTGTTTTTCATCTCGATCGTGTCGTTTGTGATGGAAGTTATCTCAAAATCACCGAATTCATCCCCGGTTTCAAGTATCATTGGTGTATCACAATAATGTTTTATCGACTTTAGTTTAACCTTATTAGAATCGGTTCCACGTAACATTGTATCGACTTTACACTGAAAAATAGTAATATCACTTGAATCTGCAATATCGATTTTGTATTCAAAGATTTCGCCGATCCCGACTACATCAATTATAACAACCTCACCGTTCTTTGAAAGTTGCAGTGTCGCTTTTTCACCATTCTGATGGATGTCAAGTACTGTAAAAGTGTAATTCTGAGAAAATTCACATACTTCACATGCTTCACCTAACTTGAAGGTTTTTTTATTATCACTTAATCCGGTTGATAATTTTTTACTTAGTATATAGGCTTTACCAGTATCAAGAGAATAATACTTACTTCCCATAAACATTATTGCCTTTGATGAATACACTTTTGTCTTATAAGATGCATCACCTTTGTTAATAGTACCATTTTTTTCAAATGAAATATTCAGCCATTCGTAGGTCTCGTTAGCAGAAATCCGATAATATAGATCAGGAAAGTTGAATCCATCAAGTTTCATTGTAGAACCTGCTTCCACTGATCCTGGAGTAGCCCTGATTTTAATTGATTTTGCATCTGCAGGACAACAAGATCCCAGCAGCAGAATTATCAAAATAAATGATAATATATTCAAGTTGTGTTTTATTGTAATTTTTTGGGACCAGTTTTTACTCGGGCACAGTATCCATTTCCAACCGAATCGTAACATTTTTTAATAAAAACATGGCTA
>JBQVLY010000071.1:0-8100 GCA_052361065.1 Methanosarcinaceae archaeon | reverse complement strand
TGCACACTTAATGCAAGGCGAAATCTCGATATGTAACATCAAAAAAATTCGGTTGGAGACAAAACGTGAATTGCTGATACAATATTAAAACAATAAACTCATTCAAAATCTAACTTGAACAGCATAAACAATAAACTCACACTAAAATGTTAATCGGATGGCGACTTGATGGTTCAATATCAAGATCCGCAGAAGCCTCTGAGATCATAATATCACTCATTGCAGCCAATGGGAATGTGTAAGGTGCGTTTTCAATTGGACCGTATAACACAAAATCGCCTGCTGCAACCTGCTGTAAACATGTTGAAGCAATATCACATATCCGGAATACCTGCGGGTCTGTTTTTCGCTTTGCTTTAAGCCAGTTCCATGCAGATGGAGCATTATGGATCCCCGAACCCGTCGGATGACCCCATTTTGCTTTTGCAGTAAGTGTCATTCGAAGTGCAACACCAGCACCATCGCCCATGGGTGTGATGCTTGGATCAATAAGGATGTTCGTAATCCCGCATTCCTGTGCAATATCCAGAAGTCCATTTTCAATAACCCCACCACCGTTTTCAAGCAGTGCCATTCTGCCGTCCAGTGAGGAATTCATTGCATTAAATCCGAGTAATATTGAACAGTTGACATCAGATAGTTTCAATATTTTATGTTCATCGTCTGTGATGCTCATGTTAATTGAATTATAAACTGTCTTATCAGCAAGTCCGATTTCAGTAACATACTCAACCGCATACATACGTACAGAGGATTCGGGGGAATCAATGAGAAATGGGGCATCCGTTATATCTGTTATAAAATCAATATAATTTGATATACTTTCTATTGTAGTTCCGAATATATGGATCAAATGTGGATTTCCAGTTTCATCAGAATTGTTTTCCTGAACACTTACAAGTTTTTCAGCAGCCTTTTTATCAAATACACCTGATGCGGCATCTTGTACGATCTTGTGATTATTGTAAAAAATCGTGCCTGCAAGCGCAGTCGGCAGTTCACCGGGTTGTCCTCCAATTTTTATGCCTGCAATATTAATGATCTCTTGCTCTTTTTGAAACCTGAACATTTAATTATCCCCTGATATGTTTCACTGTATATCTATAAATAAATAAATAAATAAATAAATCATTGTAACACTTCTGATTCAGCAGAATATATAACACCTGCTGTGACATCTACCATATATTCATAGGAGATCATCATGTCCCCTGATATTGGTTTTCTAAAGGCGACATGTTTTTTCTTTGATGTGCTAACAACCATCGGTTCTTCTCCATACACAGCATCTTTATTTTTGTATTCATTCACAATTTGCTGTATCTGGATTATATCTATAAGTCCGATATGTGCTATAAATCGAACCTGTTTTTGAAAACGCTTGATTGCATCTTTTGTTATATTCTCTATAAACGGGATCGCACCATTTGATCCTATTATCCGGCCGTGTCCATCAATCCCGTTTTTATGGAGTGAAAGCAATGTCTGTCCTGCAAGGTGCCCACGTGATTCACCACCACAGACAAGTATGTATCTGATATTCGAATTAGAGATAATATTTGCAATGATCTTTTCAGCACCTAGATTCTCTGTTTTACAGGTACCCCAGATAGCAGCAGCATGATCAGGTTCAAGCGTGCTTGCAAGTGTCACCACGGCAATTCTTGATTCTGGAGTGCCAACAACATAATCGCCTTTCATAACTGGCCATTCCGGTGCAATAGATTCCAAATTTATTACCTGCGCTTTTATTTATTATGAATTAGTGGTAATTGTATGATGTCAGTTAATATCAATGCTTTTTAATTATGTTGTCAATTTCCCATAGCACATGATTTGTAGCATATGTCGTATAGTTCATTGAATATAATATATTATGTACAGCACATGATATACAACCTGGGATATTGTTGCTACAAAGAAATCCGACTATATGGATAAATCTCTTGTCATCATTGCTTTTTCTGTATATTAACAAGTGCACTGGCAAGCATAATAGCTTTTGTGTAATGCCCACCCACGCGTGATGTATCCACAAATACATAATCGTCCATGAGCACTGGTGCGCCAATTCCATCTCCACCACCTAAAAAAACCAATGTCCTGAATATAAGGTTTCCAGAAATCCCATCCGGTGCAAGAATGAAATTTGTTTCTTTGATGGCATCTTCTATTAGTATATTATAATTTTTTACAGTAATTCCCAATTCCTTAGCGCGTTTTGTCACAAACCTGGCATTAGAGATCGTATGGTCAACCCATTCATCACGTCCAAAGTCATCAATCCTCCCACCTGATAGAATTCCGACAACAGGCTCAATTCCGAACCTGCGTATGTGTTCAGTTCCCAGTCTGATAAATTCAACTTTATCTTCATTATTGGAACCTTCATCAATACCAACAGGTGCAATGAAGAATGGATCCCCATTGTTGTCCAGAAGAAGTGCAAGACGGTGCAATTTGTTTGTTCTAAGCAATTTTTTAAGATATGAAAGTGCAACTGATGCGCGCGCTGTTCCTCTGACTGCTGCATCAATATCTCTTGATGCAAGAAGATCACAAATCGTTTTTTCAGGTTCATCGGTGTCAACAATTTCAAGGTAAGTACCTATCGCTTCAATATCCTGTTTATTCCCGACCAGAACAACCTTTGCAAAACCAGCATCCTGTGCAGCTTCGGCACTCATTATTATTTTAGTGGTCGGGTCACGAATTCCAATCGCAACTTTTGCCCTATTTTCAAGTGCACGTTTTTCAATAATATCCAGCAAATTGTTTGTGTTTTTTGAGGTCATACTAATCAATTACCCATATATGGACTATGTACAACGAGAAAAATCTCCATCCGGTCGATTTAACTTGGACTATATAATCCTATAGATTATATACTACGAGAAAATGCTCCCTGCAGTCGCATTTATCTGGAGTACAAAATGTCATACTTTGTGTACAACAAGAAATGCAAACATTAATTAATTTTCCGTTTCATAAAGGTACAATTACTTATGACAATATCAATTGAATGGGCTGAAAAATATAGACCCCACTCACTTTCCGCGGTGGTTGGTAACAAAAAAGCAGTTGATGACCTGCAGGTATGGGCAGGGGAATGGTTGCATGGTATGCCAAAAAAGCGGGCCGTAATATTGGAAGGGCAAGCAGGAATTGGAAAGACCTCTGCGGCACATTCGCTTGCTGAAGATTACGGATGGGAAGTCATCGAACTCAATGCCAGTGATCAGAGAACTGCATCTGTTATTGAAAGTATCGCGGGTTCAGCTTCAAAAATGCGCAGCTTAAGCGGAACTAATGCAAAGAGATTGATAATTCTTGATGAGGCTGATAACCTGCACGGCACAACTGATCGTGGCGGAGCACGTGCAATTAGCAACATTATAAAACAAACAAATCAGCCGATCGTGCTTATTGCAAACGACCTGTATGGTTTAACTTCAACTCTTCGCACGTTGTGCAAGGAAATAAAATTTCATGCTATACAGAGCCGCTCAATGGTCCCTGCACTCAAAAACATATGCCACAACGAGGATATCATGTGCGGTGTTGGTGTTATTGAAAAGATCGCAGAGAATGCCGGTGGGGATATGCGAAGTGCGATTAACGACCTGCAGGCTGTTGCTCTGGGTAGGGATGAGATCAATATTGAGGATATTGCGACATCTCCAAGAGACACGAAAGAATCCATTTTCAAGGTGCTTGCAATGATCTTCAAGGGCACGGATGCACAAAAGGCGCTTGAGGCGACTTATGGGCTGGATGAAAATCCAGAGAATCTGGTGCACTGGATTGATGAGAATCTTCCGGTTCAGTATGGTGCTGGCGGCAACGATCAAATTGTCGGTATTGACATAGATGTCAGCAATGGGTTTGAATACCTATCTCATGCGGACATGTACCTCGGGCGTGTGAAAAAACGGCAAAATTATCGTATGTGGAGATATGCAGGTGTGCTTATGGTATGCGGTGCGGTGGTTGCAAAGACACATGTACACGGCGGATTTACCAGGTACCAGCCTCCTTCGTTCTGGAGAAGACTTGGACAATTGCGTGCGAAAAGGAATATGAGGGACAACATCGCATCCAAAATAGGCGAACATTGTCATGAGTCTATGCGATATGCTCGCGCAGACCTGATATCGATATATAGTAATATGCTAAAAAACGAACAGTATGCAGTTGATACGGTAGTGAATTTGAATCTTAATCTTGACGAACTTGTCTATATCACAGGACGCAAAAAAGTGACAAATAAACTTCAGGCCATATATGACCAGGCACAATCCATTATTGCTGAAACTGCTCCGGATGATGTCGTATTTTTTGCAGCACCAAAGGTGAATAAATCCGGTAAAAATGACTCACAGGTTCGTTTTGATTCGATTTCAAACATTACTATGAATGGAGAAACTGCAGATACAGTCGCGGAAGGATTTAAGAAAGAAAATAGTCAAAAAGTGAGCGTATCAAAAAAACGCCGACCTAATAAACCGCAAAAGACATTGTTCGATTTTTAGTTAAAAATTGTTGTGAAATCTATTAGCAGGTATAACAGAAGTATGAGAAAAGTATGAGTGAAAATTAGTCCCAAATGATGAATGTGAGCGGGTTGGGGAGTGGGGGTTGTTAAAAAGAATATCCCGCTCACAATTCGGTTTGATGCTTTTATTGCATATATAGTTATCCCATCAATCCGTTTTATGACGGCAATCCGACATCTGTATTAATAATATGGAATAGTTGTATGTATACATTTAATACCACCGCTCCTTTGTTTTTTCTTGAATTTTTTGAATGCATAACTGCAAATGTAGTGATATATGTTACACTACACAAAATCACTGAAAATTTTTGATTTTGTTATAAATTATTAAAATGTAGATCGGTCGAATGCTATCGAAAATATAATCTCAAAACACTGGATTTTCTGATTAAAACCGATGTTTTACACATATGCTAGAATGACGCCATAGCATCAGTAAAAGGTTTTTAAAAATTTAGTAACCATTCAGATATTCTCAAGACTCAACACCGATGACGAAAAGCCGCTTATTTGCATCTATGGTACACATTTAGTTGTTTTTAATACAGAGTCTGAGTCCATCGATTCAAAAGGTGTTTGACAATTGTATATAATTATTTATTTGTTGTCTATTTTGCCTACTAATAATGCTTATAAATTGCTGAATAGTTATAAAATTCAAAATGTTCAGAACATTAGTCCGTAAACTTAAATATCAAACCGTACAATCTAATATAAAATTTTGAGGTCAAATAATGATAACTAAAAAGCAAATATCAAACATACTTCGAAACTATGATACAAATAATCTGGCTATTGCGACGGTGTGTTCACATTCAAGCCTTCAGATATTCCATGGGGCGCGAAAGGAAGGTTTAAATACAATCGGGATTTGCTTAAAAAGCCCGCCGCGTTTTTATGATGCATTCCCAAAGGCAAAACCGGATGAGTTTATTATTGTTGATAGTTATCAGGAAATTTACAGTATCGTCGATAAACTTATCGCAAAAAATGCTATCATTATCCCCCATGGGTCGTTTGTGGAGTACATGGGCACGGATGATTTTGCAGAACTTGCAATACCGACGTTTGGTAATCGAGCAGTGCTTGAATGGGAATCTGATAGGAATATGGAACGGCAGTGGTTGGAAAGTGCCGGGATACACATGCCAAAAGAGATTCTTGATCCAAAAGATATTAAAAGCCCTGTGATGGTGAAATATCACGGTGCAAAGGGCGGTCGCGGTTTTTTTGTTGCTAAGAATTATAAGGATTTCAAAGAGAATATAATATCAAATGAAAAATACTCGATACAGGAGTTCATAGTAGGTACAAGATACTATCTTCATTTCTTCTATTCACCTATAAATACAGAGGGTTACCAGTTAAGCAAAGGTACACTTGAGATGTTAAGCATGGATCGTCGTGTTGAATCCAATGCTGACGAAATATTCAGGCTCGGGTCACCGCGTGAACTTGAAAGTGCCGGCATCCATCCGACATATGTTGTGACTGGTAATGTACCGCTCGTTGCACGGGAATCTCTGTTGCCACTTGTTTTTTCACTTGGGGAACGGGTGGTTGAAAAGTCGCTTGGGCTTTTTGGAGGTATGATAGGTCCGTTCTGTCTTGAGACAGTGTTTACTGATAAACTGGAGATCAAGGTATTTGAGATATCTGCGCGCATCGTGGCAGGTACCAATCTTTATCCTTCCGGCTCCTCGTATTCTGATTTTATTGAAGAGGATCTCTCTACGGGCCGAAGGATCGCGCAGGAGATAAAACGCGCCGCATCCCTTGGGAAACTTGATGAAATATTATCATGAGACACCCCTTTTATTGCATAATATGGACTGATGCAACCATATCAAATTGGAATTGGGTGTATTTGTAAATTCAGGCAATAAAATTTAAAAAGATTAATATGAGGTAGTTATTGAAATAATTTACATAGCAGTAAATTCATATCATGTTCCATTGGTGTCGTTTAAGAGATGAATTATGATGGTAACATACATCCACAAAACACATTCAAAAATGTGCGAATGTAAAAACCAACAACATGGGCTAACTTAGTAGCTTAATTTCAAATATGTACCGAGTTTATTTAAGGGATGTTTTTATGGAAAAACAAGAAGAGTATATTCAGGCTCTTATCGAATTGCATCGTGGCCTTGAGAGACAGGGCCCTGGTGATAACGATTTTTCGAACCGGATAATTTCTCAAATCCCAGATTTACCTCCAAATCCACGCATAGCAGACATCGGTTGTGGAGCTGGTGCGGGAACACTATTGCTGGCGGACAAGTTTAGAACAAATATACGAGCGATAGATTTCTCAAGGGAATTTCTTACTGAACTTGAAGAACGAGCAAGACAGCAAGATCTTTATCATTTCATAGAAACTTCCGAATGTGATATGGGAAGTCTTGATTGGGAACCAGAAAGTATCGATCTTCTTTGGTCTGAGGGTGCCGCTTATAATATAACATTTGAAGGTGCTTTGAAAGCATGGCGACCATTGATGGTAACTAATGGTATCGCTGTTATTTCTGAGATGAACTATTTCAAAAACGAAGTACCGGAAACAGTATTAACTTATATGCAAAATACTTATCCTGACATTAAAACCGAATCAGAAAACTCAGAAATTATACGCTCATCTGGTTTTGAGATATTAGGCATTCACCGTTTACCTTCAAAAGCATGGTGGATTAATTATTATGAGCCACTTCGAAAAAAGATAATGTCTTTAAAGGATTCGAAAAACAGCACCATGCAAGCCGTTATCAGTGAAACAGAAACGGAAATGAAATTTTTTAAAGAATATGATGATTTTTATGGTTACTCATTTTATGTTATGAGAGCTATAATACAGTACTTCCGAGTAGGAATATTTTCACACAGTTTCAAAATGCTCGAAAATCTCAATTTTACGATCAAAATCATGTGGAAAACCAACCGTTGAATCCTCTTATTCCGATCAAATGATGTCGTTAGCGTTTATCTAACATATTTTTACATAGCTTACGCTATCCAGTTTCGATATTCCACCTTTTTCGATACTCCTCCGGAACTTTCGCAATGAATTCATGAATCGAACCGAATTTTAAATTTGTTGCAAACAAGTAAAACTTCCTGTTTCCTTTATCTATTTTTTTCGTTGGATCATACTTTGGATTAACTACCGCTACAATATTAAATGTCGGGCCACCTTTATTAAAATTATACTTAAAAATAGTTGAAGTGCGACCGAATGTTTTTTTGTGCTCATCAAGTATTCTATTGATCTTGCATTGGACTTAGCTGCAATCACAAATTTAACATTTAGTTTCTGTGCTACAGATATAGGCTCAATATGGAAAAATTCTCGATCCATGAACAATATACCAATATTTGCGCCTGTTTTTTCAACCCTTTCTAACATTGATTGTATGAGCACTTTATAATTTTTCGTTAATCCGTTGATGGTATCTTTTTATCGGAATTATTTAGTTTAAGGTCATTGCATGCTGATTCTGATGAACTGCTGATCGAGGTGGCTGCGTGAAGTAATACGGTCA
>JBQVLY010000070.1:0-8531 GCA_052361065.1 Methanosarcinaceae archaeon | reverse complement strand
TGGATTTTAATCTGTCGTATCAAGTGTAAAATCTGAATACTTTAGGTGATTTGCGGACAGGGCTGAATAGTTACAATATTTTAATGTAATCTTTATTTTGAGATGTAATTCAACGGGATTATGATGCCATATGGATATTCCAACGGATGAAACTACTATGTATATATGGTATAAGTTTAAATTATAAATGATGGGTAGGGATTCGGTTTACAAACAGGATCGTGATCATGAATCTTTATCAGGTGATGCAAATGACAGATGAATCAACACAACAGAGAATCAATACAGGAATACCTGGATTGGATGAAATGCTCAATGGAGGATTTTTTGAGGGTACCGTTAATGTCGTGTCAGGCGATTCTGGTACTGGTAAGACAATTATGGGTTCACAGTTCTTGTTCGAAGGTGCAAAGAATGGCGAAAAAACAATGTGCATCATAGCATCGGAGGAGTCAAAATCAATTATCAGGGAAATGAATACATCATTTGGATGGGATTTTAATGAACTTATAGAAAATGGACAACTGGTGTTCGTCGATATAACTGATCCGAGTCTTCGCCTGCAAAAAAGCGTTGAGATCGCACCATCTGAACTTATTAAGAGTTTTAAAAAATTAGTTGAAAGCAAGATCGAAGAGATAAAACCAGATCGTATCTTCATTGATTCCATTGAAGCATTGTTTTTGGCGATCGAGTCTAATTATAAATTGAGGACACTGATCGATGATGTGTTTAGTGTGTTTAGAAAACATAATGTCGTATGTTTGATTACAGTGGGCGCACTGTTTGAACTTGATACCATGGTTGAATACGGTGCTGATTCCGTGATAAAACTTGGGCGAATAATGTCAGGCAACAATCTGCAGCGCTCGGTATATGTCATGAAAATGCGTGGATCTGCGACAAGCAACGAAGTACGGGTCTTAAGTATTAGTGATAGCGGAATGGCTGTGCTTAAACAGTCCCCATATCTGAATAAATAGAATTCTGGCAAAAAATCTACTGCAGAGGATGCTTATCTCATACGGAGTTTAAGTGCCTGCTCGGCCCCGTGCATGCAGGTCGTAAAGTGTGCAGAGTGTTCTTATTTTTCTCTGAGTGCCTCTGCGATTTTTTGTTGTACATAAAGTATAACCTTTTGTACTCCGGATTTTGTCTTTATCCACAGTTACCCTAAAGTAGCACTTTCATGCTTATGGGTGTATCAAGAGTTATGGATGCTTATTCTATAATAAATACCAATCGGCATCATTAACCGCGAGTTCATCATTTGTGCTGATGTTATGTTTTGGATTTCCTGCTGCTGTGTTAACAACATCTGCAAGATCCTGCAGGTAATTCTTCTGGTTCAGGCTGCCGTAGATGAATTTTTTGCTTATCTGGATATTTTCTGCAATTGAATCTTTTTTTGGCACGATAGCTACATTGACATCCACCATTTCGACCGCATTTTCCATGGCAGTCCTGAAATCACCAATACAGTACGCTATCCTGTATTTGTAATTGTTTCGGGTTTTTTCCAGGTAGCGCGCAAGCCGCTCAGTCTCCATCTTTATAAAATCCCTTTTTATTTTTGGCACATCGCACTTGCCAAGCATAAATTTGTAGTCCATGAACGGATATTCAGTATCAAGTTCCCTTGGTGTCACACCACATGTACCAAAGACGACCACATGAACATCTTCGGGTTTAAGGGCACTGAATATGATATGATCAAAAATACGATGTGATGGGCTTTTATGATATGGTTTTTTTCTGGAGCATGGGACAAAGATACATACATCCCTGACAGGCGCCTGGTATTCTGTAAGTATCCATTCATTTGCACGCTTCATATCGGGGTGATAAATTAACTGCTCAGTGTCAAGAGGCTCATCTGAACGTTCGTTTTCAGGAATTATCAGTGTCACAAGATGAGAAATCTAATAAACTATATATATAACTAACGACATGAATATTTTGGTTTTGCATAAACTGTACAATACATGACTTATCACAATTTATATGTTTTATTACATTTATACTATATTAATTATATTGACTGGTGATTAAAAATGGTGAGTTCTATTCCCGAGATGCTAAGAGCAAATATTAAGTGCGGCGATGTCGCAAAATGTATACTTGGACTCAAGGCACTTGATATGGATTCATACAAAGCACTGCTTGCACATGATTCTATAACAACTGAAAGACTTGGAGAATTGTTGAACCGGGAACGAAGTACAGCATACCGTTCACTTCAGAATCTGATCTCATGCGGTCTTGTATATCGTGAAAAAAGATCCATCGATGCAGGTGGATACTACTATGAATACGTGGCTATCGACCCATGTGAAATGAAAAAAATGATTCAGACAAATATTGATGAATGGTATGAGAAAATGACTAAACTCGTTGAGAACATCGATGAAGATATCATGATTGATCAATAGTATCAATGGATTTATTTAGCAAATACAACGTTTTGTTGTAGAGCAGGTGGTTTAACGAGTTCAGGATAAAAATTGATTATTACAGCCGGATATAAAAGAGCGATTACTCGCTCTCCCTCTTCTATAGAACAGTATGTGATAGTTTTTTTTCATACCGCTCAAGCCTTTCATAACCTTGTCGGCCAGCAGTTTAACTGTTCCAATACTCCCACATAATATGTATAAAAAGCATAAAAAACCAAAAACTCCAAGGTACCAGAAATGAGCAAACTTACCCCTGCGATGCAGCAGTACTACGACGCAAAAAAACAGCACAAGGATGCGCTGATATTCTTCAGGATGGGTGATTTTTACGAATCGTTCGGAGAAGACGCAAAGACCATCGCGCATGAACTTGAGATTACGCTCACAACACGCGGCAAGGGAAAGGATGGCGAAAAGATGCCTCTTGCAGGGATACCCTATCATGCCATTGATAACTACCTGCCACGCCTTATCAAGAAAGGATATAAAGTGGCCATCTGTGAGCAGCTTGAAGATCCGAAAAAAGCCAGGGGTGTTGTAAAAAGAGGAGTTGTGAGGGTTGTTACACCAGGTACTGCAATCGATTCATCCATGTTTGCCGACCCTGCCAACAATTATCTCATGGCGTTATCCGGAAACCCGACCGGATCGGAATTTGGGGTCTCATTCCTTGACCTCTCCACAGGAGAGTTTCTCACAACAGAATTCAAAGATAACGCCCCGTATGACCTAATAGCAAGCGAAGCCGCACGAATGCGGCCTGCCGAGTGCATCATGCCACCTGCCCTATATGGAAATGTGGAAATTGCCGAACGGCTGGGAGAACTGAAAATAATAGTCCACGAATTCGATGCCAGTGCATTCGGGGTCGAAAACTCAAAAAAGCGATTGCAGGAGCATTTCAATGTAGCCACACTTAAAGGCATGGGATGTGAAGATCTGCCCTGTGCCATATCCTCTGCCGGTGCAGCACTTCAATATGCCACCGCCACACAGATGCGTAAACTCGGGCATATCCATACCCTCAAGACTTATTCCGAATCCGAGTTCATGATACTGGACTCCATCACCCTGCGAAATCTTGAGATTACAAAAAACATGCGCGAGGAGGGGGATGATACCTCACTTCTAAATGTGTTAAACGAAACAAAGACACCCATGGGCACCAGGTTGCTCAGAAAATGGCTGCTCAAGCCACTAATCTCTATAAAGGACATCAACAGCAGGCTTGATGCTGTCGGGGAACTGATAAACCACACATTTCTTCGCATTGAACTGCGGTCAAACCTATCATACGTTCGCGATATCGAACGTCTCATCGGGCGAATCGTGTACGGAAATTCAAATGCCCGTGATCTTGTAGCACTCAAAAGTTCGCTTGTGGTAGTGCCTACAATCATCGATTCCTTTAGCGATTGTATTGATTCGGGCATGCTGGACAATATCAGGCAGGGACTTGAGAATTTCACCGAACTTAATGACCTCATAGACCTTATTGAGCAGGGGATCGTTGACGAGCCGCCGGTAACTGTCAGGGAAGGAGGGATGATAAAATCAGAATACAACGAAAAACTGGACGAACTTAAGGATATGGCAAGAAACGGAAAACAGTGGATCGCCCAATTCCAGCAAAAAGAGCGCGATCGGACAGGTATCAAATCTCTCAAGGTAGGGTATAATAGAGTATTCGGATACTATATTGAAGTTACGAAAATCAATATCGCACATGTTCCGGATGATTACATCAGGAAGCAGAGCCTGGCCAATGCCGAGCGGTTCTACACACCCGAGCTCAAGGAACGTGAGGGAATGATCCTATCTGCCGATGAAAGAATGGTGGCTCTTGAATACGAGCTCCTTACCCGGATAAATGCCATCATTGCCGGGCGATCGAAAGAGTTGCAGCAGACTGCTGCACTTATAGGTGAACTTGATGTGATCGCAAACTTTGCCGAAGTAGCGACAAATAACAATTACGTGCGCCCCGGTATCAGTAACGACTGCAGGATACTTATCAGGGATGGACGGCATGTGGTTGTGGAAAATTCTGTGTCTGGAGGTTTTGTTCCAAATGATACGGAAATGAACTGTACGGACAACCAGTTCATGCTCATAACAGGACCTAATATGGCAGGTAAATCCACGTACATGCGCCAGATAGCGCTCATTGTGATCATGGCGCAGGCAGGTTGCTTTGTTCCTGCATCGTATGCATCCATCGGAATCGTTGACAGGGTGTTTACGAGAATTGGTGCATTTGACGATCTTGCAAGCGGCCAGAGCACGTTTATGGTGGAGATGATCGAACTTGCCAATATCCTGAACAATGCAACATCACAAAGCCTTGTGCTCCTTGATGAGATCGGGCGTGGTACGAGTACATATGATGGGTACAGCATTGCAAAGGCGGTAGTGGAATACATACACAACAAAGGACGAGTCGGGATAAGGTCGCTTTTCGCAACGCATTACCATCAGCTCACAGACCTTGCAAATTCACTCAAACGTGTTAAGAACTATCACATTGCAGTTAAGGAAAATGGACATGAACTTATATTCTTGCGCAAGATCATGCCTGGTGCAACCGACAGGAGTTACGGTATCCATGTGGCACGGCTTGCAGGGGTTCCGCATAAGGTTACCAAAAGGGCAAATGAAATATTGCATGATATTGAGAACGAGAGTGTAATGAGCAATGATCAGGGCAGCAGGAGTAGGACTAGAGGCAAGTCCAATGCGAAATACACCCAATTGATCCTTTTTGATTCGGATAATATAAGGGATCAAAACAAAAGCCATCCTGTTCTGGATGAACTTATCAATATGGATGTCAACGGGATGACACCACTTGATGCATTGAATACACTTAATGAACTTAAAAAAAAAGCGGAAAATGATGAAGGATCAACAGCATGAAAAATAAGATATGTATCCTTGATGAAACTACAATAAACAAAATTGCTGCCGGTGAAGTAATAGAGCGCCCGGCATCGGTGATCAAGGAACTTATTGATAATGCAGTTGATGCTTTCGCTACTGATGTTCGAGTGGAAGTGGAGGGGTGTCTGCCGATAATGATGTCAGTTGTGGATAACGGATGCGGAATGAGCAAAAATGACGTATCCATTGCTTTCTTGAAGCATGCCACAAGCAAGATCAGGACTGCAGATGACCTTTTTTCAATCTCTACAATGGGATTTCGTGGGGAAGCGCTCTCATCCATTGCAGCGATATCAAAATGTACGATCATTACACGACAAAACGATGATATATCCGGTACAAAAGTAATTGTTGAAGGTGGTGATCTAAAGAGGATAACGGATGTCGGGACTGCGGTCGGGACCCGGGTTATTGTGGAGAACCTGTTTTACAATACTCCTGCTCGAAAGAAATATCTTAAAAGTGACCGCACAGAACTTGCACATGTGACGGATGTTGTCACAAGATATGCGCTTGGAAACACGGATATCTCTTTTACGCTTATCAGCAACAAAAAGGTGATACTCCGCGCGCCCACTTCAGACGGGCTTTTTGACAGGATCATACACGTGCTTGGAAATGATGTGGCAAAAGATATGATTCCCATTTCGTTCGGGTCAGAATGGGCGAAAGTATCTGGTTTTGTGTCAAAACCAAAACTTACCCGAAGCGGAAATGACCTGCAGTTGTTCTTTGTAAATGGCAGGAGTGTCAATTCAAAGGCTATCAGCAATGCCCTGCGATCGGGTTATCATTCGCTTGTTCCAAAAGGGCGTTATCCAGCCGCAATAATAAACGTGCTTATTGATCCTGTGGATGTAGATGTTAATGTTCATCCTACCAAAACAGAGGTGCGTTTTGTTAATGAAAAAGAGATTATGGGTACAATTAAAATAGCCGTTGAACAAGCACACAGGTCACAGGCCTTCCCTGAGATCAATGAAAGGAACAATACTGTACAATCGTTGTTTGACGAAAGTCAGCCCACAGTTAAAAAGAGTGTGGAAAACACATTACGTGAGAATACAACCCCATATCATATATCAATAAAGGATACCGATCGTCGTCTTAAACGGACAGGAAGAGAACTTCTTGCGATTGATTTGGATATTTCCGACAGTACGAAGATTGATGAGATTAAAATACTCGGGCAGATCGACAACCTGTATATCGTTGCACAATCCAAAGACGGGCTTTTGCTTGTTGACCAGCACGCTGCACATGAGCGAATATTGTTTGACCAGATAAAAGATCGTAAGGATCCGGGATGGCAGGAGTTGCTTACTCCGGTTACAATTGAACTGAATGCAAAAGAGAAGATCTTGCTGGAAGAGTACATACCCTACTTTGAGGAGTTTGGTTTTGCGATATCTGAATTCGGGACCAATACCTATGTGATCACTGCTGTCCCCAGCATATTCGGTAAACTGGAAGATCCGGATACCCTGCATGATATTATTTCCGATATCCTGTCAACCGGAAGGATCAGGGACGAGACGGGTATATACGACCATGTATCGAAAAGCATGGCATGCCGTGGTGCTATCAAGGCAGGCGCATCGTGCAGTTTTGAGCAGATGGAAAGTCTGGTCGTTCAACTGATGCTTACCGAAAATCCAAAGACATGCCCACACGGGCGACCTACTATGGTCTCGTTTACAAGAAGGGAACTTGATAAGTTGTTCGGGCGGACTTGACTTTAAATCAAAACCATTTTAAACGGTAATAACATTTTCGTCACTTATGAATGAAAAAGGAGTTTCGGAAAAAGAGATATTCGCTTTTTTAAATGAGACCAAAGTACGTGACACCACATACGAGCGTGTCTTAAGTGCTATGTGCACTCACCCGCATAAGATTGCGGTTAAGGCTCACATGCAATTCATTGAATCAAATCTTGGTGACTTCGGGTTATTCCCGGGTACGCATGACCTTGAAAAAGAAGTAATACGGATGATGGGGGAACTTATGAACGGTCCATCCGTACACGGATATGTCACAACAGGCGGAACCGAATCCAATATACAGGCACTTCGTGCCATGCGTAATATCAGCAATATTCGGCATCCGAACGTGATCATTCCCGAATCTGCCCATTTTTCATTTGACAAGATTGCAAATATGCTTGAGATCGAGATTCGAAAAGCTGCACTTGATTCGGAGTTTAAGGTCGATATGGATTGTGTAAGAAGTCTTGTAGACGAACATACTATAGGCCTGGTTGGAATTGCAGGTTCGACCGAGTTTGGCCAGATCGACCCTATAGAAGGGATGTCGGAACTTGCGGTTGAAAAAGGTATATTCCTGCATGTTGATGCTGCTTTTGGTGGTTTTGTGATCCCTTTTTTGAAACATCCACCGAGATATGATTTTGCACTGGATGGTGTCACATCCATAGCATTAGATCCTCATAAAATGGGATTTAGCACCATTCCTTCAGGTGGACTGTTATTCAGGGATCCTGACCATCTCAAACACCTGCAAACACACACACCTTATCTTACTGTGGATACCCAGTATTCTCTGACAGGTACCAGGAGCGGTGCCACTGTTGCAGGTACATATGCTGTTATGAAACACCTGGGAAAAGAAGGATACCAGTGTATTATAGACCAGTGTATGGATCTTACCCATATGATCGTGGCAGGAGCAAGGGATATCGGGGTTGAACCATTGATCGAACCTGTTATGAACGTAGTGACTCTTAACGTGCCTTATGCGGACTCGGTAAGAAAACGACTTCGTGAGGAGTTTAACTGGCAGGTGTCTATTACACGACAACCCCGTGCCCTGAGGCTTGTCCTGATGCCCCATGTAACTAAAGAAAACATCGAACTGTTCTTGTATGACCTTAAGTTCATATGTGATCTTTGATATATTCAATTAGCCCAGTGAAACTATATGTTTGACTTAACTTTCAAAGATGTAGTGAAAAACAATATCATGCAACCAAATCGCTGTATGGCCTGGCAAGACGTATGGACATTATCTTCAGATACGGCTAATCCCATACATACTTGTTTCATGTGATTTCTGTACTGTTTGTTTTTCCCGTTTTGCGGCAGTTCTTCTCATTTTTTGATGTAGTTGAACCGT
>JBQVLY010000069.1:0-8566 GCA_052361065.1 Methanosarcinaceae archaeon | reverse complement strand
GTAAATGTAAACTCTTAATTCCCAGTGATATTAAATATAAGTATGGATATTTTCATCCGAAAAGCATTCACATATAATAAAACGGTTTTGGAGTATACAAACTTGGCTAAAAACCTGTTCACCAACGACGAGCGCGGCTTGCTTGAACCACACAACGACCTGCTTGCGACTGCATTGTTAGTTATCGGGTTTGTTGTGTTTGCGGCTATTATGTCCAATACGTATCTTGTGTACGACGAACAGTCATTTTCTCTTGAGAATTACGAAGAAGCATCAAGGATTGCGCAGGCAATAACCCATGATGAGTTACTTTACACCAAAAATTACAGGAAATGATAGGAATAATAGTAAATATTCAGCCATGCATAAACGTTATTGGTAAACTGAACATTCTTCAAATAGATTACATCAGGCGTTTTTGAGTATTGATAAAGATATAGCTTTACCAGGAAGTCCCAAATTTTGACTTCATGGGATAATATTACAAAGGGAAAACCTGATTAGTTGAACAGGCAATAACCATTGTGAACATGTCCATCGAGATAAATCCCATTATCAACGAACCCGCGCTTGTCGTCTCAAACACCGCAAAAACGCTGGTCATTGCAGACATCCATCTTGGAATCGAGTGGGATCTGCATAAAAGTGGTTTTTCCATCCCAAGCCGTATGGAACAGCACATTAAACACATCCACAAATATATAGAGCAGATAACACCCAATAGAATAATACTGCTTGGTGACATTAAGCACAATATTCCCAGAATATCATGGCAGGAGAGGGATGAGATCCCCCATTTTTTGGAAACGATCGCACAATACGCACCAATTGATATCTTTCCCGGAAACCATGATGGGAATATCAATTTTTTACTACCGGAAGAAGTGGATATTACCCTGCATTCACCAAAGGGTGCAGTTTTGGATGGAGTCGGATATTTTCATGGACACACATGGCCTGACCCAAAGCTTTTGGGTGCAAAGTATATTATTACGGCACACAATCATCCTATCATACGTTTTACTGATTCTCTTGGTTACACAACGGTTGAGCCGGTATGGATCCGTACAGGACTTAAATGCGATGTATTTGCACAACATTTTCGAAGCATTGACTTTTCTAAGGCAGGTGTATGGGGCGACCCGAAAATATTCATCATGCCCGCATTCAATGAACTGTGCGGCGGAGTGGCTTTCAATGAATCACTGCATGATGATCTTCTCGGACCTTTATTCTCATCGCAAGGATTTGACCTTGACAATGCAAAAGCGTACCTTCTGGACGGAACTAATCTTGGTATAATAAAAAACCTGCGCAGGATGGAAGAATCAAAACAAAGAGCTTCGCGAAAAAAAGATAAGGGTGAACGAAAAAAAAGAATCGGGCAAAGGGTCAAAAAATGACATTCAACAACATTTTTGATTTATTTCATCCAGGTATTCAGGAAGGTCTCCGTAAACGCGGATTTACTTCACCCACACAGCCGCAGGAAAAGGCGTTCCCACACATTTTGAACCGGGAACATACACTGTTGATCGCACCTACCGGTTCAGGAAAAACCGAATCCGCAGTCCTTCCGATCTTTGATAGCATACTCTCAAAAAGCGATGAGGAGCGAAAGGGTATATCGGTTCTCTACATCACGCCCTTGCGTGCCTTAAACCGTGACATGTTATCACGCATTGAACTATGGGGCAGGGAACTCGGGATAGAAGTAAAGGTGCGACACGGGGATACGTCCCGGTACGAGCGCCAGAAGCAATCGAAAAACCCGCCGGATGTACTCATTACCACGCCTGAAACACTCCAGGCAATGTTTACAGGGTCACGCCTTTGCAAAAACCTGGAAAGTGTAACCCATGTTGTTGTAGATGAGATACACGAACTTGCATCATCAAAACGAGGCACACAACTGGCGGTGGGACTTGAAAGGCTCGTGGAACTTTCCGGCGAATTCCAGAGGATCGGGCTGTCAGCTACAATTGGTAATCCTGATGTTGTCGCAGGTTTCCTTGCCGGTGCAAGACGCGATGTAACAATCGTTGAAGTGTCCATGTTAAAACTTCTTGAGTTCAATGTGGTGAGCCCACAGGTCACACAGGAAGATACGGATATTTCAAAAATGATCGGATATGATGTAGAGTTTGTATCCCATCTGCGATGCATACGCGGGATTGTTGAAACACACAGATCAACTCTTATTTTCGTAAACACCCGCCAGAGTGCAGAGGCGCTTGCATCAGGATTTAAACTGCTTGGTGTGTCCATCGGAGTACACCATGGCTCGCTTTCTGTTGAATCACGGATAGAAGCTGAGGAGTTATTTAAAAGCGGTGGCATGATAGGGCTTATCTGCACGTCATCCATGGAACTTGGAATAGATATAGGAAATGTTGACCACGTAATCCAGTACGGCTCGCCAAGACAGGTCTCGCGCCTGCTTCAGCGTGTCGGGCGTGCGGGGCACAGGATACATGAGATATCAAGGGGCACTATTCTCACGGTAGGTTCTGATGATAATACTGAAAGCATGGCAATTACAAAAGCGGCACTTGAAGGAAAGGTGGAAGATGTATTCCCGCACATCAATTCCCTTGATGTGGTTGCAAACCAGATATCAGGTATGGTGCTTGACTTTGGCGAGGTAACGGTTGAAAAGATACATTCGATACTGACGAGGACATATCCTTTCAAAGACCTTGATATTACGGAACTTTGGCGTGTGGTTAACCAGATTATTGATTATAGGATGGTGTGGCATGAGAATGGCTCAAAGTCAATTGGTCGCCGAAAAAAGAGCTGGCAATATTATTACAACAACCTTTCCATGATACCGGATGAGAAGAAATACGAGATATACGATATTGTAACCGGGAAGACGGTTGGCGTGCTGGATGAGGCTTTTGTGATCAATTTTATTTCATCAGGTGCTGTTTTTATTACTAAGGGGGATATGTGGCGGGTTATTGAGATGAATACCGACCTGGACCGGATAAAAGTGGAGCCTGTAAAGGGTATGGGTGAGATCCCAAGCTGGATAGGGGAAGAGATACCTGTGCCGTATGAAGTGGCGCAGAAGGTTGGTTTTATCAGGGGCAATGTCGCAGGGCTTATTCGCGACGGACTGGGGGATGTGGAAATTGCACAACGTTTAAGAGAAGTGTATCCTATTGATAATAGAACTGTTTTGAATGTAATTGAACTCATACGCGAGCATGTATCTGCAGGATATCCACTTCCCGATAATCGCACCATTGTCATTGAGGATGATGGTGAGGCTATCATAATCAATGCATGTTTCGGGCACAATACCAACGAGACTATTGGAAAAGTAATTTCATCGCTGCTTGGTGCACGTTTTGGCAGCAGTGTTGCGCAGGAAGTTGACCCATACCGTATACGGCTGCAACTTCCAAGAAAGATTCGGCCACAACTTGTTCAGGAACTTCTCCTTGGGATACAACCTGATCACATTGGGCCCATTATTGAGATGACACTTAAGAATACATCCCTGATGAAATGGAAAATGGTTCATGTGGCAAGGAAGTTCGGTGCTCTTAGTCGTGATATTGATTATAACCGTATCAGCATGAAAAAACTGCTTGAGATATATAAGGATACATCAATGTACGATGAGGTTATGCGGGAGATATTCCACAACAACCTGGATATTGAGAAAGCACAAAATGTACTGATCGGGATTATGTCCGGGGAGATTGCAGTTGAGATTTGTCCGGTTTCCACTTCAATAGGGTCAGCAGGTTTTGCTATGAGCCGTGATCTGGTAGCACCGGAGAAGGCTGATCGCTCAATTGTGTTGGCACTAAAGGAAAGAATAATGAATGATCGCATAATACTTTTTTGTGTGAACTGCAAAAAATGGGTATCCCGCCGGAAAGTGAAGAATGTACCTGATGTGCCTATTTGTCCCATATGCGAATCCAGAACAATAGCCGCTTTGAAACCGTGGGAAGAGGATGAGATAAAACTTGTAAAAAAACAGGGCAAGGTCACGTCAAAGGAGGATATCAAACGCATCAGGAGGGTGCATCGAAATGCCAATATCGTACTTTCACAGGGCAAAAAAGCAGTTATTGCCCTTGCAAGCCGGGGGGTTGGACCGGATACCGCATCGCGTGTAATACAGAAAATGAGAGTGAATGAGGAGGCGTTTTACAGGGATATCATGGCTGCTGAGCGGAATTATGCTAAGAATAAGAGGTTCTGGGATTAGTGGAACGTTATAATCGATGAAAAGATGTATTGCATTGGACTATATAATTCGAATTTGTATAGGTGGTTTCTAAAATCCCGATGCACAGCCCATATTGCAAAACCCCACGCAGCAATACCGCCGTAGGCGGCGGATTTCAAACATTACAAGCAAAAGTTTGATGGAAGATATCCTGCGCGAAGTGGATAGTGATCTGGCCGATGATATCCGCAATCTTTCGACCGAAGCTCCGGGTCGGCAAATGAATGTGGTAGGTGGTCCCCTGGAAATGTCTTTGCCAAAAAATGTAGGTCTGCTCTTTTTCAACGAACATCCGAAACATTTCTTTCTAGCGACGCAAATCGATGTGGTTTGGTTTCCAGAAGGTGTTGTAGGTGATCGCTTTGATGAAAAAATATTCAAAGGACCCCTGGACTGTATTACCCGTAATGCACGAAGTTTCATTTAAACCAATTACTTCAAACAGACAGTTATTAAGCATCCTGATCGTGCTGAAGCGGAGCGTTTTTGGAACATTCCCTATGCGGCCATAGAGGAAGCAGTTGTCAATGCCGTATATCATTGCTCATACGAGAGTCTACTATCTTTGAACTTCAGATGTTGCTTGAGTTAATAGAAACTCTGGAAAAACAGGTGGCAGAGGTGGAATCAAAGATACAATCAATATGGAATTGTGTGAATGATCAATATTTCACACAAACAATTGATGGTATTAGCGATCTCAGGGCGGCAGCTAAATGTCCCCTTGTTAGTTAGCGGAAGATGTAGTTATTTTTTGAAATATGCTGAAGATAATCTTATATAATATGTCTTTTAAATTTGAACCTGTTGCCATTAGATTCCTTTGGTATGAACGGGATGTAAGCTGCTCCTGACTTTGTATGTCCAATTCAATTCTAAAATTTGGATTCCGGTTAAACTCTGCTATGAAAAAATCGAATTTATATAGCCCAGTTTACATCTTGCAATTTCCAATTTGATAATATTGTTAAAATTCAGGGTGTCTGTCTGAGGATTATACTCTTCAATATCTTGCATTGTCATTGTATTTATGGAATAGGTAGTGTTTGGTCAAAACCGAACATCTTCAATAGTTCTAAATAGTAATCACTAATAAAGCTAGTGGCACACATAATTTTTGATAGTGCCCCAAAAATCGTGATTTTTAATAATAATCGTTATGCTGCGCGACTATAGGTGGATTTTAAGTGTGTTACTCGGAATCAATACCAGTAGCGGACTTGGACTATGGCAAAAGCACATCAGATCACGTAACTTAGGACACGACCTGATTTTTGGCATCTCTACATTAGCAAAGAAATATATGATTGAAGAACATAGCAGTTGTACTACTGATTTGTGCTCTGGTAGATTTAACGTCGATAACGGTATCAACACAATTTGATATTCGTTTGTAAATGTTCATAATCTTACACTTGTTTGTGTTAATCTATAATATATGCAGGCTATTCATATAACAGAAATTTGGTGTTGCTGTCATGTAATGTAGGGGTGAGGAATGGTTATCAAATTAGAATTGGAAGTATTCAGAATAATCTAATATTTCAATTATATTTTTTAGAGTTCGAAGTAATGTTTATCAAAAAGTACTCTGTACAATAAATGATGATGCATGTGAAATCCATAGTTTTAGATCAACAAAAGTTCGAAGCTTTGTCTTCAGAAATTCGAATTAATATCTTAAAGAGTCTTGATAATCGTCCTATGACCGTCTCTGAGTTGTCTATCGAAATAGGCTCTGCCAAATCGACATTACATAACAATCTTCATATCCTAAAAGATACCGGTTTAATTGATATCAGGAAAGATAAACGTAAGTGGGTATATTATGAGTTGACTTTAGAAGGAATCTATCTACTACATATGGATTATGCTGAACATCCTGATGAACAAAATCAGTTTAAAATATTTATTGTTCTTGGAATTGCAGTAGTGGCTTCAATTGGTTCTGGGCTAATGCTTTTACTTGATTTTTTGGCAAGAAATACAATGGAAAATTCTGAATACATTGATTCTGTCTCGAATACAAATGAACATACTATGAAAATTGTTCTGTTTTTCTTTTTAATACTATTGCTTTATTTTCTATTTAGAAAAATGCGAAGTGGTTAATTCTATAAATATTTTTAATTTTCAACTAATCTTTTAAAATCAATTCATTGAAAATTAACATCTCTATTAGTATTCAATGAGCCTACTTTTAGTATTTGTTGCCCATACAATTCCCTGCGCTCATTTTTAACAGGTAAAATGAATATTCCAATCCCTTTTTTCGATAGCGCTTTCAAATATCGAATTATGTTTATAAATTTTTTGAGTCAGTGCTGTTTATGGGTGAATTTGCGGCTTTTTTGACCGTAGATTTAATAGCTCATGAGTGTATAATTGACAAAAATGCAATCATAGGAAATTATTGATTATTTATAGATGCCTGCAGAAAGTGAGCATAAGGATTAGGGGATAAATCTTAGTTTCATGGACATTTGTTAATTGAGAAGATATCCTAAAGGTATAATATTCAAACCGAGTTGATTTTATTTAGGATTGACGTAAACTTTTGTTTTTTGTCAAGCACGGTCATAAATACCCGATTTGTATCCACTTCAAAAAGCAGGGTAAAATACATATTTGTATTGTCTAAATCAAGTGCTGAAGCATCTTTCGATTTACAAAATGTAGTCCATCACCCTTAGATTTGAAGTGGATACCCCGTTTTTTATTTTTAAAGTTCATGACATTTCAATTGTCTGGAAATAGATAAATATCTAAAATTATACCACATTCTCATTTTCTATATCTTATTTTCGATTTTGTTCGTTAAAGATGAACATATTAGTTAGTTATAACAGTTTTGTAACCTTTTTTAATTTAATTCTAAAATAGTCATAACTAAGGAGGTTAGAAGAAATGTCACATAAATTGTCAATGAATGGATTTGTTTGCGTAATGATTATATTGCTAGTTCTATGTACACTAACAGCATCAGCAACACCTGATGCGATGTTAGATCGAAGTAGGACCCAATTTGGAGATCTTGATGCTGAAACTATTAATTATATTAATGCAAGATTTGAGGAAGTAATAGATAATCTTTTTTTAATTTCAGATATAAGTATAATTTCAGACTACCAAAGTGGAACTTTGAGCGATCACGATTTCGTAAATGCTATTAATCTGCTTGATAATACAACAAATACAAATATTGTCTTAATCCACACACATGGGGGCAATAGCTTATTTAGTAGCTACCTAAAATTTAAAGATGGCAGTAAGCTTTATGATTCAGATGTCGATAGTTGGATGGATCAAAGAGATGGTTCCTTCATTTTTGCAGGAGCATGTAAATCAGCACGACATACTGATTTAGGCAATGAGTTTATCGATAAAGGTTTTGATACGTATTTTGGATATAATGATATTGTATGTACAACGCACAATGCCCTATTTTATTCAGAGTTTTTTGATCTGGCAACTTTCACGAATGTACCGGTTTCAACGGCTGCCTGCTATGCAACAGATCAAGTGAAAGAAGAATATGGGGACGATACGTCTGTAGCTGATTATCGCTTTATTGGCGATTCTTCCTTATGCTTAAGAACTTAATAGGGGGTAATTGTTATGAGATATACAAAATTATTGATGATGGTGAGTATAATTCTATTGTCGACGATTGCTTTTTCATTTGCTTTTGGTAGTTATGCTACAATCTTTGAACAAAAAGATGGCAATATATCAAAATATATTGATAATTTGAATGAATCTTCAAATTTCAATTTTGAAAATGCAAAAACTCAGGTTAAATCTGAAAATCCAAATATATTAGTAGAATCGATTTCAGGGGGGTTAGTGAATGATGATGTTTTTGGAAAAATATGGACATTAACATCTGAAACGCCAGAAGGTGCTGTTATTTTCTCTGGAATAAGTGCTGTTAATGGAAATATCGTATTCACTTACGACGGTTCCAAAAACATACGGGGTATCGATGTGATTATTACTTCAGATGATGCTGTGGAAATTGCTGATAAGTACATTGTGAACAAAAAAGTTGATGATAATATCGTTTTTGATACAGTTCGTTACCACTCTCCTGCTGCTGCTGATCTTCCTGCAACATATGGTATTCATTATAAAAGGATAATAAAAGGGATTCCTTCAATGTCTGATGGTATTCGTATTAACGTAAATGCAGAAACTGGTGAAGTGTCAAGCTATCGAAGAAGGTGGTCGATGCCTGAAAGTCAAATTGTTGACATCAGTATAGAACCCACTATTTCAGCAGTTGATGCAGGAGATATCTTAAAAAAATAT
>JBQVLY010000068.1:0-8660 GCA_052361065.1 Methanosarcinaceae archaeon | reverse complement strand
AACGACGATGAAAGCACCAATGACAGCGAAGGGAATCCAGGCATTATTGTTTTTTAGGAAGGATTTTTTAGGATTTTTCATCATTTATTTTGTCACCATTATTTATTGTGATATGATCTTCAAATCAGAATGGAGTTTTGAGGAATCCTTTATACTTATAATGTTTGATTTTAATTGATATGATTTTAGTAACTATCGACAAATATTTGATTCGAATAGTGAGATAGTGAGATATCATAACTAGATGAATGTTGAGAAGAGGTTTATATGATTTGCTACATTGTGAATGTTAGAAATTATACATTATGTACAACGAGAAAATCCTCGCTATGTTTGAATTAAACTGAAATGCATAATCTTATGGATTATATTCTACAACAAAGGATGATAATTTTGCTGGAGATAAAAAACCTGAGTAAAAGTTTTGGTGGTCTTGAAGCCGTATCAGATGTGGACTTCCATGTAGGTGAAAGGGAAATAGTGGGTCTGGTAGGACCGAACGGTGCCGGAAAATCCACGCTACTAAACCTGATAAGTGGTGTATACAGGCCAGATTCGGGTTCAATTATTTTCGATGGTAACGACATTACCAAAATGCCTCCATTCAAGGTATGTAAACTGGGTATCACCAAAACCTTTCAGTTGATACATTCATTTCCTGAAATGACAGCTCTTGAAAATGTAATGGTAGGGGCGCTGTTTGGTGATGTGGATAACGGGAATATGAAAGATGCACAGGACAAAGCAATCGAACTGCTAAAGTTCATAGGATTTTCCAGGGATAAAATACACCTGCCTGTTAAGAACCTGAACCTGATGGAACTCAAGTATATCCAGTTGGCCCGTGCCCTGTCCACAAACCCAAAACTGATCCTGCTGGATGAAGTGACCACTGGCCTTAACCCAAAAGAGAGCCTCCAGGCTATTGAACTTATAAAAAAGATGCGCGAAAACGGCACATCTGTGCTTATGGTGGAGCACATAATGCGCGTCATTATGGGTGTATCTGATCGCATTGTAGTGCTGGATTACGGGAAAAAGATAGCCGATGGTACACCTGAAGAGATTGCAAATAACGAGACGGTAATTGAATCATATCTGGGTGAGAAATATATATTTTAAGAGGTAGTGGAATGCTCAAAGTTGAAAATATAAATGTTTCCTACGGTTCTGTTAAAATCCTGTGGGATGTGAACTTCCACATAGATGAAGGAGAGATCATTACTATTATCGGTCCCAACGGAGCAGGTAAGACCACCATTGCCAAGACTTTAATGGGGCTGCTCAGGTCTACATCAGGGACCATTGAATTCAATGAAAAACAAATCCACCAGGCGCCCACACACCAGATTGTAAAAGGCGGTATCGCACTGGTACCGGAAGGAAGAGAATTGTTCCCAAAAATGACCATAATGGAAAATCTCCAGATGGGGGCATACACGTCTGATGAGAAAGAAGATACCCTGAAATGGGTATTCAACCTATTCCCAAGGTTAGAAGAAAGACAGAAACAGTCTGCCGGTACCATGAGCGGAGGCGAGCAACAAATGCTGGCCATTGCCCGGGGTCTTATGTCACGTCCGAAACTGTTGATACTGGATGAACCATCCCTGGGGCTTGCACCGATAATGGTCAATAAGGTGTTTGAGATAATCAGTACCCTGAACAGTCAAGGTGTAACCGTTTTGCTGGTGGAACAAAATATCCATCATGCACTGGAAGCCTCAAACCGGGGATATGTACTTGAAACCGGCCGCATCACACTTGAAGGGGTAAGCAGCGAACTGCTTGACAATAACCACGTCAAGGAGGCATATCTCGGGATGTAATGCCTGCGATATTATTGATCAATTTTTTAATTACTGGCATCAAGCCCCGTGGTAAGAACAGTATCTCAAGCACCAGTATCACACCAAGAATAAGCAACCTGTCAATACTCATACCCCAAAGTCCCATCTGTTCCCATATAAGGTTTATAACCAATGCACCTATGATGGGACCTCCGATAGTACCTATACCTCCGCTTATTGTCATGATAACCGGCATAAAGGAATTATGTATGCTGAACATATCGGGATTAATGAAATAATTGTAGGGAGCAAACAATGCACCGGCAAATCCTGCTATAAATGTACTGACCATAAATGCTATCAGTTTATATTTTGTGATATCCACACCCATCATAGCAGCCTCGGTCTGGTTTTCCCTGATAGCTGCAAAAGCGAAGCCTATTTTTGACCTTATTATCAGGTGAGATGCCAGTATTGTTCCCACCATTGAAAAGAAAAACAAATAATAATATTGATCTCGCGATACGATGTCTGGTGAATAGATCCCAAGGCTGCCGCCAAGCATATCGGGGTTCATGTTACCAGATAAGCCTATAGTAGAAAGTACGCCGTTCAAAGCCTCGATAAAGATAGATGACTCATTGATCACTGCGGCCATTATTATGGCAAAGCCAAATGTAACAAGTCCAAGAAACCATTCTTTTAACCTGACACATATTACTCCTAAGAGCAAACCAATAAGGGACGCAGTCAATGCGCCTGTAAACACCCCAATCACGGATGGGGCACCGTTTATAATCAGGATTGTGGATGCAAAGCCACCTATGCCCAAAAAAGCAGCGTGTCCCAGGGATGCCTGCCCTGAATATGCCAGCAGGTTCCAGCTTGATGAGAACATAATGTAAAAAAATGTGAGTATTATTATCCTGTTAAAGAAATCATTAGTTATCACCAGAGGCAGTGCCAGCCCGATTATTACCAGTAATAAATAGCCTGAATATGAGGAAACTGCATGTTTGTTAATAAGTTCTTTCACGTCCATTTCAGTGATCCTCCCCGAAAAGGCCGGTCGGTTTAATTATCAGAACTATGATTAGGAGTACAAATGCCACAGCTTCTTTCCATGCCCCCCCGAAGTAGAATATGGTAAAATTCTGCACAAGTCCAAGCATAAGTCCTGCAATAACAGCACCCGGGATGCTGCCAAGACCTCCTATTATGATGACTGTAAATGCCATTATACCGGGCATGGTGCCCATGTACGGATTAAATGGAGTGAGTATAGCAGCAACTGTGCCTGCCGCCGCGGCAAGAGCAGATCCTATACCGAAACTCAACATATACATATGGTTGACATTCACACCCATTAACATTGCTGCCTCATGGTTCTGGCTCGTGGCTCTAAGCGCCCGACCTACATCTGTTTTTGTAAGGAATAAATATAGGCTGATAAGTATCAAGGCCGTAATACCAATGGCAATAAGCCGATCATAGGTTATGTTCAACATTCCTAAATCCAGGGTCATTGAATTAAATGGACTGTTGATCTTCCTGATATCATCTGTCCATAATTTTACAGCTGCATTTTGAAGAATATAAATCAACCCCAGACTCAAGAATATCTCGTTAAGTTTTCCTGTACCTTGTACCTTCCTGAAACCATAACGCTCTATTATTACACCAAAAATACCTACTATTAACATTGATATAAACATGATAAAGTATGGATTGAATCCTGTGTAATGATACACCCAAAAACTGGTGAATGCACCCAGCATCATGATCTCACCGTGGGCAAAGTTCACAACTTTCATAACCCCGAATATCATATTGAGGCCTACTGCCATAAGTATATATATACATCCGGCGGTCAGGCCCCAGATAAATACCTGAATCAAGGTCGTTATTTCAGTCATATTAAGAAATACTCATGATAATATAAAAACGGGTGGATTAATTTATCCACCAATTTCATAGTTGTCAGGTAATATAAAATCCTGACTCTTTAGATTTTCGGGCATTACTATGACAGGCCTGAGTTCTTCAGTTTCCCGGTTCCAGAACATTTGTTCAATAAATATCTTAGGTGATATTTCATTGTACTCATCAAAGACAATATTCCCGCCTTCCATCAAAATAAGCATTTCTGATTCATTTGTCTGTTTGATTGCATTATTTACAGCAGCCCTGTTAAGGGTGCCTGCACGTTCTATTGCGGAAACAGCCAGATAGATACCGTCATAGGTGTCAGCGCCCATCATACCTGGCATTATATTCCACCTGGCAAGATATGCTTCCTTATATGGTTTTATCGTATCAGTATAATCTGCGGCATAAGGTGCGAATTTACTCTCAAGCAGTTGGCCATCGCCCCATTCTCCCAGCAAGTCATAGAATGCCGGATCCTCATTGCATTCCACTGCCATGTAGATAGTATTAAGGCCCACATCCCTCTGTCCCTGAATATAAATGCTGGATGTGTCTTTCACAAAACCGACTGTGTACACAGCATCAGGTTTGGTATCTGCTATTTTGGTAAGATATGTATGGAAATCAGTTTCATCTGTGGGGTATTTTTCCTGTGCCACCAGTTCTATGGGCAGGTTGTTATCCTCAATGTATTTCATACTGGAATCAATGACACCTTTTCCATAGGCATCATCACGATATATTAGTGCAAGTCTCAAGTCCCTGTCTGCGGCAACCAATGGTTTGAGTTCGTCCACAAAGAACAGCAGGATCGGCTGTGAATAGTCATCAGTGGTTGAGCAGTAATGGTAGAAATAACTAGTATCGATCTCAGTCCTTCTGGTTACCTGTGAACTGGATGCACCTGTTATGATGTATGGTACTTTCCCGGCAGCAGGCACCTGGTCAGCCAGTGTAACACCGCTGGAAAAACCGCCTACCAGCACTACTACGTTCTCGTTGGTAATCAATCGCTCAACTGCTGTTACACCTTCGGTCGGTAAGGTCTGGGTATCGCCTTCCACCAGTTCCAGTGGTATTTTCATGCCATGATCTTTTACAAATACACCGCCATCTGCATTGATCTCTTCTACTGCCAGGATTGCAGCCTGTTTCATGTCATTGCCCACATCAGAAGCACCACCTGATAGTGGTGCCACCAGTCCGATCTTGATGGAATCCGGTACTTCGGCTTGATCAGTGGGGGCAGTACAACCTGCAGCAATAATGGCTGCAAGTATCAGTGATATAATTAATATATTTCCTTTAATAATTTTCATTATTGTCATTCCTCCGAAATGGTATGGAATAAAACTATTATAGTTGCGAATAATTAAATATATAAATCTTCCGAGATTGACGGCCCCGGGACAATATTATATTTATAATCGATATGCTGTGATATTTTTCGGAGATTTTGTCACAAAAACTAACCGCAATGCGGCGGCATTTTTTTCCTAAGGCCGAGATTGACAGTATCTCCAGTGAACTGTGTAATCTTCTTATATAAATCACCACATGGGTTTTTGATCTGCGGTTTTGCGGGTGAAAAGGAAATTATTGGTAAATGTAAGTCATTGGTTTATGCGCTTAATAAAGCGGAAATAAGGTAGAATATACATTCGCAGCATGTTTTCGTACATTTGACAACAAATCACATCTTTTTGAATCAATTCCAACTATGAGAGGCCCGAAATCCATTACATTAAGTTCCCACACAGCTTCCGGCATTCCAAGATCAAGCCAGTGAACATTTGATACATTCTTGATGGATTCCGCTGCAAGTGCTGCACATCCACCTGTGTATGTCAAGTACACACATCTGTTTTCAAGGGATCCTGATACATTCTGCATGCCACCTTTTCCGATAAGTGCACGAACATCAAATTTTTCAAGAAGAAACGGTGTCATTTTTGACATCCTGCTGCTTGTTGTGGGACCTGCTGCGACGATATGCCATTTGTTTTCGATTTGTTGCATTAGCGGTCCGCAGTGATAGATTACCGAACCATTCAGATCAAACGGCAATGGCTTGCCTTTCTCTTCCATTTCGAGTATTCGGGCATGTGCTTCATCTCGTGCTGTTAGCAGGGTACCTGTCAGGTAGACGATATCACCTGCATTTAGTTGTGTTATGTCGTTTTTACCAAGCGGTGTTGTCAGGTGATATTCCATTTATTCATCACCTCCAATAGTAATAGATGCATGACGGTTTGCCCAGCATTGTATATTTACTGCAACAGGCAAGGATGCAGTATGACAATGTGCTGTCTTTATGTGAACGGCAAGCGCGGTTGTGTCGCCTCCAAGTCCCATCGGACCTATTCCCAGTGAGTTAATGTCGCGAAGTATGTCACGTTCAAGTTCGTCCATCTTTTCTGAGTCGGTTTGCAGATCCATAAGCAATGCGGATTTGGCAAGACGTGCCGCCTTATCAAACGAACCCCCGACCCCGACCCCAACTATGATTGGTGGGCAAGGCATCCCGCCTGCGCTTAAAACAGTTGTGAGAATAAATTTGCGAATACTGCCAACTTCGGTGGGGTTGAGCATTGTTATTGCACTCATGTTTTCGGAACCTGCGCCTTTTGGAGCGGCTGTAATCGTTATTTTGTCTCCGTCAACCAGTTCGTATTTGATGTCAGGTAGACCAATGCCAGTGTTATTTCCACTATTTTTTCGAGTGAAGGGATCAACAGAATTTGGACGCAGTGGAATTGATTTAGTTGCTTGTTTAACTCCTTCAACGATCGCATCCGCAAGATCAAAATCAAGGTGGACTTCCCGCCCCAGTTCTACAAAGAAGACCAGGATGCCGGTATCCTGGCACATCGGGATGCCATGCTCTTTTGCAATCTTGATGTTTTGAAGGATTGCACATAATTGCGCTTTTGCTATCTGGTTTGTTTCACGTATTTGCGCTTGCTTGAGTGCATTTATTACGTCAGGTGGAAGCTCGATTTCCGCTTTTTTCAGGATATCGATGGTTGCGTTAATCACTGAATCTTTTGTTATATTACAGGTCAAGAAAAATCTCCATGTATGTATTTTTTTGATATGTTATGGCAACTCATGTTAGTATTGAATGAATAAACCTGTTTTATAAATACTTATAAGTTGTTACATTATTTAATGAAGAATGTTGGTTTAATACGCAAAATTCATGAAAGAAAATTATTTACTATATTGTTACGGTTTTGCTAATGTATTTTTATCAATTTTGTTCTGAATATCCGATATCAAACTGAAAAATGTATCATAATAAAATAAATCAGTATAAAGTTCAAGACTTTTCGACAATCTCTATGTAGAGAGAAAAAGAACACATATAGGAATTTGACACGGAAGGATTATTGTGAAGGATGTTGAAATTAAAACAAAGGGACCGCGTGCCAGAATTGGAGATATAGTAAAAAAAGCCGAGCCAAGAGTGGAACCAACCATTTTTGCAGAACAAGATCGAAGTATCAAAATTCATGATATATTGCAGAATCTCAGAAAGAAAGAGAAAAACAAGATCATAAAATCTGCACTATTGAAATATTATGAAGCCGAGGAATTGAAACCGTATCAGGCAGAACTTATAAAATTACAGCGTCATATAGAAAAAACCGGAAAAAAACTAATAATTTCATTCGATGGCAGGGATGCATCCGGTAAAGGGGGCACAATCAGGCGGGTTACCCGGTATATGAACGAAAAAAAGTATCGTGTGGTTGCCCTTGGTAAACCAAATGAAGATCAGGCAACTGAACTCCACATGAAGCGCTATATCGAACATTTTCCTCATGCGGGGGAGATCGTGCTGTTCGACAGAAGCTGGTATAATCGGGCAATGGTTGAACCTGTCATGGGGTTTTGTAACAAGCGCCAATATCAACAATTTATGGATAACGTGATCAGTTACGAAGAAAATTTTATCGCTGATGGGAAAACGACGCTTCTTAAATTATATTTTTCGGTTTCTAAAGAGGAACAGGCAAGGCGATTTGAAAGGAGGAAAAACGACCCGTTGAGACAATGGAAACTCAGTGAAGTGGACTTACAGGCACAGGAATTATGGGATGAATTTACTAAGAAAAAATTAAAACTGTTACAAAAAGCACATACTAAAACACTGCCATGGTATATCATCCGGTCGGATGATAAACATCTGGCTCGACTGGAAACTTTTAAAATAATCCTCAATACAGTCAGATACACAGGCAGAAGGCGGACGTTGGATTTTAATCTTAATCCGGATATCTTGATACCTGGGGACAAGGAATTGAAAATAATGAAGAAGAACTGGAGAAAATATGGTACATACGATTGTTAATCGTTTGGTTACATTTCAAAGGGGATAAAGGATGACAACAAAGAACAATGAAGAATCTGAAAAAAATGTAAAATTAGCTGAATATACCGCCATCAAGAATATGGACAAGGCACAGAAGAATAAACGTGTTAGTATATGGGTAAAAAAGAGTACCCTTGAATATGAAAAAGAACTGCGCGAACTGCAGACCGAACTTATAAAGGTGCAAAACCATGTAAAGACTCACAGACTGCGCATTCTGATATTGTTTGAAGGACGGGATGCTGCCGGTAAAGGGGGCACGATAAAAAGATTCACTGAACATATGAATCCACGGGGTATGCGGGTTGTAGCACTTGAAAAGCCCAGCGACAGGGAACAAACCCAATGGTATTTCCAACGATATGTACAGCCTCTTCCATCAGAAGGAGAGATTGTATTGTTTGACCGCAGCTGGTACAACCGGGCAATGGTTGAACCTGTAATGGAATTTTGTACCGATGAGCAGAATAAACGCTTTTTAAAGGATGTTCCTCTTTTTGAACAATTGCTTGTAAAAGATGGGATGTTTCTATTCAAATATTATTTCTCTGTCTCTAAAGAGG
>JBQVLY010000067.1:0-8666 GCA_052361065.1 Methanosarcinaceae archaeon | reverse complement strand
CGCACGAAGTGCTGCGGATCGATGGCGCGATCCTTGAGTCTGCATGCAAGATCGCAGTCAGTGACGGGTATCCGAACCGCGCGATCAATCATATCCACAGTTGCGCGCTTTCGTCTGCGGCGACGGGATACGGAATCATCGCTGACGGGACGCGGAGAGATGACCGTGTTCCGATGCTCGACCTATCAGATGCACGGCGCATCGAGGATCTATGTGGCTGTATGTACGTAAGACCGCTGCTCGGATACGGGAGGCGCGCGGTGGATGCGCTGGTGGATAATCATCTCGAGATTGCTGAAGATGAGAGTGAGAAGATCGAGAAATCCGATTACGAGGTTGAATTGCGAGCGATAATTGGAGAGAGATACGGCACCGGGGTGGTGCAGGAGATATTTCCGAGACGTCACATCCAGTCAAGAGTGGTTCGGAGAAAAACATGATCCTCATACGAAAGTTTCAGCCGCGCGATTTCGCTGGTGTGATCGAGATCGAACATGAACAGTTCAGCGAACATGATCCCTATCTATACATGAGTCTCTACGAGATAAATGCGGATACGTTCTTTGTCGCGGAAGACGGGGGCGCAGTGATCGGGTTTGTGGCAGGGATAACATCGGTCGGCGAGCATGGTGTGTATTGCAGGGTCTTTTCGATCGCGGTGCGAGAAGCGTATCAGGGGCTCGGTGTCGGTACGCAGTTGATGAAAGGCGTTATTGCTGCATTTCACCAGAAGAAGATCAGGGACCTCGTACTCGAGGTCAGGAGCCACAATCTCAGTGCCGTGCGGTTCTATCAGCGGCTCGGATTCGTGGTCACAGGAATGGAGTATGGGTACTATAACGACGGCGAGGATGCGATCATTATGAGGCATAGGTGAATAGCTTGATTGTTATAAAGATTGGCGGGAGTCTGATAGGAAGTGCACGGGAACTGGTGCGTGCGCTTCACAGGTACGCATCTGCCGAAGGTGAGTGCATCCTACTCGTTCCGGGCGGCGGCATGTTTGCAGATACCGTGCGAACCGCAAGCGATGCGTACGGAATCTCTGACGAAGCCGCACACTGGATGGCGGTTCTTGCGATGGATCAGTACGGGCATTACCTTGCAGACGGGGCAGGAACTGCGCTGGTCACAGATATCAGGGAGGAATCGATCCGGGCAGGTGTATCGGTTCTTCTTGTTTATGATCTGCTGAAGAGGTCTGATAGCGGAGAGGGTATCCGGGATAGTAGCGGGATCGAACACACCTGGAACGCCACATCAGATACGATCGCTGGCTGGGTTGCGTCACGGTTGGGTGCAGTGTTTATAAAAGCGACAGATGTGGGCGGGATACTCCGGGATGGTGCGCTCGTTTCTGAGATTACTGCTCGGGAGTTACTCGGGATGGGTGAGACATGTGTCGATCTTGAATTGCCGCGACTTCTGGTTTTAAGGTCGCTTGACTGCCGAGTCGTGAATGGGGGGGATCCGGGGAGTGTGATCGATGCGATTCGAGGAGGGGGTTTTCGGGGGACTGTGATTATTGGCGGGTGAGTGAAGGGTGTGCCGGTGCTGTGGACATCGGCGGCGATGTGGGTGGGGTGGTGCGGGCGAAGTTTTGGCAGAGAATTTATGTGGGGATGGGGTGAAGAGATGTGCATGGAAGTGATCGGGTGATCCAGATCGAGCAATATCATGATTGGTGGTTTGATAATGCAGTGGAGTTTTTAGGGCATTTATTGGAACGATTGGACGTCGATGTTGTGTGGAATGGCGGCATTTCTTTTGAGCCGTTGGATGAATATGAAGTGGGGCGGTTGGTAGAGGAAATTGAACAATTAATCGTTTTTAAACTAAAATATCAGACAAAAGAAAAAAAGACGGATCGAATTATCGAAAAGAATAGAGCATACCTACCCACAATGCACAAAGGGAAATATGTGTCTTTTCTTGCATTAAAACTTAACGAAAAACAGAAAAGTAATGAAAAAGCGATTGGATCGAGAAAAGAAATCGTGGATGAAATAACTGGCATATTATCTCAAGAAAATACAAACGGAAAAAAGATTTGTAATCTATGTGGGAATACTGCAAATAAACTATTTAAAGTTTCACAAACCATATATCCGGTTGCCACAGGAAGTTTGAAAAGTCAGTGTGGTGTTAGGAGGATGGAATCGGATTATCAATGTTGCGCGCTTTGTGATTTTTTGGGATCAATCGAATGGTTGGACGACATACCATTTGCTTGCGACCATGCGAGTCTGACACATTATCTGCTCTTTCCAAAAATTGAAGAACTCGGAGAACTTCACACGTTCAAGAATGAATTGAGAGATGTGCTGACTACAAAACCATATTCAAATGTGATTTCTATCTTCAAAAGTGCGCAAGGCGAGAAAAGAGAGGGGTATACAAAAGACGAGTACTCTCTGTTATTATCACTTTTGGAGCGAATATGGGATAAAATTGAAAGAATCGAGCAATATGAATCTATTTTATGTAATAGATGGATTCGACTGAAAATAAAGGGGATGGAGGCAAAATACCAGACTAAATATTCTTATCTTGAAGAGATCTACATCCCACACATCAAGCGATTTAAAAATATATTCGAAGAGTTGCTGCCATACTCAGACTTTGTGAGCCATTCGTTTGCATCACCTTTAAAAGAGGGTGCATCGAGAGAGATTATTCAAAGATTGGCAAAAGAAAATCAATATTTGATGTCAAAAGGCATTATTACAGATGATTTCAAGACATTCTCAAAGGCATTTCAGATAAGACAGAACTGCAGATTAAGCACACCAAAAGATGCTTTAGATTGCCTTGTTTACACATGGAGGTGCAAAGATGGTCCAATTTGAACAAAATGAGATAGATACAATGAAGAGCAGTGGGCAGGTGGTTGGCAAGGTTGCAGATCATTATATATCAGACCTTTACCAACTCGATCGCACGCGATCTGCTGAAGAGTTTATCAGACAGTTGAAAAACATCTGTTTGAGGGCAATAAGTATTGGCAAGAAAAGCGAGGAGTTGGTTTATACCAAACCACTGGCGGATCTGATGGATATAATCAATAAATATAAAGATAACTATGATGAGATTAAGGATATTGTTCTGGTATATGCAACATTTTATCTTGGTGCAATAAAGTATTCAAAGACACGAGGTGATTGAAATGAATAAAAAAGCAATAAGTGCAGTTTGGTTGGCTGAAACCGATCTTACGAATCTCAATTCTGGGATCGGTGGAAGTAATCTGGTGGATCTGAAGAAATACACGAAAGACGGTGTGGACTACCCTTACGTCAGCGGTCAGGCGATGAGATACTACCTAAAACAGGGTATCAGACGGCTGACCGACTCGGAGGATTATTGCGTCCCAAACGATAAGGGAGAAACGTGCGGCAAGATCGATGAGTGCGTCTTGTGTGATCTCTTCGGGTTCATGACGGCTTTAAAAGAGCAGGGAGCCCAGATAAGGGTCTCGCCGATAAAAATGTCTCCCGCCATGGGGCTTCTACCACTGAATGATAACCTAACAATTGATTTCCTGACAAGACGGAAGCCACAGGAAGAGGTTGGAAAACTCGCAGGAGATATTGTAAATGTCGAACTTGGGGTCAACATCTACAAAGCAGGACTTTCGATTGATCTGGTAAAGGTTGGCGGCGAGGAGATAATAGAAAGTAGTGAAAACGGTCGCCACTTGAAGATCGATAGAAAGACCGATGACGAGACTGCAAAAAAACGCGTCAAGCTTGCGCTGGAATCCTTCAAGAACCTATCAGATTATTCGAAACAGGCGAGGGTGCTGACAGACTTCACACCAAACCTGCTACTCATTGCTTTGCAGAATCGATATAACCATCTGTTACAGAAGGCGCTTGAGTTGGAAAGTGGTAGAAAATTAAATGTCGAACGATTGGGTCAGATATTAACGGTTTTGAAGGATGAAACAATCTATGCTGGGCTTTTGTCTGGCACGCTTGATAACGAGGATGAAATCAAAGAGGTTCTTGTAAAGCACAATATTGAACTCATGACACCGACAGAAGCAATCGATAGGGTTATCCGCGAAATTGAGTAAAATGAAGTGCCTGAAATTTAAACTGGAGACCCCTTATCTGGTCAACTTCAGAAAGCCATACTCAACGATAACAATCCTTTCTTATCCGTTTCCACCGTACACGACAGTTCGGGGACTTCTTGCGAATGCGTTGGGACTTGGAGACCTCTGGATGGCACGAGACGACTATAACACCGAACTGGAAGATTTTAAGATAAGTTTAAGACCGCTGAATATTCCAGAGCGTTTTCAAGATATGGTTTTGATGAAGAAGTTGAAGTCGAATTTAAAGGGAGGAAGTAAAAAGCCGAACGAACAAACCGTAGCAAAAAAACTCGATGAGTACGATTGGGATTTATCTATTTTAAGCGATGAAGAATTAAGCATATATGGCGGTCTTAAATATCTTCGAAGTACAAGCGCTCCTTTCGTCAAGGAATTCATAACCCCTATTGCATGCATTATTTATATTTTGGGGGGGGCAAAAAAACTCAACGAATTAAAAGAATCGCTTGAGGATCCAAGAAGACCATTGTATATCGGCGGATCAGATGACTTCGTCATTATTTCTGATATTGCGGGTCCAATCGACGTGGTTGAGATTGAAAGCGATGAAATCGATTCGATTGTCCGAATAAATGAAGAAGTACAACCATTGGATAAAAAGAGAATTCTTGGCAGAGTTCCCTACACCTTCGATGTGGTAAATGCTAAGAAAAGAGATTATTCAAGAAAAGATGCCATTGTGGCATCGCCCCTTCCAAACGAAAGACTAAAACTCGCGAGGATGATTAAATGTTTTAAGATAGGCGCTGAAAATGTTGCTTTCTAAATCAATCGCAAAGAAAAGGGATGATGGTATATTTCAGACATTTGAAGGACATATAACCGACTCTCTGTTGATATTAAAGGATTATTTTATCAAAAATCGAGAAGTTTTGGAAGAGTTCTCGAAAAACTTTAGGCTTGGGTATGATTCCTTGTGCAACCTCTTATTCATGGCAGTTTATCTGCATGATATAGGTAAACTCACGGAGGAGTTTCAGCAAAACATAGAGGCGGGAAAATCGTGTGCGTCTGTGTCGCATGCGTTCTTTGCGCTTCCATTTATCGAATCTGACTTTCAAGAAGACTTGAATAATATTCTAAAACTGGCAATACTTTCTCATCATAGTCAACTTTACAATCGGATATTTGAGGATGCTCCATTAAAAAATAAAGTTATATATAAAAAAGATGAAATAAAGAAACACGTTGGTCAAATCGAATGGGTGTATGAAAAGCACTTTTCAGATATTTTTATCCAAAAGAATAATGTGATATACCGCGACAAGGAATACCTATCACAATTCAATATGCGCCGAAAAATTCAAAGAAACGAATTAGAACGTCTCAAAAGGGGTTACCAAAAAAAAGCACGAACGAAGGCAATATATTGTCTGGTTCTCGCAGTTTTGAAACATTGTGATCAGAAAGCGAGCGAGTACTTTGATAAGGCTGAATTGGAACACAAATCAATTTATGGCTCTATAATAGATCAAGAAGCACTGGATAGAATTAATTACTCTTTAAAACTTTTTAAATCTTCTGAAAGATTTTTGTTGGATCAATACGAACCTTATGAATACCAGAAACGTGCTATGGAAATCGATTATTGTGGCATTATATCGGCTCCATGTGGGAGGGGAAAAACTGAAGCATCTTTGCTTGCCGCTTTGAGGATACTTGAAAGCCACAAGAAAAATCGGATAATATTTGCTTTACCGACCCAGATAACATCCAATGCGATGTATGAACGGCTGAAAAAGATTTTTGGAGATGGAAATGTTGGAATATATCATGGAATGAGTAGGTTTCTTCATGACGGCGAACATGAAGGGGGTGAGATTGTAGATGAGGATTTAAAAGCGATTGTCTATGCTGAGAAGGTTTTTGCAAAACCAGTTATTGTAACGACCATCGATCATCTAATCTATTCGCTGGTACATGGGTATAAACAATCTGATTTTGCATTGGGAAATATTCTCAATAGTGTCATTATATTTGATGAAATACATTATTATGAGACTTACACGCTGAGATATATCTTAGATTGTTTTGAAATACTGAAAGAGCTCCATATACCACATATTGCAATGAGTGGAACACTTCCGGAGTTTATTGTTAACAGATTGGGTAAAACTGAGTATAAGCTTATAGAAGATCGGGAGGGTATGGATTTTGAACCGTTCATCATTCGAAGAAATCAGCATTCAATCTTTGATAATCTCGATTTGGTGGAAAGACTTTACAATAACAATAAAAACCAAATAATTATTCTGAATACCATAGACCGGGCAAAAAATATATATAGGTCGCTTAAAACTATAATCTCAGATCCTTTGCTGCTTCACTCACAATTTACATTTGAGGATCGATGGAAAAATGAGGCTGCGATCCAAAAATTAAATGATAAAAGACCCTGGATACTCGTATCGACCCAAGCAATAGAAATTAGTGTTGACATATCGTGTGATGTGATGCACACAGAACTTGCACCAATAGATGCAATCGGACAGAGAGGCGGACGATTAAACCGAAAGGGTATAACTCATAAAAACGAACATATCATGCACCTATATGAACCAGATAACCATAAACCGTATTATTTCGCCGGAAAGAATGTTGATATAGAAGATTTTGTTGAAAAGACGGATAACGTGATAGGAAACGTCCCAACATCGTATCGATTGATTAAAAGTTGGTGTGATGCTGTATATGCTGATGTTAAGTTGGGAAAAACGAATCTGGAGGGGGTGTTTGAGGATTGTATTCTCTTTGGTAAAACCCCGTGGGAAATTAGGGGACTAAAAGTGGAGGGGGGTGGCAATCTAATCAAACTGCGAGACGAAGGTTATCCAACGATCGATGTTATTCCTGATAGGTATTGGGATCAAATAAAAAATATTCCAAAAAAGATAGAGAAATATAAGGTGAAGGTCCCCTTCTGGTGGTATTCTAAATTCAATGATATGTTTCGTCCTGAAGAAGGCAAGTATGAGATGTATATAATCTGCATGATTCCATACACAACTGAATATGGTTTTGATCTGGATAAAGAGCCCGAGCATACAATGGTGTTCTAATCCTATGCCCCCCCACCCCCTGCACAAAATTCAAGCAAGACACAACCATGCGAAATCAAGTCCAATAAAGAACAGAAACACCGAGACACAAAAATGCCGGACAAAAAAGAAGTCATGGACAAAATCGGAAAGATCGTATCCGGATTCGATTACGTGAGTGCAGCTTACGTCTTTGGCTCTTATGTCCATAACGACGATTTCAATGACATAGACGTTGCTTTATTAATCTCCGAAGAACTGAACCCATATACAAGATTTAAATTTGAGATGCGGGTTGCAAGAGAGCTTGAACGGCGAATAAAGCCGAGGTTCGAATTCGATGTGAAAGTTCTGAATCATTCGCCGATCGAGTTCCAGTACGAAGTCTTGAAGGGTGGCAAAGCGGTATTTTTGAGAGATAGAACTGAAAACGTAGAATATGAATCCGAAACCATGTCAAACTATCTCGATTTCAAAACAACTGCGGAATACTTGAATAAAAAGTTTTTAGCGAGGGTTTAAATGCGAATACTATCCCATCTACGAGAATTGAATGAATCATTGGAGGATTGGCGGCGATACCAGAGCATATCGATTGAAGAGTTGCGAATGGACCGGGACAAGAGAAATATGGTGCTTCATTCCATGCTCATAAGCATCCAGTCAGCGATAGATATCGCAACATACATAATAGCAGAGAAGGGGCTTAGAAAACCATCCACCTACAGAGAAACGTTTGAGATTCTCGAAGAGGGACAGATAATATCAGAAGACCTTGCGAATGATCTTTCAGATCTTGCTGGCTTTCGAAATGTTCTGGTTCACATATATTGGGAACTTGACATGGATGTGATCTATGGCATTCTCCAAAATGAGTTGGAGGTTCTCTTAACGTTTAAGAAGATCGTGAAAGAATTGCTGGAGGCGATCTGAATCTTAATACTTGAACATACTGTAATGGTACTTTAATCCTATGCCCCTCGAAACCCTCACCCTGACCCTCGCATCCACCCGCCCGATCACAGAGTCCGCAGTCCAGCTCCGCGGCTTCTTCGCAACCAAATTCACAGAGTACGAACTCCTGCACCAGCATGTGGACGCGGGCAAACTGATCTACCGATACCCAAAGATCCAGTACAGGATTATCGGCGGAACTCCAATGGTGATCGGGATAAACGAGGGTGCAGAGGTGTTAAAAGAGATTTATGACCAGTACAATCAGATAAGACTTGGAGATAACACCTACGAGATCGTTGAGAGGGGAGTAACCCTCCGGAAAGAGGATTTCGGAATCTCGGATGAGATTCTGAGCTACAGATTCGTAACGCCATGGCTTGCACTGAACCAGAAGAATCATGAGCGATACACGAAGTCTGACCGGATAGAACGACGGGATCAGCTCAGGCGGACACTCACAGGGAATATACTCTCGATGGCGAAGGGACTGGATTACGTCGTGGCTTCGCAGATACGGCTGGATATCGGCAGGACGCGGCATAAGTCAT
>JBQVLY010000066.1:0-8693 GCA_052361065.1 Methanosarcinaceae archaeon | reverse complement strand
GATAAGGAATGTATTGTCTACTATGGGTGCATACGGCAATCCGTCTGTCAAACGCATACTTCCGGAAACTGCAGAGAAGTTCTATGAACCAAAAACATTGATCAGTGTTACATGGAAGGATATTCCCCTGTCAGCACTTGTTGATGTGGATACGGGACAGGTGGTTGAGGTTTGGAATGGTGACTAAACAAGGAGAGTGGCAGATTGGATAAAAGGTACCTGATAGTATTAGTAGTTGGATTTTTAACGGCATTTGCAATAATGTCATTTAATCTCACTACCGATATGTTTTTGTGGGGAATTTTGGCAGCATCAATCATTTTTGCTGTTTTAATGCTGCTATATTTAACCAGTCAACGATCGTTAAGCCAAAACGAGGAAACGGAAATAGTTGAATCCGAAGCACTCACAGATTCCAGGATTTCTAAAAGTACGACCTCATTTGTAGGCATCCCGTTTTTTATTGTATTTGGGGGATTGTGGGGCAAATATGAAAGTATGTTTACCGTAAGATACGGCAGTGCAGTGGTTGTTTTGTATTATGGATTGTGCATTGTTTCAAAGAACGATAAACTTCGGATAATCGGGAAACGGTACAATGGGAATAAGGTTGGGATAGAAGGTGATTTTATAATCGCCAGCCGGATTGAGAATGTCAGTTCAGGTATTGTGTTTGATACTGTTTAAGTTATTGAAATTGTAAAATGGGAGGAATATATGGCAACTGGTCCTACGTATTACGATCTTTTGTTATTATTTGCAATTCTGGCATTTATTCCGTTTTTGTCAGCTTTTACAATATCTTATGTTAGATATGGTAAATTAAAAGCCGGTATGTTGGGAGGTCTTGTCGGGGTTATTATTTGTACCTTGAACCTGGCTGTTTTCTATCCGGCAGAGCATAGCATTTGGATAAACGGACTCATTTCGGGGTTGTTTGGAGGTATCGCCACAGTCACTTATCTTTCGAAATACTACCCGTCATACCTTCCCATTAAATGGAATATCAAAATTCTTTTTAATCGCAAAAGTATCATTTTGGTTATAGTAGTACTTGTGCTGCTTTTTTCTTTTACCCAATATTATTCATTCACAAATAAAAATCTCGAATTTAATATAACTGACCCGAGAGATGATATATTTTCTCAAGATTTGTGTGGTGACAAAGGATTGAATGGACATGATGATATCGACATTATACGGCTGGAATCACGTATATCGGATAATAATGTGATTTTAGAGATGGAAATCGCAGAAGAAATTCCGAACGACACTGATACTGATGTAGAATATACATTTTTTATAGCCACAGATAAACAGGATTTATGGACAAGACAAATCGATCTTGAAGATATGGAAAAAAACGGCAGGATTCTTCAGGCAAAAATTCCGATCGAATCCTTACAGGATCGTAAAATATTCTATGTACTTGCCGTTGCAACTAAACCTGATATGATCGAAGGACTTGTGCTTTATGATAATTGTTACAATAAAACTGCCATTGCGGCTTTTATTGAATTGATACTTAGAATTTTAAAATAGGGAGAGGTATACGATGAACGGGGCTGAATTGATTGGACTTTTAATGTCACAAGATGTGATTTTGATTATGGCAATAATACTGTTTTTGATCGGATTGGTTTTAGTTCTGGTTCACTGGTTAGTTCTTGGAAAGCGGGCACTTGAAAGGGGACGTGTTCGGGTTGAGTCAATGGATGATTGTGTGGTCGAAATTGGTGAAAAGGATGACTGGAATGTTGAAAGGCTTAATTAGTAAAGAAAATAAAATGCCAATTAATAAACCAAACAGCACAACTAAAAAAGATAAATGGTGAACATATTTGCTATATTCACATTTGACCCATAGGTCTTCATGCTTGATTGTTGCATATATTTAAAAAATTATTCCATAGTCATGCAGGCGAAATCCTTAAAGACAATGCAGCCCAATTGTTCGTATTGAGACGAAGAGGACAGTGTTTGAATTGTCTTCTTTCCTAACGCTACATTCAAGACAAACCCCTCTAACCAATTTTTCCATTAAATCTCTTCGTCTCTACCCACCCAACCAGCACCAAACTTCTCATTGAATGTAACATCCGTAATACTCATGCGTGTAGATATGCGCTCTTTTTCAACCGGACACCCGATTGCCAACACAGCCATAAGTTCCAACGAATCCGGGGCTTTAAGAATCGAATTAACTTTCTCTTTTTGGTTTAGTATCTCACCAAGCCACACCGCCCCAAGTTCCAGTCCACAACATGCAAGCAGCATGTTCTGGATCGAGGCGCCAATAGCCTGGACATCTTTCACATAATTGTACTCTGCATCATGGTCCAGAAAAACAACAATCAAAAGCGGGGCGTCTTGCACTACATTACTGTAATGCGTGCATGTTGCGATCTCCTCTATTGTCCCGCAATTCTGCACCACAATATAGCGCCACGGCTGATTATTCAAACCGGATGGCGCCCACCTGCCAGCATCAAGAATTGTATTTATGTCATCTTTGCTGATAGGGGCACCCGTGAAATCACGAACACTTCGTCGTAATCGTATAGTATCAATAATTGTGGGCACAGGCATAACTCCAAAAAATATAAGCAAGCAGTCATGTAGCAAAACATAACTGGATTTCAGTAAATAATATTCAAGAACTTAATATTTGATAGGTGATTTCAATAGGTGACTTCAACAGAAATCACCGATCGAAATATTAATATTTTTGTTCTTGTACTCAAAGTATACATTTGTACTCAAAGTATACATTTGTACTCAAAGTAAATGCGACCACAGGTAGCATTTTCTTGTAGTATATAATCTATAAGATTATGTAGTCCGAGTTAATCCGACCGTAGGGAGGATTTTCTCATTTAACTATAAAACATTATTCTTCATTAAGTTCGCTGTTAAGCCATGGCATCATTGCCCTGAGTTTCTTACCAACGACCTCAACCGGGTGTTCCCTTTCCTGACGTTCCATTGCAGTAAGAACAGCCTTATTGGTCTGTCCCTCAAGCACAAACTCACGTGCAAACTCGCCGTTCTGGATCCGCTTGAGTGCATCACACATTGCCTCGCGGGAAAGTTCGTTGATTATCTTCGGACCGACCGTAAGACCACCGTACTCAGCCGTGTTGGATACTGAATACCACATCTTTTCAAGTCCACCTTCGTGTATCAGGTCAACAATAAGTTTCAACTCGTGCAGTGTCTCAAAGTATGCCATTTCCGGCTGGTATCCTGCCTCAACCAAAACCTCAAATGATGTCTTGATAAGTGATGTGACACCACCGCAAAGATCAACCTGCTCACCGAAAAGGTCAGTCTCGGTCTCCTCACGGAAAGTTGTCTCGATAACACCTGCACGTGTACATCCGACACCTTTTGCATGTGCAAGTGCCATATTATGTGCCTTACCTGTCGCATCCTGGAATATTGCAATAAGTCCGGGCACGCCTGCGTTTTCCTTGTATGTTCTCCTGACAAGGTGTCCCGGGCTCTTTGGAGCAACCATATAGACATCCACATCCTTTGGTGGCACTATCTGGTTATAATGGATATTAAAACCATGTGAAAACACAAGCGCATTTCCGGTTTCCAGTCCTTGTTCGATCTCAGCATAGTACACCTTTGATTGAACTTCATCAGGAAGCAATATCTGGATAACATCTGCCGCTTTTGCAGCGTCTGCAATAGTCATGACCTTAAGTCCGTCATTCTCAGCTTGTGCCCATCTTGTGCTTTTTTCCCTGAGGCCGACAATAACGTTCAAACCGGAATCACAAAGGTTTTGTGCCTGAGCATGTCCCTGACTACCGTAGCCCATAACTGCTATTGTCTTGCTATTAAATGCGCCAAGATCGGCGTCTCTATCATAATATATCTGTACCATTTATATGCCTCTTTATTTTTTATTATTTGCCGGGTTGGCATTAATAATGAAATTCACAAATTACCAAAGTTGGTTATTATGATGTGCAAATACCTGTTCATTCGTAATTTGCGCCTCACAGAGTCAAATATCCATGAAAAAACTATCAAACCCACGCAAGTTTATTATTTGCATCAACATTACCAACCACATAAAGTACTTATTTATTTTCATTTTATATGGGATGAACTCTAGTACTGGTTTCCCTCACAATTATATTTTTCATCTGTTTTATTTTCCAACCTCTTAGTCTTTTTGGTTGTATCTCTTCCAGTTATTTAATTATTGATACTTATTAAGTCCATCGATAACGTTTATGTGTGGCTGAATATCTACGAATTGTACACGGGGAATAAGAATCGAATCTAATATGACTGAATTGTACTATAAAAATTGGTTTTGGAACAGCCTGTATCGCAATATTTGTTGCAAATACCCTATTGAGACTGCACACTGGATGTTAACCGAAAAATGTTTAATACGGTACAGACATTTGCTATCAGACAAGGAGGTAGCATAATATGGCTGCTATTCCAAAAAAAACAGACACAACTGTCAAAATAAGGGTAAAACCAATATATTTGATCCTTGGAAGCGGAAGCATTGGATTTGCTGTCGCAAAGGAACTCAGGGAACTTGATAAAGATCTTGTTATTATTGACAAGGACGAGCAAAAAGTAGAGACTTTGCGTGAAGATGCATACGAGGCCATTGTTGGCGATATCAGGGATTCTGAACTGTTAAATCTGGTCAATACCAAAAATCTCACTGCAATATTAATATTGAGCTCCGACATTGAAGCAAACAAGGCAGCACTTGTAAATATCAAAAAAGCCGTATCATCTGAAGTGTATATAGTTTCAAGAGCAGCGGACATCATAAACAGGCAAAAGATGGAAGCACTTGGGGCAGACCTTGTACTTATGCCATCAAAACTTGTTGCATCATCGCTTGCAAGGTCCCTTGAACGTGCTGAATCACTGCGTCGCGGAAACAAATTATCGCAATGGTTAAAAGATATTAATAACAAAAAACTAGCTATTGTGATTCATGATAATCCTGACCCCGATGCCATATCAAGCGCATTTGCACTCAGGGAGATTGCAATGAGCGTTGGAACTGAGTCATCCATATTATATCACGGAGAGATCGGTCATCAGGAAAACAAGGCATTCGTAAATCTTCTTGGAATTGACCTTGACCGAATGGAAGAGCATGATATTTCGGATTTCGACAAGATCGCACTTGTTGATTGTGCTATACCAGGCTCTAATAATATGGTTCCGCCAGATTTACATGTGAGCATCGTTATCGATCATCACCCGTTAGGTGAAGTGGAGATCGATGCTGAATACGCCGATGTGCGTCCCAATGTGGGAGCAACGGCTACAATCCTCACAAAATACCTTCAGGAACTAAATATTGATATTACTACTAACTTAGCAACTGCCCTTTTGTATGGAATAAGAACAGATACGCAGGATTTTAAACGAAATACTGACCCTGCAGATCTTTCAGCAGCATCATTTTTGTACCCGCTATCCGACCATGAGATACTTGAACAGTTAGAACGCCCATCAATGTCCATTGAGACACTGGACGTTCTTGGTGATGCCATAGTAAATAGGCAGGTTATCGGCAGTTATCTTCTTACAAATGTAGGAACGATACGTGATCGTGACACGCTGCCCCAAGCTGCTGATTATTTACTTAACCTTGAAGGAATTTCCACTTCAATAGTGTTTGGCGTATCCGAAGATAAGATATTTATCTCGGGCAGGAGCCACGATATAAGGATTAACCTGGGGGATGTCATGAAAAGGGCATTTGGTGATAAGACCGGGGGTGGACATGCAACAGCCGCAGCAGCACAGATCCCGCTCGGGGTATTTAGTGCCTCAAAGGATAGGCAGACACTACTGCGTCTTGTTAATGAAGCGGTCACGAAGAAGTTTTTAAGCATAGTTGGGGCAGAGGAATCCGAAGAATAGGATTCCAATTATCGTATTTGTATAGATGGTTTCGATAAAATCCCGATGCACAGCTCATATTGCAATACCCTGCGCAGCAATACGCCGAGTAGCCAGAGGTCGTTTTCGACCTCAAGCCCTCTAAGAACCGGACTTGCGACTTTTACCACATTGTCCTGTTGGCTCCACCCATTCCAATACTCAATGCAGCGAGCAGAATATGATGATTATGACAAATTGTCGATGTAATTCTGGTATAGAATCGATTTCCATTCATTCGGATTAATATCCAAAATCTAATTTTTTTAGGGTATATTGTTTATTCACCTAAATGCAATATATGTGAATTAGGATAACCTAAAAAAGTGATAACATGAAATGTCTGTTTTATAGGATCGTAAGGTGTACTGCAGCCACAATCGCAGGCCGCAAACCAGCAACGTTGATGAATATTTCCAATGACAACGGCGGGATGCTTAATATATGGGATAATTACAGGGTAAATATCTTCAGCAAATCTGAAATCAATTATTATGAGTTGAAAAGGACTGGTAAAAATGCAATTGTACTATTCTTCAATCAAAACCGATTGAACGAACTGTTGAAAAATGAATCCGTGAAGAAATTCCTGTCTGAATGGGGATATGAGTTTGATTCTATCGAGCATGTATTGGATATGCTCAGGCGCAGGTATGCCATATGCAGTTGCCCTCCGGAGATAGGGGTATTTCTGGGCATTCCACTAAAGGACGTAAAAGGATTTATGGGTCTTAATTCCCTCCGGAATACAAAATGTGGAATGTGGCGGATATATGGAGATCCTGCAGCATCTGAAAAATTAATGAATGAATACCGCAGTGCAAGAAATATGATAACCAGTAGGCTATTTTCAGGAGAGGATCCTGCTAACATCATAAAAGAGAGTGAATTAGGATTATTAGATTATAATCAACTTCCGAAAATGACACATATATACTCTCAAAGATAGGAGTGCAGTAAATCGCCATAGATCACAGTCTGGCTAAAAAGGTGCTGGTCAGGCAAATAAACACGAGCCTGAATAATTCGGGTTAAAACACCATTGGAGGCATAAATTGTCTGAAAGAAAAATATGGGAATTCAGGAACCAAACGATATGTACAATTCTTGGATTAACCTTTAATGAAAAGGAACTGCACAAAATTTGCAGGAAATTTCAACTGAATCATGATACGATAAAAACTCATGAGATGCATGCAAGCCTTGTTCAGGCATGTACAACCCAGAACAAAACATCCAGGAACATTGATAAGATACTTGCGAATCGATTTGAAAAATACAGGGAAGATATCAAGCGTATACCCCAGAAGGAAATATGTGAATACATTGAGGACGGAAACAGTATGGATATCCCCCTTCAGGCCCTTGTCTGGTTTGCTGTGCGCAGCCAGCACGAAGATATTGAGGAGATAGAAGCAGGGATTTATGGGGTCATACACATGTACGGACATCGAGCATTGCGATTTCATACTGCACTTTGCAGAGTAATGCCTGATGGCAGACCAGAATCTGTTATAAAAGAACTGAATGATGCTCTGGGATTAAACGAAAAACTTCAAACAAAGTGTAAAAGATTGGAATGGAAAAGAGACCAATTGAAATCTGAGATCGAATCCATCAAAGAAGATATGTCAAGAGTTAATGCTATGGTGGAGGAGCAAAAGCAGCTAAATAGGCAATTGACAAGCAATCTTGAGAGATTTGGTGGTGAGAGCGCGCTTTGTCAGATCGGGGACCTGGAAACGGAGATGGGCATATTGGCCGAAGAGGTAAAGACATTGACCGATGAATTGCTGGAACAGGATCGAACATGTGATATGTCGTCCATTGAACTTGCACAAAATTCCCCGGTTTTAGAATCAGGCACTGAACATAGAAAAAAGAGTGTTGATCTTAATGGCATAAGAGTAGCTTATGTTGGTGGGGTGGAATCGCTTACTTCGCATTATAAAGAGGTGATCGAATCTTTTGGTGGTACGTTCTGTTACCATTGCGGGCGGTGTATACAGGGAAGAAAAGAAATTGAAAATCTTGTAGATAAAACCGATCTAATATTCTGTCCAGTGGATATTAACAGCCAAAGTGCATGTAGGTATGTCAAAAAAGCATGTAAAATGAGAAATAAAACCTGCCATTTTCTTCGCAGTTCAGGTCTGAGCATGCTAATCAGGGAACTGGAGACATCATGCTGAAAGATATAATCCTGATCAGATGTGTCCCAAAACAAAAAGCACATGTACAAATTAGATTGGGACTAAGTGCCTGTAACAAATTAACATGAACAATCTGATACCGCTCTTGGAATGATGGCATAATTCCATTCGCCATGAAAATCACTCCGAATAATGTTAATCTGTTCCATCATCTCATCAGGTATTTTAATTCCTTTGGGATATGAGCTTCTGTCCAGTTGGCATTCAACTTGCAAGCCTTTTCTTGTGGTTGTTGCAGATATGAGATTCACAATAACTTCATGGCTTACGAGAGGTTTACCTCTCCAGTTTTGGGTGATGAAAGCGAATAACCTGTGCTCAATCTTATTCCATTTGCTTGTTCCCGGTGGAAAGTGGCATACGGAGATTTCGAGTCTGTTTTCATCCGCAAGTTTTTGCAGTTCTGTTTTCCATAATCTAATCCGGTACCCATTACTTCCGCCGCTATCGGCAGTAATCAAAAGTTTTTTCGCCTCCGGATATACTGTCTGGCCCATAGAATTCCACCATCGCCGGATGCTTTCAACCGCAAAC
>JBQVLY010000065.1:0-8708 GCA_052361065.1 Methanosarcinaceae archaeon | reverse complement strand
TATTCTAATAATGGAACTGTCGTTTTTGTCCACGTCAAACATAAATTTTATGCACTGAAGTAAATCTTCAAATAGTTATGGTTTTTATAAGTATATTTTGCCAAAATTCATCCATGTATCCGAATTTATTCTGTTAGTAACATGTATAAATTTGGAAAGATTACATATCCCAAACACTGTTTGGTTTTCTTCAGACTTCAATGAAAGATGTACAGTTTAATGATTTTTAATAGTTTGGTTTTTTAAAGTTACCTATAACCCAAGCCATAAATGCGAGAGGGGGGATTCGAACCCACGAATTCCTACGAAAATGGATCTTGAGTCCATCGCCGTTGACCGCTTGGCTACTCTCGCATTGGGATTAACGATACCAGTAATATCAGTATTAATTATAAATCTATCGAATAACCGCATCGTACACCTGTTCATAGACCGAATCAATATCGCATCCTGCCTCACGTGCTACCAGCATTGCAGCAACCTCGATATTCATAAGATATGAAAATTGCTCCTGTTTAGCATTTATTTTGGATGCAATGTCCTGCAGCCCCATTCCTGTACTGGTGGAGATATGTTCCATTATTTGCTCTAACAATGTATTTTCCTTAAACAAATCTACCTCTGGTTTAAAACCATGCGGTATCTCTGTATTGCCAAGATCAAAAACCGGTTTGAGCATCCCGTCAACAAGTTTAAGATGTCCTGACTTAATCGCCATATCGCGCACCTTTGATGCCTCTGCCGGCGACATCCACTTAAGATCAAAAGATAGTGCGAATTCAAAATCCCTCAGCGAAAGTGAAGGTACAGCATTTTTCTTAAACGGTGCTGCAATAACTAACGTGAGATCATCCAACTGCCTCATCAGGCACCACGCCGAAGTTCCTCGATAATAGTATCTGCAACTCTGCCGCATTCGGTATTATGAGGGCCATCTATATGATTAACCTGAAGCGTTGCAATGCTGCTTTCAAAGATTATGCGCACAAGAAAAACATCTCCTTTAAAAGGAATCCGATTATATTTTTCGTCAAGATAACTATATTTTAGCGCAATTTTGAAATCAATAATTCCTTCCGGTTCAATAGTATCGATTATCTTATCAACGTTATTAGAATTAAGCGGTGCAAAATCCACACTATTTGTCATGATATCCACACCGATTTCACGTTTTGCCTGTATACGATGCCCACTCTGTGCAACAGATTCGGTCACGAACATTCCGAATTTACCATTCAGGTTTGCCATCACATTAACAAGGTATGGCATATCAGAATAGTAACGGTATTTTTGCTCAAATTGTATATCCCTGTGTGGGAAACCATGGTAAATTCGTTTTCGCATCATTTGAAACCTTATTTGGATACATGTTGTTAATAGCCTTATGCAAACAGTATATAAAACAAACCAAAATACCAATCAGGGTGAAGTGTATAATAACTGGTTGTAATCGTTAATCCGATGGTATTTGTCTTTATTTGGCATATTGTTTCCTCAAAGTGTCACAAGTTTTGCATCCAAAATTCCTTCTATATTTCTCATTTCTTCAAGTATGTGAGCAGGAACTTCCGAATCTACATTAAGTGCCATAATTGTAGTTCCGCCTATTTCAACCCGTCCTACCTGCATGCCTGATATGTTTATATTGTTCTCACCAAGTAGGATACAGCATGGTCCTATTACATTCGGACGGTTGATATGGTTTGAAACGATCATAAAACCTGATGGAACGATATCAACGCGGTAATCATCGATCTGGATAATCTTTGGCTCATTGCCAACAACTGCACCTGCAACCAGTTTTGTTTCATGTCCCTTTACCAGTTTTATCTGTAATGTTGATACAAGTTCTTCTGATGTCTCAGACCTGCTCTCAATAATCTCGATATTGCGTGATTTTGCAAGCCCCGGAGCATTCACATAATTTACACTGGAGCCAAGTGCAGTCTCAAGTAGCCCTTTAAGTGCCGCTACTGTCACAGCCCTTGTGTCCTTTTCAGATATCTCGCCATAATACCCGATCTCAACTCTTTCAGAATTGCTGTCCATGAGTTGTCCGGCCACACTTCCCATGGTCTCGGCAAGTTTAATGTATGGTGCAAGCACAGCCATGACCTCTGGTTTGACTGATGGAATATTAATAGCGTTTCTGGCATCGCCACCGGATAATACGGAAATCACTTCATCCGCAACCGATACCGCAACGTTGATCTGAGCTTCTTCAGTTGATGCACCCAGATGCGGGGTCATGATTACGTTATCAAAATCCATCAATGGGCTGTCAAACGGAGGTTCATTCACAAACACATCAAGTGCTGCGCCTGCGACCTTACCACTTTTCACTGCATATGCAAGTGCATCTTCGTTTATGATGCCACCGCGTGCGCAATTTATAATTCTCACGCCATTTTTCATCATACTGAACTGTTCTGCATCTATGATGTTGCGTGTCTCTTTAGTAAGAGGTGTGTGCACTGTGATAAAATCAGCACGCTGTGCAATTTCATTAATTGTTGCAAGTTCAACACCCAACTCCTGTGCGCGTTTTTCAGATATGAATGGATCGTATGCAAGTATGCTCATCTCAAGCCCCTGAGAACGTTTTGCAACCTCTGCACCAATTCGGCCAAGTCCCACAACACCAAGTATCTTTCCATTGACCTCTGTACCCATAAACAGTTTGCGCTCCCATTTTTTGGATTTTAGGGATGCGTTTGCCTGCGGGATGTTCCTTGCAAGTGACATCATCATTGCGATAGTATGCTCGGCAGCCGAGAGCATATTACCCTCCGGTGCATTGACAACGATAATTCCTTTTTCTGTTGCTGCATCTATATCGATGTTATCTACCCCGACTCCTGCTCTGCCGATAATTTTCAGATTATCTGCCGCATCGATCACGGTTTTTGTGACCTGCGTTCCGCTTCGGATAACAAGCGCATCGGCGTCTTTGATCTTTTCAATAAGTTCGTTTTCAGAAAGACCGGTTGAGATGTCAACCGTAAAGTATTCCTCAAGTTTTGAAGTACCTTTCTCTGATAATGGGTCACTGATTAATACTTTCATTGTATGTTTCTCCGTGTGTAGGATGTCATTAGGTATTTTTGTAATGGGTTTTATGCTAATAATTGTGTTAATGTAATTTAAGGTCTACTAAATATTATGTGTGGTTGCTAAGTTATATTACAATCATATATTTCGGATGCTTTGTGATTGTAAAGGCTCTGGCTTTCTAACATAACAAGCATTATAGTAATTGTAAATACGGGTTATGTGATCCATCTCACATTAAGTATCGGATTCCAGGACAATATCGAAAAATATCGCCGCAATTAAAGATCCCTGATCTCATTAAACCATTCAACAACCCTCTTGTTCTGCTCCTTTGTGCCAACAGTAACCCTTACAAGCGAGTTGCCTGCACCAAAAAACGACGTGCAGTCCCGGACAATTAGTCCTTTTGCAAGTAAACTCTCACAAAAATCCCGTGCTTTTAGCGGCGCCACATCCACCATCACAAAATTCGCCTTAGAATCATGTACCTTAAACGGAATGTGTTCCTTTAGAAACACGCGCCCTTCCCGCACAAGTTCGATACTATTAATTAAATGTTCTTTATCCGAAAGCGCAGCCGCACCCGCGGCAATCGCTGCCCCACTTACATTAAACGGCGTTGCTGCTCTCATATATTCCAATTTGAGCCACTGCGGCATAATCCCATATCCAATCCGCAGACCGGCCAGGCCAAATGCTTTTGAAAAAGTTCTTCCAACTATTATATTATCATACCTATTCACAAGATGCGCAAGACTGCTGTCCGCAAACTCCACATATGCTTCATCAACAAACACAAAACCATGCGTAAACTCTGCAATCGCACGCACATCTTCCTCCGGAATAAGATTTCCTGATGGATTGTTGGGAGAACACAAAAAAACCATTCTGGTATGTGAAGATTCCGCATTCTTCACAGCCTCAACATCCACAGCATAATTCTCATCTCGCTTAATAAACACAGGAACAGCGCCATTCGCCCGTGCCGCAATCTCATAATATGCAAATGTCGGCGCAGGTATGATTATCTCATTCCCGCGCGTGACGATAAGCCTCATTAATCCATCAATCAGACCATCCATCCCAGGTCCGGATGCAGCAATATTATGCGCAGGAAAACCGGTATACTCGGACAGTGCATTCACCAGTTCACTCGCATCCGCCGATGGGTAAACACTCATCTGCGGCGCATGATTTATCAGTGCTTCGACTGCCATTGGAGACGGACCAAGTGCATTTTCATTCGAACCTAACTTAATTATCGAATTCGGATCAAATCCGTATACATGCGCTATGTCGTTTGTCGATCTGCCTGGCACGTATTCCCTGATGCCTGATATCTCTTCTTTAATAAGATTACGCCTGCTCAATCACATTCACCACCGTATCGATCTGTTCCTTTGTAATGACAAGCGGAGGTGCAATTCGTATCACCGAATCCGACGTGCAGTTCAGCAGCACGCCATGCTCACGTGCATAATTAACAATATCCGTGCAATTTGTATTCAACTCAACACCGATCATCAATCCCATACCTCGTACTTCTACTACATCACCGCGTGTGATATTTTCAAGACACTTCTTGAAATATTCTCCCATTTTTTTTGAACGTTCGACAAGTTTCTCCTCGCGTATTGCTTTAATCGCACCAAGGGATGCCGCGCATGCAAGTGGACTTCCACCAAAAGTAGAGGCATGTTCACTCCTGCCAAATGAAATATCATCCCTTGTGGTAATCGCACCCATAGGAAAACCTCCGCCAAGTGACTTTGCCATGGTCATGATATCGGGCTTAACATCAAAATGCTCTTTGCAAAACCATTTACCAGTCCTGCCAAATCCGGTCTGCACTTCATCAAAGATCAGTAGAGTATCGGTATCATCACATATCTCACGAACCAATTTCAAATAATTGTCAGATGGAACATTTATACCACCCTCACCTTGAATAGGTTCAAGGATAACTGCCGCTGTATTCCCTGTGATTGCATTGGCAATAGCATCTGCATTATTGTAAGGTACGAATGTCACATCCCTGATAAGTGGTTCAAAAGGAGTCCTGTACATCCTCTTATGTGTCACACTTAGTGCACCCATCGTGCGCCCGTGGAATGAATTCTCCGCTGCAACAAAATCAGTCTTCTTTGTTGTTATGCGAGCAAGTTTCATGGCTGCTTCAACAGCCTCGGTCCCTGAATTGCAGAAAAACACATTGTCCATGTTACTCAGTGAAACCAATTGCTCGGCAAGGTTTACCTGGACCTCTGTATAATACAGGTTCGATACGTGGATCAATCGTTCTACCTGTTGCTTAATTGCATTCACAACGCGCGGATGGCAATGACCGACATTGTTTACTGCAATACCTGCAACACAATCAACATATTCCCTGCCATTTGTGTCAAAAACAACCGATCCACTACCATTATCCAGTGCTATAGGTTGTCGCGTGTATGTCTGCATCACATACTGCGCATCCTTTTTCACAATCGATCCATAATCTATTGTTAATTTAGAAATGATATTTTCTGTCAATTGATCACCTGCAATTGCAATAAACACAACTTGTATTATAAAATTGATATGTATTACTGTTTAAAGTATTCTGGCTATTTTTTTGCCTGCTGATTTCATGTCATTAAGTATCAAACCAAGACTGTATGCATTGTCCGCCAAAACGACCAACAATGCTTCTGAACCTGCTTTTACTGTAATAATATGTTTAGTTCCGGTTTCTATTACAATGGATTTCGGCAGTTCATCGCTAAGCCGTATAGTAGTGGATTCGGCAGACATATAAAGAGTTGCCGTAACTGCCGCAAAAGTCTCATTGCTAAATGTATCACTATCTGTTGAAACCATAAGTAAACCATGTTTTGAAATAATCGCTGAAAGTTCTACACCACCAGCGGATTCCAGGTCAAATAGTACCTTATCAAGCATCTCCTTTTTTATAACCATTATAATACGCCTCGTTCAGGAAATTTGAGTGTATCATATATACAATAAAGAAACAATAATGCAAATATCTGAAATAATATTATCAAAATATTATCCAACATACCAGAATTAGCTTGTACCATATCAAGTATTTGTGCAATACGTATCAGTGAAGCTGCTAAAAAGCATATACCACCAATTGTCAAAAGGATAAAAAAACGTTTGATCTTTTCAAATTGTAAAAATAATCGTGATCGTATGACATCTGCATCCATGACCATTAGTAGTTTTGAAATTAGTATGAATAAAACTACAATAAATAATCGTAAAACCATATCGATAACATCATAAAAGAGAGCATTCACCATAGTTCACCTTTTTTTTAAAAGAGAATACCTAATTATCCAATTGTATTGTTTAATATATCATATTTATGCTGTAATAAACATAACATATACTGAAACAATAAAACATTGCACACTCCAAAATTATGAGATTCAAACATCCAGTTCCATTAATTCACGTTCACTAATTTTATCATCATCATCTTCATCGCGTTCAAATTCAATCCCACTGGCAGCACGCATTATGCCATCTATTCTTGCACTTTCATGAATCTTGATAGAATCAGCATTTATCTCACCAAGAACATGGCTACCTTTACTGATATGCACTTTTCCCCTTGAAATCAGGTTTCCATGAATCGTATTATCATTACCAATCACAATATTTTCGATTGTCCTGATGCTACCATACAATGTAGTGCCATTCCCCATTTCAAGGGAAGCTGCACGAATATTACCAACAAGCCTGCAATCATTCCCGATTACAGCATGTGCCGGAACACGGATGGAATCGATTGATATCTTTGAACCGTTTGGAACGATCATTGTCGCATCACTGATAATTTCGGAATTATCTTCAAACATCACCTCAAGCGCGTTCTCCACTTCTTCATCTTTCCCAAGCCGCAATAATTCACTGATGTAAAGGAACAAATAAACCATGACAGGTACCGGATTTCTTACAACTATCCAACCTTTCGCCTCAAATCCACCATTGATCTTTACATTATTACCAATATCCAGATCTCCTTTTACAATTAGTTTTCCATCAATTGTGATAAATTCCCCCAGATATGCATTTGTTTTTGTTTTCACATTGCCGCCAATCTGCGACCACATGTCAATTCGTACATCAAATGCAGCAACAACATCGCCACTGACTTGTACCCTCTCACCGAATATCACAGAATTTGCAATTAAACCATATTTAATATCAGAATGGTTGCCAACAATAATATTCCCATTCACAACTATTGTGTGTTCTTCCATTTTTGTATTGTCGGGAATTACAAATGTTTTTAACAAATATTCTTCTGCGATTGTTTCACACTCCGGATTGAAGACTGCTACTATGAATTTAAACAATTCTCATATATTGATGATATAATTAATATATATAGATTTATCAATATGAACAATTCACTGATCTTTACCACGTCGTATATCGACTGCACCCCCTTTATCAAGAACTGATATTTCATCAGGTGAAAGTAACAACTGCCCTGTGGCTATAAGAGATCCGGACTCATCGACCACCAAAACTTCCTCGCCTGCACGAAGGTTTTTGTCAATATCAACAACATGTTTTGCAAATGCGGTCTTTCCAATCGATACAAAAGGTACGGCATCCCCACAAACAACAACTTTAAGAGCATCTTTCGGAACACAGCTTTTAACCAGTTCTGCACCATACATGCTCAATGTGAGCGTACCATCCTTTGCCCGAACAGTTGCAATGCGAAGGTCTTTATGCAATATCTGCCGCACACGCTTAGTTTTTGATAACTGGAATGTAACATCATCCGGAAAAAGTGATATGCCACAACCTTTACCAAATTGGTAGTCAGCCATTGTTCTTACTTGCGCAAGGTGTTTTTTACTGCGTTTCATAATGAAGTTAAATGAAAGATAGATGTTAAATGTATAACGGTCAATTTGAGATGTAAAAGTTCGGATTATCTCATAGATTGGGGAATTAAGAGTCTGCGCTCACCTTTCTGTATAATGCATATAATGGTGTACAAATGTCCAATTTCTCCTGAAAATATATTTTATAATAATACCCCGCAGCTCTGCGGAGAGCTTCATTATTATCCGTCTTTAGTCAAACACTTGAAGACACTTGAAGGCACTTGAACTTCTAATCAGACATTCCCATAGATGGAAGGGTTCACTACATAGGTATGTCCCTTTGCTCGATTTAGCTCAATACATCATCCAGCTGTTGCAAATACAAGGATATGCGGTTACGATGGGGATTCGGTTACTTTCTGGTACAAAGATCATGAATATTTGAAACATTTTGTGACAATGAAAGTGCAGGAATTTATTAAAGCATTGATTCAGCATATTCCGGATCGTAATTTTAAAATGATACGGCATTATGGTGCATATGCCCGTCGAATCAAAAAGAGATATTCGGGATATCTACAGAGAAGTATAAAACAGACGACTTTCAGCAACTTTCACCGAAAAGCAAAGAAGTGGGCACCAGAATGCCCATTTTGTGGGGCATCGATGAAATTTTATTTGTATGTGTGGGGACCTCCAAAAGATGCCACGGAAGTTGATAGGAAAATAACGGACTGGTGTGGGGTCAATGCTCAGCCGTAGCTACATTAAATTTGCACCCGAAGGGTGCTTTCTTGT
>JBQVLY010000064.1:0-8792 GCA_052361065.1 Methanosarcinaceae archaeon | reverse complement strand
GTACGCTTTGTATACACAGCAACAGTGTGTTTACCGTCCATACTTGTTATCTTCACTTTTTCCGGGCTGCCCATAGCTTCAAAATTATCAGGAGCTATCCAGCAAACCGCACACTCCAGCATGTAATCCTTTGTGTTCTTGCTGCCTCCTTTGGCAAGCCTGCCCTCATTAATAGTACTTCCTGTATTAAGTAATGCTTCCATCTTTTATCACCTCACAAATCTTCATTTGCATTCTTCGATGCATACAGCACACCTTTGTTCCGCCCGACAAGTGCATAGTCACCTGTGAACTTCAGAAACTCTCCCTGACAAACGATATCATCAAATGAAAGGTCAATTTCCGTATCTGCATATTCAAACCCGGGCAGGAAGTTTTTAATACTGCCGGCAACAACGATCGTTCCGCCAGACATCTCGGCTCCAACTGTACGTACAGCGTTTCCTTTCACAATGATCAGACCGCCGTTTTGGCGTATACCGCAAAAGTTTTGCACACTACCCGCAACCACGATCACTCCGCCGCTCAGACCGCCGCCAACCTGGCTCAAGGCAATGCCGTCGATAACTATCTTACCGCCAGTCATTCCGTGCCAGCTACCGCGATAAGCACAACCCGCATGGTCACCGGCATTACCTGTTATGTGCAGGAGTCCGCCTTTCATTTCCATACCTGCCCATGCATCGGTATTACCATTGACAAGAATCTCCCCACCATTCATACCTGATCCGGTATGCATACCAGTAGAACCTTTGATAATGATACTGCCTCCGGTCATACCTTCTCCTATTCGCTTGACCCTGGTGACATCTCCTTCAATAATGATCGATGTTTCCTCTGCAGAACTTCCTCCCTTGCCCTTAACATCAAAGAACCCGGAAAGGGGTAGTTCGTGTGAACCCTGCCATACTATCAGGTTTTCAATTTCATTTGTGCCCTTCGTGGCAAAGGCATCTGGTGTGATCACCTCTGCCTCCACCATAATATCTATCTCACCTTTTGGTGTAAGTGTAACTTCTTCCATGAAAATCACCCCTCTGCATTGATCTTGATCGGTGTCGGATTCATTAAGTAGCTATCCGGCGTTGGATAGTGGGCAAAACCAACTGTGTAGTATTTGAACCACTCCTTAACATCCGCGAGCATATCCTTCTCACCCTGTTCTTTTACTGTCACATCGGCATAATACGTCCTCTTTTGCGGTATTGCTACGATCTCACCCTGTCTGGATACGATCTCTCCATCTTTTATGGTGTACTCTGCCTTTGAAAAGTTTCTTATAAGATGCTCGTAATCACGAGTGTTCAGGCTGGTAGGATCCATGTTATATATTGTAACATCCCCATCAGCGCCCACACCAAGGCTTCCTTTCCTATGTGATATACCAACCGTCCTTGCTGTGTTGGCTCTTGTCAGTACTGCAATATCATAGAGTGACATCTCCCGATCCACAGCCCCAAGATCACTCCTGTCGTGAGCCCATTTATGGCACTCGTTGAAGGTAGCTTCTCTTGCATCCCTTGACATTAGCCAGGCAAGGATATTCGGATACTTCAAAAACGTGCCTCCGTTAGGGTGATCGGTTGTCATAATAGATTTCCATACATCTTTTACAAGAAGCAAGATCTCAAGACCCATTGCCCACTGGACACTGTGTATCGGATTGCTCTTAAGATACGTAAAAGGCAGAATACCTGATCCGCATTCCATCTCCACATCAGTATTTGACCACTTGTTGCCAGTAAGTTTATACAGGTTATGTATAGCCGGCCCGTCACCGGTCATGACAGTCGCCTCACCGAAAGGAACACAACCGCTGTCCATCACAACATAATCGGTCTTGTTCACATGATCTATTATCGCTTTTGTTCCTGATTCAAAATCCCCCCAGCTCGTCCCCCCGAAACTGTTGAACTGTGCATGGGTCAGGTACACTGACTGTTTCCTTTTTGAGTCCACCTTCGTCTCTGCCCATTCAACATCAAGGTTCTGGTTCGCATTGATCTGCGATGGAATTTCAAGTGAATCTTTTGTAATCTCGAAACATCCTGGCTGCCCGAGGTTGTTGCAGTGCAAGTGCATTGACATAGGAAGTCCGAGACGTTCATTTATTTCGCAAAGGCCATGTATTATTTCTCTTGGAGTGACACCGAAATGAATGTTAGGCTCATCAAGTGAACCGATATTATCTGCCCAACCCCAGTTTTCCACACCTGCCGGATTAACGCACTTAATCCCATAGGTCTTGTGGGTCTTCATCATCCATGCAACATAATTCGCAGCTCTTTCTATCTCACCATCACGCAGGTAGCGCATAATGAACCAATTATTGCCCAAAACGAGATAGCCGCCCGTATCTATCATTGGGATCGAACGCATTTCTTCATGCGTATGCCGTGCTTCAAGTGGCGGTACCGCAGCTTCAAAGACAGTAGTATATCCCATCTGGGAATATTGATATCCTTCAAGATAGACGGATGGAACGGTGTAACCGGTTCCGGAATGGGTAAGTGGGGTTTTTTTCATGTTCCACTTGTAACTGTCTTCAGGACGCATCATCCTTCCGCCGTTGACCTTTGCTCCTGCGATATGTGAATGTGAATCAACACCACCAGGCATGACGGTCATGCCATTTGCATCGATTACTTTTGCAGATTTTAACTCAGCACCGGATAGGTCCCGCACTACTTTTCCGTTTTTTATGAATATATCCATTCTCTCCCCATCGATCTCGTTTAAGGGATCAAACACATATCCATTCTTGATTGCTAATGTTTTGTTACCAGCCATTATCACACCTCCATTAATTCAAGTTGTATCGCATCCACAGGACAGATCATAGCACATGTGCCACAGCCATTGCACAGTTCCTGGTCAAGTACTTTGACAGTACCGTTCAAAATCTCAAGCAAAGGTTTGTCATCCAGTTCATTGAGATGTCCGGCAGCAAGATATGGATCTGATGACGCATTAACAGGACAGACTATGACACAGTTCCCGCATCCAAGACATGTGTCTTCATCTGTGACCAGTATCGTGGTTCGAATTGGTTCAGGGGTAGGTGTATCAACAAGTCTCTTTTCAAACAGGTTTTTCTTTGCCATTTCAGGCATGATCGCACTTTTTGTAACAGTTATGGAATCAACAGGACAGGCAACTGCACAGGCACCGCAATAGATGCATGCATCCGGTCTGTGGGTAACTTTCTCAACCCTCTCACCTGCATCCCATTTACGGGCAAATACAGCATCGCACGGACAAATATCAATACATGTGCGACATGTCTGACAGGTATCTTCATCTATCTTCCACTCACCTGCAAAAGGCTTTTCCACTGTGATAGCATCCACAGGACATACATCTGCACACCATCCGCAGTGTACACAGCATTCCTGATTGATAGTAGTCTTACCATCCATTCCAATGGTGCCATCATTTGCCAGCCATTGCTTAGCATCGATACACCCCTGCGGACAAACCTGCTCACATAGGCCGCAGTGCATGCAATCGTCGCTTACGGTCGTGGGTTTTATAGCATTATAAAGATACGTCTCATCTTTTACCGTCTTACCAGCCTGCCTGATTTCCCGTGCACCTGTAGGGCACACCTTGGCACACATTCCGCATACTATACAGGTATCCGGCGTGCTATTTAGGAAAGCCTCATCAACAAGTCCCCTTGCCACGGCACCCACAGATCCTATCACAAGAGAATCTTTTGGGCAAACCATAACACAGGTTCCACACACTATACACTTATCCGGGATGTAAACCAGCTGCTTATCGTCTTTTGTCTGAAACACCGATTCATTCATTTAATTTCCTCCATATTCCACCTATCTATTATTGTCTATTAAGCCGTGCATGTACTGCAAAGAACTTCTTCTCCATACCGGACAAAAGATTCCCCACACTTTTCGCACATTTCTATACATTTAGTCAATTTTATAGGAACTTCGACATTGACCATTTCGTAAGTATACGCATCTTCTCCGGCTTTTATGAGATCATGGATAGCCTCTTTATGGGAGACTTTTCCGGTATTCAAATACCACGCATGTAATTCCGGATATTTTTTTGTTCTATCCGGATCAAGGTATATCCTGATTCCACGCACTGATGTTACACCCGCAGGAGCACGTTTGTTTACAATAACTGCCATCTTACCGGAGTCTGCAATCTTTAAGCCCTTGTTACCGATAGTGGCACCTCCAAGTACCTGGAATGGGTCCGGAAGGCAGTTGTATGTTTCACATGTTGCAAATATGCGCTCTCCATCCTGAAGGTCAAGTACTTTTTTTGCAATGTTGAACATCTGAATACCTATAAAAGCCCCTGTACTCAGGAATCCATGAAACGGAACAACTTTCTCAATCTGTAAAAGCAGTTCAGGGTCCCGGATTTGCCGGATAATTTCGTCCATGTGATTTACCTCTGAAAATATTGTATATAATAATCACCATCTGGTCAATGGTCATCTGTAATTTAAAGCGTTATGATACTTAAACATAACGTATTTATACAAACAGAAATCTATTACAGCAGGTTCTATATACGATGTGACATCGGTCGAGGGTATACATAGTTCCAATCGATATGTAGGAGGTACATAATGAAAAAAATTATATTACTAATTATAATAATTATGTTTTATAGTGCTACCATATCCGGATGTATCGGAGAGAGGCCAAAACAGGTCACAACAATTGGTGGAGATGCCAGTGATCTTACATCATTATCGACAGGAAAACCGCAGTCACTCATGGTTCATTGTGGTGTCGGAATGAAAGAACCAATGGATGAAATCGGATTATTATTTAAGGATAAATATGGTATTTTAATTGATTACAACTATCTCGGGTCAGGTCACCTGTTAAACCAGATTGAACTTGCGCAAATTGGAGATGTATACCAGCCAGGGGCGATGTACTATTTTGACATTGCAAAAAATAAGGATTTTATCGGTTACGAAAAGTTGGTAGCCTACCACGTACCTGTAATAGCAGTCCCGAAGGGGAATCCTGCTAATATTACCTGTCTGGCAGATCTTGGAAAACCCGGGTTAAGACTTGCTATGGGTGATCCGGAGGCCTGTGCTATCGGTAAATTGGGAAATAGTATACTGGAAAAAAATGGAATAAAGGATTCTGTGGAGAAAAATACAATAGCTCTTGGTGCCACTGTGAATGCACTTATTATTTATATATCCACAGGAGAAGTAGATGCTGTAATTACATGGAGAGAGTCTGTGCTTTTTTTTCCGGATAAAACGGATATCGTAGAGATTCCCGGGGATGAGAATATTATAAAAACAATTCCGATAGGTGTGCTGGAATTTTCGAAAAATGATGAATACGCACGAATTTTTGTTGACTTTGTTACATCTGATGAAGGCAAGGCGATATACGAAAAATATGGTTTTGTTCCGTATTCAGACGACGTTTTGGAGTGATGTATGATGACACTAATAAATGACCTGATATCTGACCTGCCAGATACAAAAGTACGTGATGTTCATGTAGGGTATACATGGATTGGCGTCTTAAGCAGAAACTGTGGAGTCGCAAAGAATCTTGGTGCACCACATAATACTATGGTGCGGGATATTGGCAGGCTGACTGAAAAAACGACACTCGAACTTGCAGGATACTTAAGATCATGGAACATGATAGAAGCGGGCTTGGGTCTTGCAGCAGTTAACTCGTTGATATCTCCACGGGGTAAAAATTTAAATGTAAATGATTTTTTACTTGAAAACGGCATTGGTAAAAAAATAGCGATGATCGGTCATTTTCCGATTGTGGATGAACTGCGAAAATGTGCAGATGAACTATGGGTCATAGAGAAGGAGCCCCAGAAAGGGGACCTGCCGGACACTGCATCAGAACATTTCATTCCAAAAGCGGATATTGTTGTGATAACGAGTTCTGCAATAATAAACAAGTCGATCGAGCGATTACTGGAACTGAGTAAGGGATATACAGTTGTTCTGGGTCCAAGTACACCTATGTCTGATATTCTTTTTGATTACGGTGTAGATATGATTGCAGGAATAAAGGTAGTGGATGAGGAGATGATGATGGCAAAGATCACTGAGGGTGGTGGAAAGGTAAAGCAGTTTGAGGATGCGATTAAGTTTCTTGTGATGGAAAAATAAGTTTTCCAAGTGAGGTAGAAGATAATGGTGGAATATATTTTGTTCAGGCAGCGGTTACGTTCTATGTACCCCAGTTCATCTTTTCATATGTTATTATTCTTAATCGCTGCTATATTCTTTGGTTTTATACTATTCATTATCGCGTGTCTTTTTACTGCTACATCCCTGACAGGGTTTATGGATGAGATAAGATCGCCGGAAATTGTATCATCAATAATTATAAGCTTTAAGACATCATTTGTCGTTGTTCTTATTTCACTCTTCTTTGGGATCCCAACTGCATACTTTCTTGCAACCAAAAAATTCAGGGGCAGTAGTATTCTTGATACATTGATAGATCTTCCAATAATCTTTCCTCCACTTGTATGCGGTCTTGCGATCTTGATCGCATTTGGCGGACAGGGGATATTCAGTCATTTCGAGGTCCTGTTCACAATAAAGGGAATTATTATTGCACAACTCTTTGTCGCATCACCATTTTTAATACGTTCATCAAGGACTGCATTCGAGTCGATAAATCCCGATACAATAAATGCTGCGAGAACACTTGGGGCATCGGAATTCTATACGTTCCGGAAAATATCGCTTCCGCTTGCACGCAACGGAATTATATCGGGAGTTGTAATGACATGGAGTCGTGCACTTGGTGAGTTCGGAGCGACTGCAATGGTGGCAGGATGCATACCATATAAGACCGAGACTATGACAATTAGTATTTACATGCATGCGATGTCAGGCAATCTCGGAGCAGCGGTTGCCCTCTCTTTGTTCCTTATGGGGATTGCTTTTATAATGCTTGTTGCCTTCAAATCTTTTGGGAGGTATAATGATCCAACTGGATAACATTTGCAAGTCTTTTGGTGATGAAGATGTATTGAGATCATTGAATTTACATGTGAGAAAAGGTGAGATGTTTGTTCTTCTCGGAGTATCTGGCTGTGGAAAGACAACAGCGCTTTCAATTGTTGCAGGACTGGTGAAAGAGGATAGTGGGGATATTTATGTAGATGGAACGCGAATAAACGGCCTGCCGACAGCAAAGAGGGATATTGGTTTTGTGTTCCAGAATAATGCGTTATTCCCACACCTCAATGTCCATGAAAATGTTGAATTCGGTCTGAAAGCGAGACGGATCGATAATAGGGGAAAGGTGAAAAGAGCGCTTGAGATCGTCGGTCTTGACGGATTCGATAATAAAAACCCGATGAAATTGAGTGGTGGGGAACAGCAAAGAGTCGCACTTGCAAGGACACTTGTTACAGAACCCAGCTGTATACTTATGGATGAACCACTAAGCAACCTTGATGCAATCGTTCGTGAACGCTTGAGATACGAGATGAAACAGATACAAAAAGAGGTGGGCATTACTTGTATTTTTGTAACGCACGACCAGGCAGAAGCAATGATGCTTGGCGATAGGATAGCGGTTATGAACAAAGGAAGGATCGAGGAGTGTGGAACACCGGAGAAGATATTTTATAAGCCGGAGAAAGAATTCGTGGCGAGGTTTATTGGTATGAAGAACTTTTTTAATGGTAAAATCGTTTCATTGGATGAAAATGAAGGCGTGATGGACATAACAACAGAAAACTTTGACCTGACAGCGGTTTTCATGCCCCTGGATGAAGGAACCCATGTGAAAGCATGTATCAGGCCGGAGGAGATAATTCTTATGAGATCCAACCAGAAGACGAGTGCAAGAAATGAGATCAGGGGCAAAATTATCTCCATATTCCCAAACGGTGTTTTGATGAGGATTTTAGTCAATGTTTGCGACGCTGAGTTCTTTGTTGATATAACAAGACTGGCAGCGCATAATATGGAACTTAAGATTGGGAATGATGTTGTATTGACATTTAAAGCATGTTCAGTCCATGTGATACCATAATCGTTTGGACCGGAGGAACAAAGATGACAGTAAAAGAGCAGGTAAAACAGGCCAAAGGCGCTGCACTGGGAATTGCATCTGCATCAACTTTGGCAAAGAACAGTGCACTTGAGCGTGTGGCTCATGATCTGGATGCGAATAGGGATAAGATTCTTAAGAAGAATGCAAAGGATGTAGGGAAAGCTAAGAACGAAGAACTCACACCGGCACTTATAAAGAGGCTCGAACTTGATGATAAAAAAATTGATGGGATAATTGAGGGTATACGATCTGTGATCGGACTTGAAGATCCGGTTGGAATGATACTTTCCTCGACCGAACTTGATAGTACGCTCACGCTTTACAAGGTGTCCACTCCGATCGGTCTTATCGGCGTGATCTTTGAGTCCAGACCTGATGCACTTGTCCAGATATCGGCGCTGTGCATAAAGTCAGGGAATGCAGTCATACTGAAAGGAGGTTCTGAGGCAAAGAACAGCAACAGGATTCTTTTTAACCTGATAAAAGATGCAGTTGAGATGGACGAGATATTCAGGGATTCGATCCAGCTTGTCGAGACGAGAGAGGACGTGCGGGAGATGCTGAAACTCGATAGTTATATCGACCTTATGATCCCGAGAGGTTCCGGTGAACTTGTCAGGCACATACAGGAGAACACGAAGATCCCTGTACTCGGGCATTCGGAAGGGATATGCCATGTCTATGTGGATAAGTATGCAGATATCGATATGGCGGTTGATATCGCAT
>JBQVLY010000063.1:0-8846 GCA_052361065.1 Methanosarcinaceae archaeon | reverse complement strand
GGGAATTTGAGGATATGCTGCACAGGGAACTCGATTATATGGTCGAGGCAATGAACGTAAAACGCTTTCGTGAGAACTTCAAGGATTTTGAAGATGTATTGATTCCGGATGTATATCTTGATCACTGTCGGAAAAACATTCTGGTAATGGATTTCATGGAAGGTACTCAGGTCAAGGATATTGTCGATGTCGATTTAGAAACAAGGTCAAAATATGCTAGTTTGATAAGTTCAAGTTACCTACAGCAGGTATATATAGACGGTTTTTATCATGCCGATCCACACGGTGGGAACATTCTGGTCAAGGATGGAACAATTGCATTCATCGATTTTGGCGCAGTTGGAAAGATTGACGGTGAGATGATAAAAAACATGCTGAATCTTTTTAATGCCATGTATATGAAAAATACCGATGTGGCAGCAAACGTGTTTTTGAAAATTGGCAAATTGAACCGGGATGACGTTAATCTCCACAGGTTCAAGTGGGATATGGATGATCTTATTGCAAAACAGCATTATATGGCAGGTGAGCAGCAGAGTGACAATTACGCAAAACTTGCTCTTAAATATAACATGTCAATGCCAAGTGAATTTTCCACACTTGAACGCGCATTGATGCTCATTGAATCCGTATGTCGGGACCTTAATCCGGACTACAGTCTCATGGCCGAGGCAAAACCGATGATTGCTAAAGCAATGAAGAAACGTTACTCTATCAAGCGAATAGCAGGCAATCTCCGGATGGAGGTCGATGAATATATGGAAATATTTAAGAATCTTCCTGCAGGGATCAATGATGTTATCGAAACCATACAGGGTTACAGGATTGAGAGGTTGCGTGGTAAAAGTGACATTCTCGGTAAATATCGCCTGCTTGATGAATTCTCACAATACATTTTCCTGTCAGTGTTAGTTATCTCATCGGCATACCTGATAGCCAGAGGTGAAACAAGTTATACTATGCTTGGGATTGGTGGTTTTATTGGTGCGGTCTTGATGGGAGTTCGTTCTTTATTGCGTTCATGACCTGCAACATGTAAAATTCTTAAATTCAAACAATCTCATATTTATTAGCAATTCACACCAATCGAATCAAAATGGAATTCCCGGTTTTCCATATTGGCATGCCGGGCATTTTCGTTCGAAAATGTCGGTCCCGTTACTGCCATATTCATTTTCACATAATAAACATTTCAATTTGTATGAATTCTGGCCGTAATCCGTGCCTTTTATACCCCTGGTTCCCAAATTCATCTGTTTATTTATATTTTCATATCCAATTTGTGTTGTTGGATATTTTCCACTTTTGAATATGCTATATTCAAGGTCAGTATGTGGGTTCATATCGCAACCCGTGCACGGAAGGCACATTGTCTGCGAAATATCAGCCCTCAGGCCGTGTTCATCAAGAATTCTTCGCAGCACACGTGTAAGTTTAAGTATTCTGTCACGTGTCGGGCGTTCAATATCTACATCTCCTATCCGCAATGGGTGCATGCTGCCGGCGCGCAATATCGGAATAACTCCCATTGCTGTGAGTTCTTCGATTGCCTTTTCCACATTTTCATCGGATTCCCCGAGTCCGAGAATAATATTAGAAAATACCCTGTTCCTGCCGAATATTCCTACTGCATCGCGCAGGCTTTCGAGAATAAAATCCAGGTTCTGTCCGGCACACACACGATCATACACCTCACGATCCATTGTCTCGACATTATATTTAATTTCGACTGCACCCGCATCCTTCAAGCGGCGCGATGAATCGAATGTCGGATATACTGATACACCGATAGGGACGTTGTATTTTTTGACTGCCCGCACAACTTCAACTGCCCGCACAACCTCTTTTTCTACGGTCTCGGCAATACCGGATGTGATCGAGATTGCATTCATCTTGCCGGTAGCGTTTGCGTTTTTGATAAGTTCAAGTATTTCATCAAGGCTCTTTACCCTGCCGTCCAGTTTCGGTACCGGGCAAAACTTGCAGTCAAAAATACATTTCTCGCTCAATGTAATGTATGCCTGATCCGGACAATGGACAAGTTCCGTCTCAAGTTTTCCTCTTATGAATTCTTTACTGCCTTTTAAGACAACCAATTCTTCACCTTCCATCACTGCTCGCAAAGGGGATTTTTTGTTCACAGCAAGTCGTACACGATGTTCACCTGATAAGAAAAAAAATGCTGTATTACCAGCTCCGGGGCCTGCAGTTGGAACCGTAATCCTGCCAAGCAGGGATTTGTCCACATCAACAGTACCGACAGCAATCAGTTCAGCCTTGATCTCGGGTTTCATTTTAGATACCATTTGAATTAATGATACACTGGTAAAAGGCATTCGCATTCGCATTGTCTAGCTATAAAATGTATTTTGTGTACAGCGTGCATTTTTGAGTTGTTTGGTAGAACCATCCGGAGACATGATCGTAAGCTCACCCACGTTGACACCAATTTTGTGTGAGTCATGCAGGTAATACTCTCCGCTTTTCCTTGAGACATTATTTAGCAGGACCACAGCATGATCCTGTCCGATCTTTGTCACCTCAACTTCATCGAAATCAGAAAACATCCGCTCAAACGTTAATTCAAGATTGTGACTACCAAGTAAAAAAACGTATACTTCTACAAAAATATCAAGATTATAGAAGATATCTACCCTGGCATCTGCCTTTTCAAAAGTCATAACCATCCGTTCTACTTGCATGTATTGTCCATTTTCAATAACTGCGGATGATGGCACTATCAGTAATCCTAATATTACTGCTAACAATATTACTATTGATGCAAATGATTTCATGGTATCTCCTGTCTATATCATCGTACTTATTAATATCTCTTTTTGATGTGCAAATGAATAATATAATGGCAGTTATATATAATAATGATGCTATAAACAATACCTTCGCCATTAATCAGCAATTCCCGTTATGAATATAATCTTCACGAAAACATAAAAAAGTGATGTCTTTACTGCATGCGTTTATATTCATATCGGGAATTGCTGGAAATCGATCGAGGTCAAGGCGGTGTAGAGCATATTTTAAAAATGACACGGTTAAACGATAGCGATTTTATTTCATAGTGATGAAGATGGGATACAACAAAAAAATGAACTGTCAGGAAATGTTTTTTGCATAAATCTAAACAACATCTATAACATTTCCGAACTATAAATTACAATTCCTGTGCTGTGAATACTTTCACTGCTTCAGGACTTTTTGATATATTTCCAACTTTGACGCCAACGAGATTTTCAATACCCCTATCTACTGCAATATCAAGTATTCTCTGGGTAATCACGCCATCAAATATAACACTTTTAACGCTTTTGTCGCTCTCTTTTAGTGTTTGTACAAGATCTCGAACCGCAGTCTCCACAACTACATTATCATCAGATCCTAACAAGCGCGCTCCAAGCGTACCAACCAATGCATCCGCGTGGGGTTTGAATCTGCGACTTTCAATTGCCTCTTTTGCAGATACGATAACTTTTGATTTCGCTTCAATTTTTCTTGCAGGTGTTCCACGACGCTGCTTTGATGGCTCTGGCAATATTTGCTCATGCATTTTTTCAGGAACTTTCTCAGTCTTTGCAACCACATGCCTCTTAACCTCTGGAACTCTTCGTTGTTCCTTTCGTTTTGACAACCTTGAGACCTTTGTGGTTTTAGGTGAATCGAACTGGGGGATAGAATATTTCTCCATGGCCTGTTCAACAGGTATCTTCTGGCGCAGAGCCCGCACAATTTCCCTCTGGACAAGGTCTTCTACACTTTTTCCATCAGGAGCCCTGGCAATATAATCTATATCCGCAACCTGGATAAGTTCCTTGATAATAAGTTCCCCTCCACGATCGCCATCTGTGAATGCCGTGACTGTCCTTGATTTAGTAAGTTCTGCAACTTCAGGCGGAACATTTGTACCACCAACACAAATTGCGTTCTTAAGACCATAACGCAGAAGGTTCAATACATCAGCACGTCCTTCGACCACCACAATCGCATCTGAATCAAGCACATTCGGACCACATGGAATTTTTTTCTTACCGTAATACTCCATTTCCTCAATACGCACGGACTGTCGGACCTCATCAGCAATTTCCTGTGATTCCGGTAGATTAATATCGAACATATCGGTGAGAATGAACTTTGCCCTATCAATAATCTGTTTCCTTTTTGTCGCACGTATGTCCTCAACATTGGAAACCTCGATCTTCGCGCTGCAAGGACCAACCCTGTCAATTGTTTCAAGTGATGCTGCTAAAATTGATGTTTCAACCTTATCAAGACTTGAAGGGATCAGGATGTTACCTTTTGCCTTCCCGCCTTTGGTATTCACAATAACCTCTATCCTACCAATCCGACCTGTTTTTTGAAGGTCCCGAAGGTCAAGATCTGAGCCCAGCAGCCCCTCGGTCTGACCGAAAATGGCACCGACTATATCGGGACGCTCAATTACCCCATCCGCATTAATTTTGGAATGAATAACGTATTTTGTAGTATCTGTATTTTGCATATTTTTATTCTCCACAATTTAATAATATATCATTGTGCGTTTTTCTCTGCCCATACAAGGCATAATTATATATATTCAAGAAAATCCTCGCTACGCTCGGATCAACCCGGTGTACATTATTATAAAATATATACAACAATAAGATCCTCCCTATCGATCGGATCTATTTGGAATACATAGTTTACATATACCAGTACAATACAAAAATAGCAGAATTGAAAAATTTACAACATAATCAAGGAAATGGTTACTGATGTATTCACCGATCAGATTTGACTTTCCCTCAAATGCTAATACTATACTTGTACAATATCCAATACAAGTCTCGTTCATATTTTTATGTGTTGAACTTATTCCACAATGTCACAATAGAAACAATTATTGTAAATGTTTTCGCATTATGCAATTTGCATGTTAAATCCAATATGAATACAACCCATTTATTATTGAATTGCTTGGACCCTGAGCCAGACTTACTTTCTTATCCTTATAGTAATATAGACTGTTTTAGGGTGTATATACCCACACAATTTCAGGATTTTTTTATAATCCTGAAAAATGCCTTTGTAAATACTCATCATCATATCATTTTTTATTTGCTAAAACTAAACTCTGTAAATATGCTTCCTTGTGTATATGATATTTGAATTATTAAATGATGTTGTAAATTTAATTTATTAATGATCCTGACTATTATTGTAAATGTGATCGTATCAATGAAACTTTTAATCGTATGTTGCGCAATTTATTGATTTTCAATTACTAATGTGTAATTTACATTAAGTAATCACACATTATAACAAGTAGTTGAAGCTTAATAAACTTGTGGTTATACAAAAAATGACTGGAGGGTTTTTATTATTTTATGGGTATACTTAATAACCGATTAATAGTAGATGAATGCAGCTAAACTCGGATAATGCATAAGAAACCTGCATTCATATAAATCCAAATCCTAATATCTCATCATCGACATTCAATTTACATGGATAAAAAAACAACTAAGCGTCAGGAACTTGTAATCATCGGTGGTGGTGCTGTTGGAATGGCGGTTGCGACGCACACCAAAAGACATGGTGATTATTCTGTCACTGTCATATCAAAAGATGCATACACCGCATACAGCCAGTGCGGAATACCGTTCGTACTTGGTGGTGAGATCAAAGACTTTGATGCATTGATCGTTAAAAAGCCTGATATCTTCAAACATATGGGTATCAATGTAAAACTAAACACCACAGTAGATGCGATTGATCTTGATTCTAAAACTATTCATGTTAAAGGCAGGACACTTATCTTTGATAAACTCGTAATCGCAACCGGAAGTTACCCGAACATACCTGGCAACATCAAATCTAATATCCGTCTTGATAACGTGTTTACGCTTCGCACCTTATCAGATGGTATTAATATCCAAAATTCACTTGAAACTGCCACTAACCTGATACTTATAGGCGGAGGCTCGATCGGTGTTGAAATTGCAGCCTCTGTATCGAAACGCGGAATTAACACAACGCTTGTTAACCGAAACAATTCACTTCTATCGCACAGCATTGATCCTGACATGGCCGATATCGTGCGGGCATATCTTGTATCAATAGGTGTCAATGTTATAACCGATACCGCACCAACGTCCATAAACGGTACTACAAAGGTTGGATCTGTTACTATTGACGGCACCGATATATCAGCTGATATTGTAATTATATCCACAGGTGTGGTTCCGGAAACCTCACTTGCACAAGATGCAGGAATTGAGATCGGCATAAGCGGCGGTATTGTAACAAACGGACAACTACGAGTAAAGATCGGCAATACATTTCACCCGGATATATTTTCAGGAGGTGAGTGTGCACAGGTTTATAATTTTATAACCGGCGAACCTTTTGTAAACCAGCTTGGAAGCAATGCACGACGGATGGCTGCTGTGATCGGAAACAACCTGTGCGGCACATCTTCTAACTTTGGTCCGATAATAAATCCATGGGTGTGCATTGCCGGTGATCTACAGGTAGGATCCGTGGGTCTTACGAGCAATATTGCAAAAAAAAGCGGCAAAAAGGTAATAATAGGTATGTCAAAAGGCTTTACTCGTGCCGGTTATTATCCGGAAGGGAGCCAGATATACATAAAACTCATATTCAATGACAGGTATTTGGCTGGTGCACAGATTATTGCCGGTGAGGGAGTAAAAGAACGCATCGACGGGCTTTCATTCGCAATTAAAAAAAGGATGACTATTGATGAGATGCCGGATATAGAAACATGCTACGCACCTCCGGTATCTATGCTGGTTGATCCGATAATGTATGCGATCGAAGATGCACACAAAAAATTTCAGGAGATGGGAATATCATCGAGATCGACGGGTCATACGGAGAAGGGGGCGGACAGATAGTCAGGACTGCCGTGTCCCTGTCTGCTATAACCGGTGAGGAATTAAAGGTCATCAATATACGAAAGAACCGACCGAATCCAGGTCTTAAACCACAGCACATAAAATCTATCATGACAGCTGCTATGCTATGCGATGCTGATGTGACAGGAATTTCAATTGGTTCGACCAAGATCATGTTTTCTCCACAGGAACTAAAGGGGGGTAAATATGAGATCGATATCGGAACTGCGGGAAGTATATCACTTCTTCTCCAGTGCATTATGCCTATTGCTGCTTGCACACCCGATGATATTGAACTGGATATTACCGGAGGTACGGATGTTGCATGGTCTCCCCCCATCGATTACCTGAAATACATAACTGCCCGGGCACTGTCAAATATGGGATATAAGTGTGAAATAGAACTTCTTGCGCGCGGATATTATCCAAAAGGCGGGGGACATGTGCTTGCACACCTTAAACCTGCCAGACTCAATAGTTTCGATTTTAAGGCAGAAAAAGGCAAGGTTTACGGAACATCACATTGCTCAAACCTGCCCGAACATGTAGCAAGCAGGCAAGCGGATTCGGCTGCTTCAAGGATCATGGCGGCAGGATTTGATTGTGAGATCGATACCGAATGCGTAGAATGCCGCTCAACCGGCAGCGGGATTAGCTTATGGCATGGTATGGTTGGTGGAAATGCACTTGGGGAACGAGGTTTGCCTGCCAGGATAATTGGCATGAATGCCGCAGATGAAATACTCACAGAATTAGGGTTTGGAGCATCGGTCGATGCACATCTTGCTGACCAGTTGATTCCATATATGGGGCTATGCAATGATGGTTCCGGTTCTTACACGGTGCAGGAACTGTCAAAGCATACGCTCACAAACATCCGGGTAACTGAACAGTTCCTTGATGTGAAGTTCGATGTTAAAAAGATCGGTGGATTTGGGGATAAACTTCAGCCCGAACTCATAGAGGTATCTGTCAAGTGACAGAATAGGTCACTCCTGTGTTTCCACAATACTCAAATACTCTGGCGGCACTTCATCTGTCAGGACAATATCATTATTCACAATCATGAATAAGAGACCATCCTGTTGTGCATCCTCTGCATCTATCTCAATAACAACCGGATTGTCAGTATGAATTGATGCGGCTTCATTAGCTTTGCCATATGAAGTGCTAAGATGTACATAGCGCTGGCGCAGTGATGTGATACCATTCTCAAGAAGCATGTCAACCTCTTCTAAACTGACACCGTAGTAAAGATATGCAAATTCATTTTCCGGGTAATCCATGTCAATATTAACAGAATGCCCATACCTTGCTCTTATATTAGAGCCTTTGACTTCATACCTTCTTTTTATATCAGATTCAATAAGAGCGAGCAGAAGTTCCCCTGTTGTCCACCTGTATCGGCTCTCCATGATATTGCACAGGAGATTAAGATCAACCCAACCATGTTGGTCCATCTTAAGACCCACATCATCAGGGAAATGCCTGAGAGATCCGGAAATGAACCGTCCCAGCCTTTCCTCGCGCTCATCATCAAGAACATACCTGCCATTACTTTCACATTCGGGACATTCGTAACCCCTGAAGTATCCATGTTCATTACATTTGCGAATCATGATATCTAAAGCCAGTTGTATTTTATTGTTAATATATCTTGTTAACAGGATTCTTGGTATCCGTTTCAAATCTAAGGGTAACTTATTCCATTTTGAAATCGAATGCCATTTAGGAACCTGGTTTAGATAATTCGAATGTCATTTTACCCTGCTTTTTGAAATGGATACTATTTGAATATAAAACAGGGGTTTATTTACCTTGAACTCATATATTTATATGGCAAATACATTATAGGGGGATACTAGCTATGTTCAAGCCAATTCAAGTCGTTACATGTGATGGATGTAATATTTAGATGTGTATGTACCTGTATAG
>JBQVLY010000062.1:0-8906 GCA_052361065.1 Methanosarcinaceae archaeon | reverse complement strand
CCCTAATTAACCATGGACGTTAGATTATAGTTGGATTTCAGGATTTTTATGTAACGTAAATGGAACATAATCTAGAGATATATATTCTGAAAAACGGTAGTGGACTATACTTTTTGATGAAAAAGTAGTAGTTTCTTTGTGGAATATAAACGGTTGGCGAAAATCGGTGTTAAACAATAGTAAGTATTGAATATATATATACATTGAAATTTTCTTCTGATCTTTTTGCAGACGCACAACAATTGCGTACAAAAAATCGTGTTACCTATAACAGAAAAACCAAATGCGGGAGGTGCGATTCGAACGCACGAACTTCTACAAGACTGGGCTCTGAACCCAGCGCCTTTGACCTGGCTGGGCAACTCCCGCATTATAATGCGTTCACATAAAACGCTTTTTGTAGTTAAACCTTATCATCCCATTGAAACAGTCCTGATTCCCAGTTGTAAGATTCTTTGCGTGCTCTGCGGTGAAAATTTGTTCCATATTCACTGGAATAACCGGATTTTGGAACTGCGTCCATCCCATACAAATAAAATAAAATCGACGGCAAACCTCATGCCATCAACTCGATTAGAAGTGCTTTTTGTGCATGCATCCGGTTCTCGGCTTGCTCGAAAACCACTGAATGCGGACCATCAAGTACTTCCGCCGTAATCTCCTCGCCCCTGTGTGCAGGCAGGCAGTGCATCACGATCGCATCATGCTTTGCAAGACCCACAAGTTCAGAATTGATCTGGTATTTCGCCAGGTCACGCATGCGCTTCTCACGTTCATCCTCATCGCCCATTGATATCCACACATCCGTATACAGGACATCAGCATCTTTTGCAGCCTCTGCCGGGTCATTAGTTATTGTGACATTGCCACCCGTATCTCTTGCCTGCGCTACAATATCCTCATCAGGTTCATACCCTTTCGGGCATGCCACTGTGATATCCATGCCAACTATTGCACATCCGAGTATGGCGGAATTGCAAACATTATTCCCATCCCCGATCCATGCATATTTCAACCCGGTGAGCCGATTCTTGTACTCCTGTATCGTAAGCAGGTCTGCAAGGATCTGACATGGGTGCTCCTTATCGGACAGTGCATTGATAACAGGAACAGTTGCATATTGTGCAAGTTGCAAAACTGTATCGTGGCTGTTCACCCTTGCAGTAATACCGTGTACATATCCTGAAAGCACGCGCGCTGTATCTGCCACAGTCTCGCCACGTCCGATCTGGATATCCCTGTAATTGAGGTAAAGCGAATGACCGCCAAGGTCAGCCATACCAACCTCAAAAGATACCCGCGTGCGAGTAGATGATTTTTCAAATATCATTGCAAGGCTCTTATTCTTCAGAAGATCCGTAACTTTCCCACGAAGGCGCTTTTCCTTCAGGTCCTCTGCCATATTGAGAATATCAAGTATCTCCTCATTGGTGAGATTAGCTATTGAGATAAGATGTTTCATATTAATCAACTCAAATTGTTGCTAAAACTTTTAAATTATATTAAATTAAATTAATGATAATATCAGTGAAAACCAGATCAATATCCACGAATCTCTTTCATATGATCAATTCGTTTTTGGATGACTGCCGCAGTACCGATATCACGTCGTGAATACAGGTCACCTTTAATATTGTCCAGCGCATTCTGCGCAATCGTTTCCGCCTCAGCAATGGAATCTGCAATACCAACAACAGCCACCGCTCTTGAGCCAGTGGTGTAAACCTTCCCTTCTTTCCCATACACGCTTGAATAGAACAAAAGCGCATTTTCCATGTCGCCTGTGATCACTTCGCTGTCCTTTGTCGGATCGTCCGGATAACCGGCAGGAACCGCATACTTGCAGACTGTTGCCTTTTCGCTGAATTTCACGTCAATATTTGCCAGTGTGCCATTCACAATCGCAGAAATAACATCAACATAATCCGTTTCAAGAAGCGGTAACACATTCATAGCTTCAGGATCACCGAACCTGGCATTAAACTCAATCACTTTCGGTCCGTCCTTTGTGAGCATGAACTGTCCGTACAAGGTCCCTTTATACAGTACACCTGTCTCTTTATACAATGCCCTGACTGTGTCCTTCATTATCTGTTTTGCCTGTTCAACATCATCAGGCACAAGGAACGGCAAAAGTGCACCCGCATTGGTATAAGAGCCCATGCCACCGGTATTTGGACCAAGATCGCCCTCAAATGCACGCTTGTGGTCTTGTACAGTCGGTGCAAAAGCAAGCGACTTACCATCAACAAATGCCTGAAGCGTAAACTCTTCACCCACCAGGTTCTCTTCGATGACCACGCTATCACTCTCCAAAAGACTGCCAGCATACGCTTTGGCAGACTCAATATCAGGAAGCTGGTCACCCATGACCTTGACACCTTTACCGCCAGTCAGGCCCGCAGGCTTTACTGCCACATTTCCAAGTTTCCCGATAAACGCATCCATTTCATCTTTTTTTGTGAACACGCCAAAAACCGGGCATCCGCCGATGTTATACTTTTTCATAAAATTGCGGGCCCATGCCTTATCGAACTCGATCTGTGCAGCCGCTCTTTTTGGACTTACCGTATTTATGCCAGCATCTTCCAGCGCATCAGCAAGAGAAACAGCAAGCGGGGCTTCGGGTCCTATCACTGCGATGTCTATATTTTCGGACTTTGCATAATCCACCACTTTTTCAACATCTGTTTCGCTTATAAGAAGATAATCCCTGCACAGTCCTGCTATACCCGGGTTTTTCTTTGCCATCACTGCGAACATATTCGGATTTTTATTGCTTCTTGCAATCGCTTCGGCGATTGCGTGCTCTCTTCCTCCGCCACCAACAACTAAAATATTCATGTATTAAACCTCGTTAGAATTAAAAAAAATTTTATTATGGGGATTTCAAATGGAATTATTATCCATGTTGGAATCCATATTATACATTGTTCTTTGCTAAACTTAAATTAAAACTTAGACTTTGACTTATAATTAAATGTACTAATCAGCCGTAGAAATGAAATAGAAATATCGTTTAAATTCAACGTTGAAACATAAATATCTTTCGTTTCTAAAGGGATTTCAAGTTCGATCCAAAACGACAAGATCACTTGCCTTTACAAGAGGGATCAGGTTTACACCGATAAAATCCAGCCTGTCCATTGCATTCTCTTCCCGGTCAACCACAGTTATCACCGTATCAACAACCCCTCCGGCATCACGCAATGCTGAAATGCCATCCAGTACTGACCCGCCGCTTGTTGTAACATCTTCCATTAATACCACACGCGCACCATCTTTCAAATCTCCAACAATTCTTCCTCCCGTGCCGTAATCTTTCACCTCTTTTCGCACAAGTAAAAGTGGAAGTCCCGTCTCAAGCGAAACTGCCGTAGCAATCGGGACACCTCCAAGTGCAACACCGCCCACAACATCAAAACCGGCATCACATATATTATCAGCAGCCTGTTTTGCGATAATGCGGAGTGTGCATGGGTCTGTACTTGCTTTTTTGATATCGATGTAGTACTTGCTTTTCTTGCCTGATGCAAGTTTAAAATCCCCGAACTTAACAGCACCGCATCTCCTGAGTGCTGTGATAAGTTCTTGCTTTGTATCATTTTCTAACACTATTGTATCCCACCATTACATACATATCTACATTACTCACCAGGGTTCCTTTTTTACACCAATGAAATATCCTATGATATTTGTTACCAGATGCATTATCGGTGTAATTACCACCACCGTCACTATTATCCAGGCCGAAAAATTGGCAGTGAACCACCCGGGAGATGCAAGGTATGTAAATATCCATGCTCCTAAAACAAAGTCCAGCTGATCAATAACCGGTAGTGGAGCACCGCGTTTCAGACCTAGCCTGCGTTTGAAGAAACTCATGAACATATCACCGAAAAGTGAACCGCATGACATTGCGAGTATCACAGTAAAAGAGCCTGTAGTGCTCATACCAAATGCCGGCAGGGTCACGCCAGAAATAGCAAATCCATTTGATACCAGCCTCATCTGTAAAAGACCGACCAACAGACCGCAGATTATTCCGGCAAGAAGTCCACGATATGTTTTTCCATCGCCTAATATCCTTCTCCCGTCACTCATCGTTCGCCCACCGTCGATGGGTTTACCACCACCAAATACAGCTGCTAAAGGGTTTGGAACGTACGCAGGGGTCATCATCCAGATTGCAATGATTATAAGTTCAATCATGTTATCAACCCAATCATTATTGATTATATTATCTATATTAATTTGTCAGTCCGTATTCATTGGACTCTTTTGACCAAACATGTTTGACAAAACGATGGAAATTTTGGGAATATATTATCGGTATTTCTGTAGGTAATATTCCCTAAAAGTACTTGATATAGTACACTTTGTTAAACGTGATTTGTCATGGAAAATCGAAAAAAATGTTGACAGGCGCATTTATCGATACTGCCTGCGATTGACCTGTTCTGTAGTTTCATCTAACTTGCTGATAACCGTATTCATTCTCTTGGCTGTATTATCTTCAACGCTCTGGATATTGATCCGCAGCGAGCGTTCCTTTGTATCGATCATTTCATCGATCTTACGAAGTCTCATATCTACTGATAAGATCATAGCAGCCAGTGCTCCGATCATGACCATTGCTGACAATATGATAAGTGAGTTCGCAGGACTGTATTTAAACCTGCCAAGCCATTCGTATGTTAGCACAAATGACGATACAACCATTACAACAGAAAAAATTATATCACGCGTTTCCATCATTTACCCTCTTACATGCCTTTGGATGATATTCATACTTTTCTTACCATTAAGTAATAGTACTATTTTAACATAGTGTTAAGTGTCTACATACGTTAGTTAAGTTAGTTTCTTATTTTTTAAGATACGTATAGATTAAATATTCATATATTGCCTGCGCAGATACGGGTATGGATAGACAATAACGATTTTGGCATTTAATCCAGTATAATACGTATATCAGGATTTGCGACAGTAAGAATGTATAGAATATATTCTAAAACCCGTGAAACTAAAGCTTATTTTAACAACGCATATGGTTAAAAACATATATATATATATATAAATACACACTGTAAATAAACACAAATGTTAGCACTCAAGCCTATGGACTGCACTGCGATTAATGATGCGTATGAAAATCCATGATAAATCATCCCCATCCAGTCATTTTAAAAACACAAGAATTTTACATTCAGGTCCATAATAGCCACATCTTGAGTGTTAAAAAATCAACCTAAAGTACAAATCCTCATTTCTTCAACCAACACACAAACGACCCTGCGATAATTATACAACTTTACGACGGCACCTCCTATTCCACCCCAAAACAATTATCATCAAAAACTCACGATAATCTATATCTCACATAAACAACATGTTTCTGAATACCAAAAGGGATTTCCGGGAGAGAACCAAAAACAATCAACAACGATTTGCAAAAGTCAAAACAAAGAGCGTATTTGTATAACTTTGTAAGATCGGTGCACAAATGAGATTGTTTTATCTGAATCAAAAAACAATACAACCTCCTACGGCGGCGCATTTCCACATCACCCCCACGAAAATTGTGTCTAATACCTATAAGATAATTCACTTTATCCATTAAATGCGAAAATACGAGAATTTCATCGGTTATGGCAGGGTGCGCCGCCTACGGCGGAGTGACCCGGCATCAAACCTACCAAATCAAGTACCAAAAATCAAAACGGGGAAACAACAATGGAACTGAACAAATTCACCAAAAAAGCACAGGAGGCATTGCAACATACCTCTACCATCGCGGCAAGATACCACAACCAGCAGATCGATTGCGAGCACCTGTCACTTGCACTGCTTGAACAGGAAGAAGGACTTGTCCCGAAAATCCTTGGGAAGATCGACATCCAGCCTCAAACAATAGCAATGGAACTGGAACAAAACCTATCACAACTGCCACAGGTATCGGGTCCCGGCAGTGAGCAGGTTTACATGACCCAGAAGCTCAACCGTGTCCTTGACACTGCAAACAAAGAAGCAGGTAAAATGGGAGACGAATATGTTAGTGTTGAACATCTCCTGCTTGCGCTTGTTATCGAAAAAGACAATGCAAGCGGGAAAATGCTAAAAGATGCAGGCGCCACCAAAGACGTACTTCTTCAGGTCATCAAGGAGATAAGGGGTGGGCAGCATGTTACATCCGAAAACGCAGAAGATACCTACGAAGCACTCGAAAAATACGGCATTGACCTCACCGAACTCGCAACCCAGGGGAAACTTGACCCTGTTATCGGCAGGGACCATGAGATAAGGCATACAATTCAGATACTATCCCGCCGTCGCAAAAACAATCCGGTCCTTATCGGAGAAGCAGGGGTCGGCAAGACCGCAATCGTAGAAGGCCTGTCCCAGCGTATAGCAAACCATGATGTCCCTGAAGCCATGAAGAACAAACGCATCATATCGCTTGACATGGGTGCACTCATAGCAGGCGCAAAATACAGGGGTGAATTCGAAGAGCGCCTCAAAGCCGTCCTTAAGGAAGTAGCAGGTTCCGAAGGGAAAATAATCCTGTTTATCGATGAACTCCACACCGTTGTAGGTGCCGGTGCTACCGAAGGCGCAATGGATGCCGGGAATATCTTAAAACCAATGCTTGCAAGGGGTGAACTCCATTGTATCGGTGCAACCACACTCAATGAATACCGCAAGTATATCGAAAAGGACGCAGCCCTTGAACGCAGGTTTTTGCCTGTACTAACTGAACAGCCCAACGTAGAAGATACTATCTCCATACTACGCGGGCTCAAAGAACGCTACGAAGTGCACCACGGTGTCAGGATAAAAGATGCGGCACTTGTTGCGGCCGCAGTTCTTAGTGACCGTTACATATCAGACCGTTTTCTTCCTGACAAAGCCATCGACCTCGTAGACGAAGCAGCATCAAAGATCAGAACCGAAATAGACAGCAAACCATCGGAACTCGATGGAGTTGACCGCAAGATCATGCAGCTTGAGATAGAGCAGGAAGCACTGAAAAAAGAGAAGGACTCCGCATCAAAAGAACGTCTTGAAAAACTACAGCAGGAACTTGCAAACATGCGCGCCGAATCAGATTCCATGCGGGCGCAATGGCAAAGCGAAAAGGACGCCATTGCAAAACTTGGTTCCTTAAAAGAGCAAATAGAGGACGTAAAAGTACAGATTGAGCATGCCGAACGTGATTATTACCAAAACAAGGTCGATAACCTTGATAACGCCGCTAAACTGCGGCATGGTACCCTGCCTGCGCTTGAGCGCCAGTATGCGGACGAAGAAGTACGTCTTGCTGAAAAACAGAGTGCATCCACACTACTCAAAGAAGAAGTTGACGAAGAGGATATCGCAGAGGTCGTAAGCGAATGGACAAACATCCCTGTCAACAGATTAATGGAAGGTGAACGCGAGAAACTCTTGCATCTCGAAGACAATCTGCACAAACGCATCATAGGACAGTACGAAGCAGTAAAAGCAGTTTCCGATGCAGTGATCCGTGCCCATGCCGGGATCAAAGACCCACAAAGACCAATAGGGAGTTTTATCTTCCTTGGCCCGACAGGTGTCGGAAAGACCGAACTTGTCAAAGCACTTGCTGCGGAATTGTTTGATGATGAGAACAACATGGTTCGGCTCGACATGTCAGAATACATGGAAAAGCATACTGTCTCGCGCATGATCGGTGCACCTCCTGGATATATCGGTCATGATGAAGGCGGACAGCTCACAGAAGCAATCCGCCGTAAACCCTACGCTGTGGTACTATTTGATGAAATCGAAAAGGCGCACCCTGATGTGTTCAATGTCATGCTCCAGATACTGGATGACGGACGATTGACCGATTCTAAAGGCAGGACTGTGAATTTCAAGAACACACTTGTGATTATGACATCAAATATCTGTGTGGACTATGCCAGTGCACATCTCGAACAAGGCGGGGATTATGAAAAAATGCAGGAGATCGCACTGAATGAACTTAGCAGGTACTTCAGGCCTGAGTTTTTGAACCGAATAGATGAACTTGCAATATTCCACTCCCTGACAAAAGATGAACTTGTCAGTATTGTGGACATCAAGGTTACCGACCTGGTGGAGCGCCTGAAAGAAAAGAGGATCAAACTTACGATCACAGATGCTGCCAAAAAGCATCTCGGTGACGCCGGATTCAGTGAAAAATACGGGGCACGCCCACTGCGGCGCGTGATACAGAATGAGGTTGAGACAAAGGTCGGGAAGATGATCGTTGCAGGTGAGGTAGTGGAGGGGGCAAAACTCGTGGTGGATGTTGATGAACGTGGGATCGTGGTGAAGGTTGATGAGTGAGATTGAAATAAGAAGGCAGTAAGCAAAAAAGATATTTTCGACGTAGGCTTTGTATAAAGTACATCCTATGTAAAAAGTCAGGAATCTGCATATAAAGTCGGGATATATTACGATTTTTAAAACAAAGCCATTAAGGTATGCCGTCACTGACCGTGGACGACTCTATCCGAAGCATCGGGAGGATGTTCGGAATTTTGTATCTACATATTTCAATCTTTTTTGGTAACTATTCAGCCCGTCCTTATTTCGCCTAAAGCATTCAGTTTCTTCACTTGATACTACAAATTAAATTCCACTTATGCAACTTGCAGAAATGGAACAAATGGCTTTCCATTGAATACTGCTTCAATTGCATCAATAACAGAAATCGTATTCTTCTTCATAGTAGCGATGTAACCTCTAATGCGGCAGAAATTATGTGCACCTCGGATACTTCTAAAAGTACCTGATATTTTCTGCTGTACTTTCGTCATTTTTATATCCCTCTCTGCTTGATTATTGTCAAATGGTACATCAAAATCATACATAAACCTGAGAATATCGCCTTTATATTT
>JBQVLY010000061.1:0-8952 GCA_052361065.1 Methanosarcinaceae archaeon | reverse complement strand
AGATCAAATGCTGTATTGCGGAAATCGCCATCAGAAAGTGCACCAATACTCATCACCATTAAATCACATCCTGCATTCAGGGCAGTCAAAGCAATTTCAGGCCTTGCTGCTTGCGATGCTGCCTCAATAACAATGTTGACATGTTTTACCATCTCTACAATATCGAGTACCTGTGGGTTTGTATTCTTCAATTCTGCTTTTACGGCAGCTACGTGTTCGCTGGTCCTGTCATATATGGCATATAGTTCAAAATCCATAGAACCTTCATCGATCGCCTTGCAAATTTCAGCACCGATCGCCCCACATCCGACAACTCCGATTTTTAACATATTGGGTCCGCTCTCTTTAAATTAAAATAAATTAAAATAAATTAAAACAAATTAAAATGAAAATTTATCAATTCACGAATTAATTAACCATTCTAAACCTGCTGTTCACTTAATTGATTGTAGTGTAATAAATTAAAAGCATATAAATCTCTTGAGCCACAAAGTAGGTGTGGTGAATGAATGCTTATTAGTGCAATTGAACAGTTCATTAACGAAGACCTTGGATATAATGATATTTCATGCACGGTCGTACCGGACAAATTAGCAGATGCCATCATCTTCACAAAAGAGGACTGTACACTTGCAGGGCTTGATGTGGCAAAAGCGTTTTTTGATTATTTCAATATCCATGTGCAGATCGATTATTCAAACGGTGATGATATTTACGCAGGTGATGTGATATTCACTCTTAGCGGTAGCACGGTATCGATCCTTCGTGCCGAACGTCTGGTACTGAACTTTCTCGGGCATCTTACCGGTATAGCAACATTGACCCGTAATTGTATTCGCAAAGTGGAACCATTGTCACAGGTGCGTATTGCCTGTACAAGAAAAACCACGCCCGGTATCCGCAGGTTTGAAAAAATGGCTGTGGTCGCAGGCGGAGGGGATGCCCACAGATTCAATCTTTCTGATTCCATTATGTTGAAAAGCAACCATATAAAGATAATGGGGATTGAAGCCGCAATTGAAAATGCTAAAAAGATGGCGAGTTTTACACAAAAGATAGAGGTCGAAGTGGAATCCAAAGACGACGCGATACTTGTTGCGAAAATGGGGATTGTTGATATTATCATGCTGGACAACATGAAACCCGGTGAGGTGATACGGACAGTTGAGACATTAAAACGCAAAGGACTTCGCGATTCCGTCATAATCGAAGCATCAGGTGGTATAGACCTGGATAATGTAGTAGAATATGCAAAAACCGGTGTTGATGTCATTTCCATGGGTTCGCTTATTCATAAAGCAAATTGGACAGATGTAAGTCTTAAATTTATGGTGTCAGATAAGTGAGACAATATTCACAAAGTTTATATTAAAACCTGTATATTATACAGCCTGTTACATGTCTAAAAACGATAGAAACATAGCAACAAGTGCTTTTTGAATTTTCGAGGATAAATGATTAAATTAAACAGGACTTTATTACTTGTTTTATGTTCGGTGCTATTTTTAGTAATGCTGGTAGGAAATGCATATGCAAGAGTTGAGATATACAATGGTTCGATTACAGAGGGTGATGGATACCAAATCAATAATTTTGTGATCGATGTTACAGATGTTTTTGTTTCGGCTAACACTGTTGTTTTTAAAGTTTATGAAAGGGATGAGTTGAAAATTGACAAAATGATCAACAGAAACGATTCAATAACATTTGATTTTGATGGAGGTGAAGTGGAATTAAGACTCATGTCAGTCTTCAGTGCAACATTACCACGAGCCAGAGTATTCATTACAGTATCTAATTATAACATTGCAAACCTGCATGCAAATGAAATAATAAATGGTGGACATGAATATGCCACATATTCCGGAACACCAGTTATCGAAATTATAAAAACAGTTGATAAGGACAATATTACAGTAGGTGATACTATTACAGTGACTGTCACTGCAAAAAATACAGGTGACGACAAAGCAACAAACGTTATTTTCTCGGACCCTAAGCAGGAATATTTCATACTGGATAAAAGTGTACTTGAACAAAACGGTCCGATGTCAATGGATGCTGGTACTTCGCAGACGGTCTTTGTATACATGCTAAAGGCAACCGATGACGGTACATTTACACTTAAACCAAGCACAGCAACATTTTCAAACAGTGCAAATCAGGATTTCCCACAGGCATCGTCAACAACACCAACTGTAATGGTAACAGGTATGCCAAAGGAGAATGCCGTACTGGAACTTTCAACATGTGTTGACACTATTACTGTTGCAAGGAACGATCAGGTCACTGCAACTATCAACATTAAAAATACAGGTGATGCGCCTGCAAATGCTGTGTGGATTGATATGATCATTCCACAAGAATTTAAATTTGTGAGTGGTGACAGCGCGATCGAGATTATTGATGGTATGCCAAAAATATACATGGAATCTTTTGGTTTGCAGCAGGAGAAGGAATTTACCTACACTGTGAAAGCGAATGAACTTGGAACATATACCCTGACAACGGAATTGTCGTATGAATATGATAACGGGGTTGATGCTGAAAAGCAAAAGATAAGTGTCGAATCTGTGACAGGAAATATTTATGTACAGAAAGGCAAGTATGATGAACTGCTTGAACAACCTATATATGTCTACGCTTTGCCGATTATCATTATTGTTGTGATTGGCGCATGGATATACCACAGACACAAACAATATAAATTTTAATCATCATTCTATAGACAAAAATCATTATTATGCATTAGATCCGGAGGAATTATTTGCTTAACATATTGATCGTAGGAAATGGACAGTGCGGTAATCGGATACTTGATGCAATCAACAAACAAGCATTTGGCGGGAAGACCAGATTCGCAAAATTCTATTCCAAGCAGAAGTTCAAAAGCCGTGTGGAAACCATTGCAGTCAATACTGCGATCAATGATCTAAAGGAATTGAAGTATACAAAAGGGAAGGATCGAATCCACATACCTCACCTGCACGGTGTAGGGGCTAACAGGAACATTGGAAAATCCGTTTTTGATGAAAATCAGGACGTCATAATGCGCCAGATCGAAGAACGGGGTCGATTTGATGTGGCATTTGTTATCACATCCGCATCAGGAGGCACAGGTTCATCGTTTACCCCAATGCTGGTAAAAACATTAAAGGAAAGATATGATTTTCCGGTCTATACAATTGTTGTGCTTCCGTTCAGGGAAGAAGGAACACTATACCTTCAAAATGCAGCATTTTGCTTAAGGGATATGCGTGATAGTAATGCCGATGGAATCATTATAGCAGATAACCAGTTCCTCAAACAATTGGGCGGCGATATGGGGTCGGCATATGATGGAATAAATGACATGATCGCAGAGCGTCTTTTGTTTTTGTTTGATGCACTGGACAGTGAAATGATGATGGTCACTGACCTTGGTGATTTTAAGACCGTGATGAGTGGTGGTGCAGGTCTTGCTACGATCGGATTCTACAAAGCTGAGAAGGATGTTCCTATAAAAACAGCGATCCAAAAAGCATTATCTCCTTCCGGATTATTATTCTCGACAAATGTCTATGATGAAGCAAGCAGGGCAATGATCATTATAAAAGGTGACAAGAGTTATTTGAGCATTGATGACATATCAAACGAAGTTGAAAAACTGTCATCCGCTGTTGGTCATGTATTTAAAGGTATCATCGTTAGAAATGGTGAACGCCCACAGGTTCTCGCAGTGCTGGCATTGGAGTCGGCATTAGAACTTGAAAATTTGTATTCCATTGCAGTTGATGCGATCAATCAAGAAAAGGAAAAGAAAATCAGGATTCAGGATGAAAAGCAAATCGAAAAAGCGTTTTCACAAATTGATGGACTTGAACCACATTATTGATATCTAATTATTGTCCGTTTCTTGGTTTTTTAGTAATATATATAAATACTAACCCGCATCAGTTTTTTGTAACTTTTATTTACCGGTTTACTTTGCTACATCGGTTCTATCACAAAATGATTATAAATTATACTTGCGGAGTAGTATATACATTAAAAATCATTCACTAAAAAAAACAAGCGCCGCATTTTATCCATGCATAATATGCTGCAAACCTATCCGATTACACTCATACCAGAAATCCTGATCGATGGTGTAACTGTTCCCCCTACTTTCCTGACATCCATCCCTGCACCTGTGATATTCCTTAGCATTTCAAAGATATTACCTGATATCATCAGCGATTTAACAGGCTTGTCGATCTGGCCACCCCTGATAATGTAAGCATTGCGTGCCTCAACTGAAAAATCACCTGATATTGCATTTGCGGTATGTGCACCAATTACCGTATTTACGAACACGCCGTTTTCTGTATCGGAAATAATATCACTTTGCGGATATTCGATGATAAAGTTCCTGAGTCCAACGGATGGTGTTGAAACGTAACCATGTCTTGAAGCATTGCCTGTACTCTTTACTCCTTCTTTTCCTGCCGTATAACTATCATACAGATACGACATGAACACTCCATTTTCAATAACAGGTGTGCGCTTGGAAGGTACACCCTCATCGTCCGAAATACCGGTATCTATACCGTTTGGCATCAGGCCGTCATCAATAATAGTAAGTTTTGATGATGCGAGTTTTTCGCCAAGTCGTCCGATCAAACTTGACCGTCCCTTTTGTACATTATCCGCATCTATCGAAGGTGCAAATGCACTCTCGATAAGGTCTGAAAAAGCAAATGGGTGCAGGATAACATCGGTCTTGTGAGGTTTAATTGAAATACCGTTCTGTGACCCCTGTGCAAGTTTTGCGGCATTCACTCCGATCTGGAAAAAATCAATGTCAAGATTCCTGGATACATTGAAATCATACGCTGTTGCAACATCACCCTGAGTTGTGATAACATCTATAAACCCGGATGTTGAGGTTCCTTCTTCTTCCACCTCGACGCCATTTGAATTCAATATCAAATGCTTGCTGTGTGAACGTGAAAAACTCCCTGATGTTGCCAGTATGACGGTGTCCGAACCTTCATTTGCACCTTCGATCATCTGCAGCGCAAGATCTATGCATTCATCAAGATCCATCTGCACGATCCTTTTATCAAATGTTCCCGAAACACCAGGATATTTTTCACTGGACGGAAGCGCTGTCCAGTCCGGATCACTTTCACGCACTCGTGCGGAATTGACCGCAATCCTTACGGCATCATCAAGCCTATCCGGTATATTCGTACTCGCAAAACCCACTGCACCATCTACTATCGCACGTATCCCGATTCCCTCTGCAAACTGCTCCTTTGCACCTTCTATCACATTTTTCCGAATATCGGCACTCGTTGAATGACTGTTCATGTAATAGATATCTGCCTCATCGGCACCATTTTTCATAGCAAGTGCCAGTGCCCTTTGTGCAATTTCGTACATGTTCAGGCACCTCCGACAAGGGCTTTTGCAATCAATAAATGAGGTGAACCGTCTGTGACAGGCGCAATTTGCCCGTTCTTGCCGCACCTGCCGGAATGCATTGTAAGGTCATTCCCAACCATATTTATGTTTTTGAGAATCTCAAGTGTATTTCCTGAAAGCGACACATCACGAAGCAATGTTGTAAGTTCGCCATTTTCGATAAGATATCCTTTCTCGGCATTGAACTGGAACACGCCTTCTCCTGTATTTACCTGTCCACCGCGCGACCCTATAAGATACATACCATCACCGATATCCTCAAGCATCTCCTCGAATTTCGAGTCGCCATTATCAATATAAGTATTGCTCATCCTGACTATCGGCATTGAATATCCCTGTGCCCTGCTGTGTCCGGAAGTTCCACCAAGACACGCGGCAGTCTCCCGTGAATGCAAGTATGATTCCATCATGCCATCTTTTATAATCGTTGTTCCGGTTGACTGCACTCCTTCTGCATCGAATGGGTAATACCCGTATTCATGGAGTGTCGGGTCATCAATGACACTAACAAGGGGTGATGCTATCTGCTTTCCGATCTTGTTCTCAAGAACCGAACTGCCTTCGAGCACCAGATCAGCTTCTGATGCATGCCCTACAGCCTCATGAGCAAAAACACCTGCAAGTTCCGGATCAAGTATTACAGGCATATTTCCACCTTTTGCCTGTTTTGCACCAAGAAGTTCAACAGCTGTCTTTCCGGCAGATACAGCCAGCGCAAACGCATCATATTTTTCAAACAGTTCATATCCACAAACTCCGAACCTACTTTCCCTGCCTGCCTGGTATGCGCCATTTTGTGAGGCAACAGCATTTATCGCAAAACCGGTGTGCATCAGTTCATATTCGCATTCAACATTTTCAGAACTGCTGTATTGCACTTTTAATGAGGATTCTGAATACACAGCCGTTGTGCTGGACACCCCATCTGTATTTGCATGATCTCCGATATCTTTCAGGAACTGTGCCTTATCCTCGATCGGAATATCCATTGGGTCAATCTTGACTCGGGGTATGTTCTTTAGAACAGGCATAGAAATTGGAGACAGTTCTACCTTATTTTTTGGTGTCCTTGAGTCCATCCCCTGTGCGAGCTCTGATGACGCCCGGATCGCTTTTTGAAGATCAAAATCCCCATCTGCCGATGTGAATCCCCATGAGCCTCCACAAAGGGCACGTACGCCCACACCACGTGTATAATTTACCGAGATCTCCTCAATCTTACCATTGTCAAGGAATATTGAGGTAGCTGTTCCCTCAATAATTCTTGAATCAAAAAAATCGATATCACGCATTATTTGTTCCTGAACCGTTGTTTATATTCTTGAGTGCTGCCGGGACAACATCCGGAATATCAATGTTCAACTTCACATTTGTCAGTTTTTTAAGTCGATCAACAATTCCTTTTTTGTCGCTATCGCTACCAATAAGGCTATTCTCAATAACTTCAGTTATGTTGGATACAGGAATAATCTCGACCATGTCCTTATACGCCTCTTCGATCAGCACATCAGATTCATTCGATTTTGGAATTATTATCTTTTTGATCCCTGCCAGTGCCGCTGCTTCTATCTTGTAGGTAACTCCGCCGATTGGAAGCACATCCCCCCTGACTGAGAGCGAGCCTGTCATTGCTACTGTCTGGTCTATCGGGATATGTTCAATGGCTGAGATCACAGCGGTTGCTATTGAGATCGAAGCGCTGTCACCTTCAACGCCTTCATACGTTCCAATGAACTGTATGTGAATATCGTGGTTTATAGTATCCTTCCCTGTAATCTTCTTTATAACAGCGGATACGTTCTGCACTGCCTCTTTGGCAATATCCTTGAGCATACCGGTTGCTATGATGCGACCTTCAGACGATGACTGGGCAGGTGTAACTTCTGCAATAATCGGAAGCACTATCCCCGAATCCCCGCCCATTACAGCAAGTCCGTTGACCCTTCCGATTGCGGCACCTTTTTTACCGAATAACTGGTAATCCTTTTTCTGCTCCAGATACCGATCTGCAAGCTGCTGTTCAATGGAACGTGCCATCTTCTTAGCAGTAAGTACATGTTCTGCAGTTGTGATCACTGCTCCTTCAGCGTGGGCGATATCACCCGCAACCCTGACAAGTCCTCCGAGATCCCTGAGTTTTAATGTCAGGTGACCTTTCCTGCCAGCCCTGCGTTTCGCTTCGCGTATCACTTCATCTACAGCGTCCATTTCAAAATGTGGGATATGATTATCCCGTACAACTTCCTGGGCAACAAAACGCACAAGTTTTTCACGATTCTCAGCTGTATCTTTCATTGAATCACGCATGTATATCTCATACCCATATCCCTTTATGCGGGATCTCAGTGCAGGATGCATTTTTTCAACCGCATCAAGGTTGCCTGCTGCTACCATAATGAAATCGCATGGAACAGGATCCGTTTTTACAAGTGCACCTGAACTGCGTTCGGACTGCCCTGTAATAGCATATTCTTTTTCCTGCAGTGCTGTTAGCATACTCTGCTGGGATTCTACTCGCAGGGTATTGATCTCATCAATAAACAGTACACCTTTGTGAGCCTTATGAATATCACCGCCTTCCACACGGTCATGTGCAGGTGTTTCCAGTCCACCTGACTGGAACGGATCATGCCTGACATCACCAAGAAGTGCACCGGCATGCGTTCCGGTTGCATCGATAAATGGTGCATGTTCTTTTTCAAAGTTCGAAACGATCAGTTTCGGAATCATTAGTTCGTCTTTTGGCATTAACTGACGTGTTAGCAATAATATCATGATTCCTGCAATTATGCCCATAAACAGTTGCCCTACATAGAATGAATAGACTACAATCCCGAATACTAATAGCATCATCAGCATATTGCGAGCCTGGTTTTTCTTCTTGGCTTCAATCTTATGTGCCATTACAATTTCCCTGCCCTTTCCGGCAGGTACTTCCCTTATCTTGGGATTGTTCGAGTCTTCTATGTTAGGGTATCCTAAAATATCCTTTAATTCCTCTTTTGGAAGAAGTTCTGCCATTGCTTTTGCAAGCAATGATTTGCCTGTACCGGGAGTGCCGATCATCATAACATGTCGTCGCTGGCTTGCTGCCTTTCTTACAACTTCAACAGCATGGTCCTGTCCAATTATCTGGTCGATTAGAAGTTCAGGAACCTCTATATTAGCAGTTGTGTCAGTATTGATATCAACAGTGGTACCAGCATCAGCCCCTGCATCCAAATTATCAGGTGTGGCATGTGTGGTTTTTTCAATATTATTTTCGTCATTTTCCATGTTAAACTCGCATTGTGTATTAATAATTATAAAAAAATTGGTATTTGCAACAGGACTGCGAATATGTCATTGTTTTGTGCATAGAAAAGCATCAGAATAATATATACTTGACGCTTTTATACAATACCTTCGCCACATTTGATATGGGCCTTGAGAGTCGAATCTAACGAACCTCCTTTTCATCTACACAAGCAGATTATCACTCATTTTTATCAATAAATTTAGTAT
>JBQVLY010000060.1:0-8978 GCA_052361065.1 Methanosarcinaceae archaeon | reverse complement strand
TATATTAACAATTACGCACAATTGTCAAATGCCTTTTAAATCGATGGGCATAGATTCAGTATTAAAAACTGAAAGATATGATGATGTATGCACAAATGAGAGGATTTTCGCCATCGGTATCCGGTTTTGAAGATGGCTGAATAGTTATAACAAATGAATGTTAGGTCACGTAACTCATGACACGACCCAAATACGCGATGATTTTTTTGTAATGTTTGGAATCCGCCGCCTGCGGCGGTATTGTTGTGCGGGGTATTGCAATATGGGCTGTACATTGAGATTTTATCAAAATCATCTATACAAATACGATATTTTAAATCCATCCGCAACAACTACTAATGGGGCTAATGGTTGCCACACGTATCAATATTGACAAGACACAAGTTTACTGAATACGAGCATCCACAACAACATGCCACACGCCGGGGGAATATTTTTTAATCCGGCGACATTCCTTTATTTCAACCCTGCGCCCCGCTAAGCGCACCGCATCCGTTATACGGGCAATGGGACGGTCAAATAATAAACTTTCCGGCGTGGTCTCATGGTAATGTAAAATTCCGCCGCTTTTTTTTATTGCACGAATTCCCTGATCCAGATAGTGATGCGTAACTCCGACATATCCCATGATCACACGATCAGCAATACCCTGCGGTGTGACCTTTGCACAATCCCCATTTATTGATTTTATGATGTTTTCAACATGGTTTAACCTTATATTTTCACACAGGTAACTATACGACACAGGATTCATTTCAATAGCAATAACCTGTCCGGGTTTTGAATGTACTGCCATCGGGATTGAAAAATACCCTATACCTGCAAACATGTCCACAACAATCTCCCCACTACCAAGTTCACTCATCCGCTTACGTTCCGGCAGATTACCCTTTGAATACATTATTTTTGTTACATCCATCTTAAAAAAACATTTGTGCTCCTTGTGGATTGTTTCTACTTTGTTCCCGATAATGGTCTTTCGGTTTGGTTTACGAAACTGTCCCTTAATCCCGAAATCCTGAACAACACTTTTGCATCGTGGATACATATCAAAAAGAGTCTTTGCAATATCGGTGATTTTATTGTTGATTTCTTTTGGTATACTGATAATTATGATATCGCCGATCATCTGCCAGCCAGATGGAACGTATTTGAGTTCATCCGGTGGAATTATGCCTTCCAGTCTATCTTTCAATGACTGACATTTTTCGTAATATTCAGGTGCATCCTGCTCAATAACCGTGTACCCTTCAATATCAGATTCTACCGGGATCTCCAGATATCTTTTTCCTTTTTGCCTGATTAATTTGATCTTTCTGCTTCTGTCAATTAAGCCCTTCCAGAGCAGGTCAGACCTTGTAATCTCTGCGTTTTCAACTGGTATTAGAATTATTTTATTCATATCGAGTCCGATTAATCTTTTATCCACATATGGATATATACGATGGATTTTTAACTATCAACAACTATACATAAATTCAATTCGGTCATTCACGAACGAACATTTATATGTATTGCAATTTATTATTTATTATTATGCAACGAGCTGGAGATCAGACTGCATTATTTTCCACTGACCATGGTTTTATTGCACTAAATAGTTATGTTAAACTTAAAGTCTTGGATTTTTTAAAGACTGCCCCAAAATCGTTCGATGAAATTGTCAAACATACCGGAAAAGCAAAATCAACGATTTCCGTGCATATTAAAGACCTTAAATCATGTGATTTGCTTGAAGAGTACATTGACTCCTGTGACAAACGCAAAAAGATATATCGTTTGAATTCTCAATACATGGCTTGTTCACAGGAACCTATCGTCAAACATTACAACAATATTCTACAACAAATTGCTTCATCTATTGATAACGAATATACATTTTTGAAATTGATCTTTCATGCTATACGCTTTGGTTTTGAAGCACACGGCATCAATCATGAACCCATCCTTAAAAAGATTGGTGCAGATATAGGGGAAAATATATCTATAAACTTCAACTCAACTGATCTTGATGGCTTGCTCAAGGATATAGTAAATTTTTGGAAAATACACAATATGGGAGATGTGTCCATTATCGACACAGATCCACTGGTAGTTATTGTCTATAATTGCTTTGATTGCAAATCGTCTCCTGTTGTTGGTAAAACGCTTTGCTCTTTTGATGAAGGACTCCTTGAAGGAATCATATTTGGAAAATTGGGGCTAAGCTGCAATATCAAAGAAACAGAATGCTACGGAAATGGTTACAAACACTGTCTATTTGTGATGCAGGATTAACTCAACTTTGTTCAAATCATCTGATGATGTTATGCACGTTTTATGATAACCCCAAGTTCTGATCTTAACAGGGGACCTATATCAGCTACAATTCCAGGTCCATCTGTCTTTTCACGACAAACAATCGCATGTTCCATTATTCCTATACGTTCAATTCCGTAAATGTCCCTGGCATGTCCTGTGTTTTTTATTGCCGCTTTTAGCTCAGACCGTGTCACAGAATTAGCTATAACCCTGTCAGTGCCTGACTTCTTCCATTTCCACCACATATCAACCTGTGTCTTTGTAAAGCACACTTTTGTATCACCATCAACCTTTACAATTTCAACCGTGACCGGAAGGTGTGGAATGATACCAAAACGTGATGCTATCTGCTTAACTTCCCCTGTTCCCAGTGGTTTTAGTTCATCAAGAGTTATTATAACCTTAATTCCAATGTCAACAACAATCCCATTTTCGTTTATTGAATGAATATATCCTTTATATTCTTCTCCAGCCTCTGCTTTTTTTATTGGTGAGCCGTACTTACTCAACAAATAGTTAGCACAGAATTCATCGTCTTCGCCTGTGATATCAACCTTCACCCGGCCATCGCTATTTGCATGGATTTCTGCTGATGCATCAATATCTTTGATATCATTGGCTATTACGGATTCAATCGAACGGACAACACGGTCGTAGCTGCCATATATGTTTAAAAGCAATATTATTGATTTCATAATTCTCCAATAAGGACAAGCTGGAACTTAAAGGCAGCGGAAATTTCTTGCCAAAAAAACACGAAAATATCTTGTAAGGTACTACAATTTATAAATTGTGAACAATTGATGGACTACTGGTTGATTATTGACTCCAGACGCCTTTGTACATCGCTATGTGATATTACGACGGAATCATCAATCAGGTCTTTTGAAGATTCGATCAAATTCTTTATTATTTTGATATCCCTGTTAAACGGTCCAAGTTTTCGGGATAGCGTTTCTTTATCTGCTCCTCTTTCACGTTCTACACTATATATTGTTTCTATTTTTGAGCGCAGCTGGTCTATTTTTTCCTGAATGGCCCGGGATTGTGTTATGACATCAGATAATGTTGGTTCTAATGGCAGTTTAAAATCTCTTCCAAATAAAATTCTGTTATCTTTCCCTGATTCTACACCGAGTGCAGCCATCAGGTCTTTCATTGCATCAACTATTTTTATTCCGTGTTCGGTAAGTTCTACGTACTTGACACGTCCTCGTAACGTAAATTTAACAAGTCCTTGCTCATTCATTTTGGACAATATTTTGGTTGTGTGGGCAAATGTTGAATTGATTTCTTTTGTTATCACAGATGCATATGTCTTTTCAAGTGAGCTTATTGTTAGCAACACAAGTGTGGGTTTTTCCTGCAAAAATAATTGTTCTAAATTTTCTCCCGACATGATCATCCCTATTTTCTATTAATAAATTTGATAAGAAGTAATATATGTTAAGTTAAATACTTTGTAACTATTCAGCCATACTTAAAACCGGTTGACGATGGAGATAATCCGCTTATTTATGTACATGTTATAACATTTGTTCGTTTTTAATACTTAGTTACTATCCATCGATTTTAAGGTATTTGACAATCATATGCTGTTATCGATTTGAAGTATATTCAGTATACCGAGAACGAATATATATGATTAAATAGTTACAATACTTTATCATATATTACTTTTTGTATCAACGGGTCCCCGGGGCAAAATTACTCAATCTGCAACTCCATTGCTTTACAATCGTCCTCTTTTAGTTCAACTACACGAGTATAATATTTAGCAAAATGTTCTTTTAAAAATTTTGTCACTCCCTTTTCATCCTTCATTTGAATAATAATTACTTCACGTATTGTTTTATTATATTGGATTTCATCTAAAAAACCATGTCTGTGGTATCTGTATTTCCCATGATGAGAATTTGTTTTCTATCCATAAAATGCTTTAGCGAATGCACTTGCTTTAGTTTCTGTCTTTGCCAGTAGGTACTGTGAATGCTATTTATTGGTGTTCGGTTAAGGAATTATATTGGCTTGTTGCTAATGTTTTTGAGCAAAAGCAACTCGATGCACATTTGCAATTAAACTTTCAAGTCAGTCCATGTTGTTGTTTTTCACATTTGCACATTTTTGAATGAGTTTTGTAGATGTATGTTATTTATCATGATTCATCTCTTAACCGAACACAAATGAATATCTCTTAGACTTTCAATAAAATATATCAAATCATTTGGAATAATTTAAAAGTTAGAATGGTAATCGTTTGGATAAATCAACTTTTTTAAACCACATGCCGGATACTCTGCAATATCACCTGTTGGTATTGATGAAAATTCAGGTGCATAAATTCTCTTTAGGATATATTGACAATCATAACATTTATATAATCGAATAAATGATTGCTCAAACTCACTTTCCGCAGGTATCTGCAAATTTTAAACAATTTTTCCTGATAGCGGTTTTACACATTTCTAGAATATTATATTTATATTGTAAATACATAGAATACATGTTTTGAATATACGATTTCCCGACTTCGACAGAAAATTTGCATGCATCTTTCTGAACCATTTGTCTAAAAATTCAGAAAACCACAATCATCTGGCACCATTCATTGTTTAAGAAAAATATATGTTTTCAAAATATACCTGCGGAAAGTGCGCTATAAAAAAGCAAGGAGAACTGATGGGTTGTGGTTGATAGTTACAAACAACAAGAGCAAAAAAGATGGTAGGAAAAAACTTAGAGTGGAGGATTTAATCTCTGCATATCGGAATAAGGATCAGATTGAGCAGGCGTTTAAAGATGTGAAATCGTTTATCAATATACAGCCGTTCAACGTTTGGGAGCCAAAACATGTCAGAGCACATTATACAATATGTGTGCTTTCACATCTGATGAATATTACGATCGCAAATCGTTTAAGAGATGCAAACGTTGATAAAAGTCCACAAAAGGTGTATAAAATACTGCGAGACGGTATAATTGGTAAATGGTCTCTAAAAGAGACCGGTGAAGATTCTGTAACGTTGGTGCAAGTTCAATCGCAGCAGAAAAAGGTTTTGAAATTGTTTCAGAGCGAATCTATAGTAGAAAAAAAATATTTAAACTCAATTGGAATTAATAGGTAAAGTGCGAAGTTTACGACCAACAATCGGGTAAAATTGCAAAGGCGATGGGGCGGCGGATACCGAATTTAATTTTCAAGTGGGAAACTTGGGTTATAAAATACAAAATCGTTTCTTTATTGAGATGCTCAGTCAATATCATAACAGGCCCTGCCTTTGTGCTTCATACCAGACAAAGGGGGAATATTCTTTCAGTGTTTCCTCATCCTTTTTCCTCAAGTATATCTCATAGTGTTTAGCACGCAACCGATTGTGCACGACGCTGTCAAGCTTCAGGCGGGAAATTGTTTTTTGGGCGGCGGCTTTTAACGGACTTTCCAGAGAAGGGGTTGGGCGGATTTCCCCATTTAGCAGGTTCAGAACAAATGTATCCGGGTGCAGGCCGAAAGGATCAAGTACATCATCAAATTTGCCCTTGTTGCGATTTGGTGCAAGGCAGGAAAGCCGATAGTTGCTCCACTCATAGGCAGCCCCGGCATTTATCGATTTGGCAACAAAATGGTCGGTTGAAGCCGCACCCGTTGCCCACTCAAAGTAAATTGCCAGATAAGCGCAGATACCCGAATACGCTTCCCAAAGTTGATAATTGGAATGTGTCCAATAATTTGGGAGGTCTGATGCTTTTGGTGGAGCGGAATTCAATGCTATCCCCTGACTTGCCAACCAATTTCTGCCTGGCTGGCGAACCTTTCGGTCAAAATCGACAGGCTCAGCTTGCAACGTGACAGGGATCATCGCAGCCACCCTTTTTGTTTGCACACATATCGCCAGCTGAAAAGGAACTCATCCTTCGGACCCAAAGCGGCGATAAGTTTTTCGTTTATTTTTTTAATATGTGTTAGATCGGGTTTATCCGTTTCAAGAAGAGCGGAAGCCTCTGCAACGAGGTTTTCATATTCTACCGATCTTCCGCTTTTCAGGTCAAAGGCTTCACTAATCAGCCAGGTAGCGGCATCCCCGTGCTTTTCAAATTCACGGTGTGTAAGGACTACTTTATTTTTCTTAAAGTCCAGATCGAACCAGGCATCTTTTTTATGGTCAAAACAAGGTTCTACTGACGCCATTATCAAAGGTGAGTGGGTTGTTGTAAGAAGTTGTACATCTGTTTTATCGGCCAGATTGTTCATGACAGACAGCAACGCAGGCACAATACTTCGCTGCCAGCTTGGGTGAAGATGTGATTCGATTTCATCAATAAGAAAAACAATTTGATTCGTATTTGGTTCTTGAAGTTGTTTTGCTGCTTTTTGATGCTCATCCCATGCCCAGACAAGGAAGTAAGCCAGGGCAATTATCCGGCGCATTCCGGAAGATGCATGAAGCACGGCCACATCTTGCTTATATGGCATACGAATGGTTGGCATATCCCGTACATCATCAAGGCTGATACGGGTCAATTCGCCTGGAACCAGTTTTTCTTTGGACGAAGAGGATAAAATATTCAAAACATCGGTCAGGTGCTTGAATGCTTGCCCGTTTTCCTTTTGCCATCCAGCCCAGTCACGGATCAAACCATTACAAAGCCATGTGCCTTCAGGACCTGGTAAGCCATCCCACACTTCATTGGGGCTGAATACATAAGCCGGACGACGATTTTGCACATCCACACCATCCTGGGTCCGCCAATAGTTTCGTGCCGGATCCCATACAGCAAAACTCCCATCGGCCATGGCGTAGAGAACAAGTCCCGGGTTTGACGGGCGTCCGGAGTGTCCGGTCCACGCCTGTTCTTTGAGCAGGTACTCGCTTTCGTAACTTTCTCTTTTATTTTTGTCAGTGAAAGAGAAACTTATGGTGGCAACACCACGTTTGGCTGGCAGCGCCTTTTTACCTGCGGTCAGTTTGGGATTTACTTCTGCGGGCCATTTCCGGGTTAATGCCCACCAAACAATATCAAGCAAGAAGCTCTTGCCAAGACCGTTGTCACCAGTCAGCAGATTCATGCGTTTGCCAAATTCCAGTTCCATGGTCGGCGCAGGGCCGACATTGGTTATTTTCAGATATTTAAGCATGTTTATTCTCCTTTGCTTTTTGTATGGCCTGTTTTCCAGTCAGGTTCAGATTATAATCATTAATACGTTCACCTTTTAAGAGATGATACCAGGGTGCCGCCTCCACAATCTCGCGCCCTATCAGCCAGTAGGCGGTTACCATCTGGTTATTGACTGATCTTACAACATTTACCCGTGCCTGTTCAATAATAGTAGTTACTTGGTCAAATAGCTCGTTAGTCTGAGGTTGATTGTCGGTTATCGAACCTTTCCAACTGCTATTGGTATTTATGTTCATTCTACGGTTTCCTGCTGTATTTTATTTATATTTATTACTGTATCCTGACATTGTCTTCATTCTCAGAACTCATACCTTCCCCACCAACCCTCAAACTTCGCATAATTAACCTTGACCCCATCATCAAGGTCTGGCGCCTTTGGCCCCATTATGGCCCCATTGTGACCCCATGCGGCCCCTTTAGGATGTAGGCTGTCCCCGTCCCTGTGGTACCGATTTGCTCAAAAATTCCCGTTGATACCAGAACTACCAGATCCCTTGAAGCGGTTCTTTTAGATGTGGCGCAAACTTCCTGGTATTCTTTGTTCGTAATCTGCCCTTTTTCTTTAACATACATCACAGCTTTGATCTGCCTTTCATTTAGATTCAGGCTGCGGAGGTATTCTTCATCATAGATATCTTTTCTAAATACAACCTGAAAGCCCTGATATTCTTCAAATGTAGGTTCCGGAAGATCGGCATCGAGGCAGTGTTGTTGTATTTTTTCTATGCCGCTGCCCCATCTTTCGATCAGTTCTGTATCATACAGTACTTCTGCCAGCCCTTTGTTTCGTAGTGTTGATGAATGTGGTTTGTATAGTTCGTCCAGTGTGATCCCATAGGGTAAAAATCCGGGACTCCTGATTATAAGTTTGTCGTCATATATTCGTACTTCTATGTTTGAGAAGATCGTATAGTCCCGATGGCAAACGGCATTAATGAGGGCTTCTCGCAGAGCTTCTAATGGGTAATCCCATATTTGATCCCTTTCCGGTTTGCCTGTCATCACAAATTCGACATTGATGTTCTTGCGTATGAAGTCCATGGCTTCATCGATCTGCTCAAAAACAGTGCCAACGATCATCCTGTCATCAATTACAATGTTTTTTTCTTTAAACCTTCCACAGTGTATCGCAGCCTGGGAAATGAATCTATTTGTTTCATTGGAAAACAGAAGAATTGCTGCTCAGGTGGGCTGTCCATCGTTTACTTTGTAGTCAAGTTTGTTTTTCAATGTTTTCCAAAGGCTGCATCTTTCACTGCTTTATTATATACGGGAGATCTGCCAATCTGGAAATTTTGCATTCCATCGATCAATATTGGCAATAATACAGGCAATTGCGATTGGTTTGCGCCATCGGGTATTGGTAGTTTTTTGCGGCAACTGCTGTTTAAGTTTCAGCAATTCACGTTTTGCCTCCAACCTAATTTTTTTGATGTTACATATCGAGATTTCGCCTTGCATTAAGTGTGCATTATGTAAAATATATGCATAACACAAATCTT
>JBQVLY010000059.1:0-9013 GCA_052361065.1 Methanosarcinaceae archaeon | reverse complement strand
CGAAAAATAGAATCTCAAAACACTGGATTTCCTGATTAAAACCAGTGTTTTACACAGACGCCAGATTGACGCCATAGGTGTGCAATCCCGTATATTTTGATTTGATATACTCTTTGAAATTTATGTGAAAATGGCTAATCTAATATCCAACCGCCATCCTTATTCAATAACATTCCAATCTGTAAGTTATGGACATGAAAATAATAAGTGGACTTGTTCGAATCAAAGACTTGCATGAGTTTTTAAGAACCCTTAATAAGATATCATCTTTGAATAGTGTCATAATCCAGGCATTAGATGCTGATAAGATCGCAGGAGAACGACACATCCGTTTTGCTGTTAAAAAAGCCACTGTTGCGATGGAGACGCATATAAATGTAGCAAATGATTTCGGTGTTGAGATCATGCGCTATGCAGCAGGTGAGCGACAGATAGAGAAGGCGTTTTCTATCGGGCTTCACGAAGGTGATAACCGGGCAGCGTTTGTTATTATTGGTGAAAAGAAGGGTGTTTTACTGGCATCAAATGATATTTTAGAAATAATTGATGAAAAACCTCTCATTGGTTATTCCGCATCCAAGCGTGAATCGATCATTTCAAAGTTCAACATTACGGAACCCGAAATAAAAGCTGTGGGTGAGGATAAGATCCCAAAACTTGTGATCGAGCGCGTTGCTCTTGTTGATATATTGAAGTGATAATGGAAATGATTAATACATTGTGACACATTGAAATATTGAATTAGAAGAGATGATAATTATGACTCACCCAAAAACTGCTGAAAATATGATGAATGGTGCCGGACCCATTGAGCAGGCACTGCTTCCAAGATTATTGCATGTAACAGAAGCTGCCGCGATTGCAGCATCATACCAGATGGGACGTGGGGACAAGATGCTTGCAGACCACGTCGCTGTTGAGGCGATGCGCAGGATGCTTAATGAACTTGATATGAAAGGCGTGATCAAAATAGGGGAAGGCGAGCGTGATGAAGCGCCGATGCTCTATATTGGCGAAGAAGTGGGGACCGGAAAGGGTAACATTATTGTGGATATTGCAGTAGATCCGCTGGAAGGTACAAATCTTACATCTAACGGTATCCCAGGTTCCATTGCAGTAATGGCAATGGCAGAACCAGGCGGTCTTTTCCATGGGCCGGATGTATATATGGATAAGATCGTTGTTGGTGGCGACGTAGTACGATACGAAAAAGAGCATCCTGGTGAGATGATCAATCTTGATGCACCTGTGGCTCATAATCTTCAAATTGTTGCAAAGGCACTTAACAGGAATATCGATGAACTTGTGGTTGTCATACTTGATAGGAAACGCCACAAAAAAAAAATAGAGGATATCCGTGCATCGGGTGCACGGGTCAGTTTGATCTCGGATGGGGACTTGATGCCTGGAATCGCAACTGCAATTAGAGGATCAGGTGTACATATTGTCATGGGTGCTGGCGGTTCAGGAGAGGCTGTGCTTACAGCAGCTGCGATGAAAATACTTGGCGGAAAGATAGTTGCAAGACTATTACTTCCAAATGAGGCAAATGGTAAATCAGATGAGATGATCGCAAAAGAAAAAGAGGAAATGATGCCAAGGATGATTACAATGGGTATTACCAAAGACAATATTAATGATGTGATGGACACCAACAAACTTGTACCAGGTAAAGATGTGATCTTTGCAGCAACAGGAATCACCCCTGGCCAATTTTTAAAAGAAGTAAATCTCTTTGGCGGCGGAGATGCAAGGGTACACAGTATATCAATGGGAAGTTCGGGTGTTGTGAAGTTTACAGATACTATCTACATTGTAGATAAGGAAGAAACACCGATTCGCCTGATGTGAACATCATATACTAATTATGTAATATGTTCTAAGTTGCATGAAAGTACATGTTTCTACATATGGATGTTCAGCCAATCAGGCTTCAGCAGAGATAATGATGAATTCCATCATGCAGATGGGCCATAAACTGGTTTGTGAAAATGATGCTGAAGTTGTTGTTTTGAATTCATGTACTGTGAAATACGCTACCGAGCAGAAGATACTCCATAAGATAAGAGAATATGGTAAAAAGGGTATTGAGGTTGTTGTTACAGGCTGTATGCCACAGGTTCAGCTGAATGTAATATTGAAGAACAATCCCCAGACACATATACTTGGTGTCAATTCGATATCAAGGATTGGAGATGTGTTATATGGCATTGAAAAGTACTATTTTGATGATGACTTGATGCCGGGTAAACGTATTGAGATATTCACACCAGAGCCGGAAGGGTTTTTGAACATCGGAAGAGTTCGTTTCAATCCGAATATACATATTTGCCAGATATCACAGGGATGTGATTACAGATGTACTTACTGTATCGTGAAACTTGCACGTGGTCGTCTGAGGTCGTTTGACCCCGAATCAATCGTTTTGGACATTGAAACTGCGCTCAATGAAGGTTGTCGGGAAATATGGCTTACGTCGCAGGATAACGGACAATATGGAATGGATACTGATATACGTCTGCCTGAACTTTTGAAAATGGTAACTGCAATTCCGGGTGATTTCAAGGTTCGTGTTGGCATGATGAATCCATTTTCAATGATATCGATCCTTGATGACCTTGTGGAAGCATTTTCTAATGAAAAGATATACAAATTGTTACATCTTCCAATCCAGTCGGCATCGGATGATGTGTTAAAATGTATGAACCGTTTTTATTACATAAAAGATGTTGATAATATAATCACGAGGTTTTGGAGCAAATTCGACGATATTACACTGTTTACCGATATAATAGTAGGTTTCCCGGGAGAGGAGGATAAGGACTTTAAAAAAACGGTTGAATGGGTCCGGGAGTACAGGCCCGACAAGGTCAATATTTCACGTTACACCCCGCGCCCATATACGAAAGCATGGGGATATCGCAACATTGATTCAAGGATTACGGTAAACCGTTCAAATAAACTGCACCGCGTTTGCAAGGAGATTAAATTCGAATCGAAAAAGCATATGATCGGCTGGAAGGGGATGGTATTTGTGTCAAAAGAGGCTAAGTTTGAGGGATTTATGGCACGCACGGATTCATATAGACCAGTAATAATAAAAAACGATGATCTCTTGCCCGGGCAGATGTATGAAGCTGAAATAACTGGTGCAACGGCGGGGTATTTCCTTGGACAGGTTGTTGTTTAGTTTCGAAATAGGGTCAACAACGACCTCAGGCTACTATAACAAAGCCTTAAACGTTAAATGCGGCAATTTTAATATCACCTGTAAATATAGTAGAAGTAGAACCACACATGAACCGTAAAATAAAATTACTCCACACCGCAGATACCCATATCGGTTATCGCCAGTATCATAGTGATGTGCGCAGGCAGGATTTTTTGGATGCGTTTAATGCAGTCATAGATGATGCCATCGAGATGAAAATGGATGCTGTTATCCATGCGGGAGACCTGTTTGATTCAAGGAATCCCACACTTGAGGATGTCATGGATACCATGGACATTCTTTCAAAGCTCAGGGCTTCAGATATTCCTTTTCTGGCAATTGTCGGGAATCACGAGAGCAAGCAGCACATACAATGGCTTGACCTGCTTGACAATATGGGCCTTGCAATCCGGCTTGACACAGTGCCTTTTGAGATTAAAGGGGTGGCAGTATATGGTATTGACAGCGTTGCTAAATCAAAGATACCGCTTTTTGATTATTCGGTGTTTGACAGTGCAGGGGATAAGCCACAGTCCGAGTATGAATACAATTTACTTGTGATGCACCAGCTTATGAAACCGTTTGCATTTGGTGAATGGGATTGTGAAGAAGTGATACAGTCTCTTCCCTTCACGGTTCATGCGATGCTGCTTGGGGATTACCACAAACATGAGAAAACAAAGGTAGGGGATACCTGGGTAACCTATTGCGGAAGCACTGAACGTAACAGTGCTGCAGAGCGTGAAACGCGGTCATACAATATTATTTCAATAGATCATTCAGGCATTGATATCAGTCGGCGTAATATTCTGACACGTGAATTTGAGTTTATAGAAGTGCTATTGGAAGATGATGTAAAAGCGCATGAGAAGATATTTGCTGCTATCAAAGAGCACGATGTTTCAGACAAGGTTGTATTTGTTGATATATCCGGGAACCCGGATATTATAGTATCTTTCAGCGAGGTCGAGGAGTTTTTATTAAAGCAAGGCGCGCTGGTTCCAAGAATACGGGATATGCGCGCAGGTGATGGGACTGCAAACAACGTACAGGTTAGTGTTTCATTTTCAGACCCGGATGAGATAGTCAAAATGGAGATCAAAAAAATGGAACTAACCAGCGCGGGTCTGGTAATTGATGAAATTGTAAGGGATATGTTTATTGTCAAGACCAAGATCGATGTCGAAACTGAAATGCGTATTAATAAACTGGTAAAGGGTATGGATTTCACAAATCCGATACCACATACCAGACAGGAATTGGCGCCGGTGGCGATGGGGGAAGAAACTGCATCCGAGCATGTGGATACGGGCACAGTTGTGGAAAATTCTGATTATGCGGAAAATCGGCATGAAATAATAGTCGAACCAGACAATAAAGTGAACGTTTTAAAAGAAGTTTCCGAAAATCATAGCATTGACAAAAACACGGTTGGGGACACAAACAAAGAGACTACGGATGAAGAGACCAAAGAAGTAAAAGCAAAGTATGATACCAAAGAGACCAAAGCTGTGCCGAAGCAGTATAATCTGGGGGATTACATATGAAACTGAAACGATTGCGTGTTGAGAATATCAGGAGTTACAAAAATCTTGATATTTCTTTTGACAGCGGTGTGACCGTTGTATCTGGTGTAAATGGAAGCGGAAAGTCAAGTTTGCTTGAAGCCTGCTTTAGCGGTCTTTTTGGTAGCAAGACATTATCATCCGGATTTGTACTTGCTGACATGATACATAAAGGTGCTACAAAGGCCAAGATATTACTTGATTTTGAACAGAATGGGCAGGAGTATGCTATTAAGCAGGAATATCGTTATAATCCAAAAACAGGTAATGCTTCAAGTTCCGGATCGGTTTTGAAAGTCGATGGTAAGATACTGGTAGACCAGGCGACACAAACATATGATGCTGTGCGCGCGCTGCTTAATATGGACGAGAAAGCATATACGAATTGTGTTTATATAAGGCAGGGTGAGATCGATGTGCTGATAAATGCAAAACCCAGGGATCGCCAGCGCATGATCGATGATCTTTTGCAACTTGGCAAACTTGAGGAATATCGCGAGCGTGCCGGCAGCGCGCGTGTGGGTGTTGGGCGACTTAAACGTGATATTGGGGAAAAGGTCAATGATGTAGAAATCGATATTGAAAAGATAGAGCATGAAAAACCACATGAAAAACTTAACCAGTCAAGGGAAGTATCTATTCGTATTCAGACAAAGATTGATGATCTTGACACAAAAAAGGATGGCGCAAAGTCAAAAATGGATGAATACGATAAAAATATATCAGAATATTCAACGCTTTCAGTTACAAAGGATTCCATAAATTCTCAGATAATAGAATTCAATGATAAGAAAACAGCTGCATTTAAAAAGATCGAATCAATTCGAAATGACATTTTGTCAAAGAACACGATCATCCAAAACATAAAAACCAACATCACAGGGTTCAAAAAAAAGATCGGATTTGATTATGACGATATCAAGGCAGTGGTTTTGGGTATGGAGGAGGACGAGAGACACACGCGCGATAATGTTAGCACCATAAAAGGCAAGCGTAAATTGCTTGAAAACAGTATGATTCAAAAAAGAGAGTCAGTAACGGATATGGAAAAACAATTATCTGCGATTCAGAAAACTGTCAGGAAACTTAAAGATGATCTCGTATCCACACAGCAGGGAATTGAAAGATCAAATGATTCGCTAAAGATGCTGGATGAAAAACGACAGGGTGCAGTGGAAAAGGCAAAATCACTTGGATTTACGGTTGAAAAACTGGACAATATTGAAGACATAATGGAACTGTTAACTGATCAGCAGCAAAAATTTCACGGCATGGAACGTGAGATATCGACCCTGACAACTGAACTGGATAAAGGAATTAAAAAAAGCAAAAAACTGTTGGAAAAAGGAATGTGTCCGACGTGTGGACAGGATCTGGAAGGTTCTAAAATAGGGAAAACCACTGCAGATGACGAAAAGCAAAAGTTACAGTTAAATGACGAACTTTCGGGTATTCTTTTAAAACAAGTGGAAATTAATGAAAAGATCGATCGTGTGAAATCATTGAAAATACATGCAAAGGCGATTGCCAATTGTGTTAAAGAGATTGAACTTCTAAGCAGCAAGGTCGAAACCTTCGGGAAGTTGCTTGATGATTATAATATCCGGATTGCCGGGGAAGATGAAAAAATTGTTGAACTTGATGGACGAAAGTCAGAGTTTGTGGTAGCAATCGATAAGGCTGACAAAGAAATATCCGAATTAAATAATGAGGAAGATGATGCTAAAGGCGAGCATGTGAAAGCCAAAGAGTCTCTTAGCATCGCTAAAAAGATACAGGATAATATATTAGAACTTGATACGTTGCAAAATACAATCAAGCAACTCGATGGTAAGATTGGCGATATCCGGATTATGACCGAACTTTTTGATAGTCAGATAAACGAGCGTAAGGAACGGCTTATAGAGGTTGAAAAAAAGATTGGTACTATTGATATTAATGACCTGCAAGTAAAGTTCAAAATGTTTGAGAGTGCATATACAAATATCGGAGATCAGATACGAAATCTGTCCCACAAAAAAGATGATGTGCAAAAAGATGTAGGACGGCTTGAGAATGAGATAAGACGCCTGTCTTTGCTTGAAGATAAACTGGGGGTACTAAAGAATAAGTCAGATTATCTGTATGCGGTATACAGGGATGCTGAGTCCCTTGAAAACATGTACCTTCGCATACGCGCAGACCTTCGCACACGAAATATAGGTGCGCTGGATGCAGTACTTAATGAGATGTTCACGTTTATGTATTCAAATAACGCATATTCCCATATCAAGCTGGATTCGGAATATAATCTTACAGTGTATGAAAAAGACGGAACGACTCTTGAACCAAAACTATTGAGTGGCGGTGAACGCGCGATATTCAATCTGGTGCTCAGGTGTGCAATATATCGCCTGTTATCGTTGGGTGTGGGCGGCGCGACACGCGGCAATGCACTGCCACCCTTGATACTGGACGAACCAACTGTATTTTTAGATCGCGGACACGTCCAGCAATTAATAAAACTCATTGATATGATGCGCAATATTGGAGTAGGCCAGATACTTATTGTATCACATGACGAATCATTGATCGATTCGGCAGACCATGTGTTTTTGGTTGAGAAGGATCCTATCACGAATACATCGGCAATATCTGCAATGTGATATGAAAATAATCGATGGTTCTTAAGAATGAAGACTGCTAATTGTTCATTGCCTGTCAAAGAACGGATTTTTGCCACTTACACTCAATGGTATCGCGCAGACCACATCTGCATCGATAAGTTTTGCAATCCGCGCGGCTGTTCCTGCTGAGTACATAATCCTATTGTCGATGCACATATCCTTTGCTTTTGCTACCGCTGAACCCAACGCGATACCAAGGTCTATTAACTTAAAAGCACAGTTCGGACCGATATAATCAGATTCAATTTGACCGTGTTGCATCATTTCAACGCATTTACTAAACCCACATGCCGAACAATTCAGTCCGGCGGCACCCGATGCCTTCATACCTATAAGGATTACAGCATCCGCATTTTTCACATTTTGTGCATCCCTGTTGAAAAATTCAAACCCCTCACCTTTGTTAGTAGCAATTGTTTTCATAGTTGCTACGAGTAGTTCAATCTCATCATTTTCTACAAGTCCTGTAACAATATTATCTTCACCTTTGGCTTTTGGAGCGGTCCGTGCAGCTACAAGAATTGTATTTGCAAGCATCTCAATTGCATCGTATTCAGGATTTAATTTCATGATTTCTATAAGGCTGATTTTGGTTTTAACTATTTTGGGCAATATCTTAGGTGCATCAAACAATGATCTTGTATTATGAATATATATTTTCGGACACTGTTTCCTGATTTCGATATATCATAAACAAGGTTCAAAAAAGACGGTCACAGGATAAACTCATCACCATTGGCAGGCGCATATGCTTCCACACCAATTTCCTGTATAATCCATTCTGCAAACATTTCCGTGTTATCACCGTGCATCACAAAGATCCTTTCCGTACCGGTGTCGCAGAAATCTTTCACAATGTTCTTCAGCTCCTTATCACCGCAGTGAGCCGAAAAATCATACTGCTCGACTTTTGTACGAATATGCTGGATAACCCCGTCATTATCAATAATTCCATTATCAATAGCCATTTTTCCGTTTGTACCTTCAACCTGATATCCTGAAAGCATGATCTTTAACTTCGGATCATTGTACAACTTGTTTAAATAATAAAGCACAGGTCCACCGTTAAGCATCCCTGCTGTTGTAAGGATGACAGAAGAATCCAGAGGTACGGAATCCCGTTTTCGACCTTTTACAATAACCGCATTCTTGTACGCCTTTTTAAGATGTGTGTGATTTCGCAGATAATCAGGATGATGCATCATCAATTTGTATGCCATAGTACCCATTCCATCAACGTAAGGATGGATTCCATGTGAATCCAGCAACATCAGTATCTCCTGCGTTCGCCCGATAGCAAAAGCAGGTATTATCACAGTACCACCAATATCAAGTGTCTCATTAAGCGAATCCATAAAAGCAGACTCAACTTCCTTTCTGGCAGGATGTTCCTCACCAAAATATGTACTTTCGATCACAAGTGTATCGGCGGTTGGAAAGTCTCCCGCACCAGACACTAATCTTGAATTTGTTGTACTTATATCACCTGTATAAAATACACTCGCTCCTTTTTTTGATTCGATACGGATCGATGCTGCTCCGGGAATGTGGCCGGCATCGTAGAACTCATC